>DATAJS010000004.1 GCA_036262035.1 Burkholderiales bacterium | reverse complement strand
CGAGTTTCATCTCGAAGGTCTCAAGGAGGAAGGACAGCCCATCCCACCGCCTACCTCTTCAAGCGAATTGGTGGAAGTGAATGGTGCATAACTGTGTGTTGCAGCGGACGGCCGCAAGCGGCCGCCGCTGAACACGTCGTTGGGCATCATGAAGCTGTGCTTCTGGATCGCCGTCATGCTGCTGGCCGCCAGCCTCACACCCGCATGTGCATCAAATTCCGAAGTGAGCGTGTGGACGGGTCACGAGTGTAGCCGGGTCAAGGATGTGATTGTTGCTAATGGCCTGTCGCTACGGACGCTCTCGAAAGAACAGATCTACTGCGAGTCCTACATTCAGAATCCGTCCTACGTTGTACTGTTGGCCCGGTGTGGTAATTGCGGCTCCGAATACGACGGACCTGGAAGCAGCCTCATTGGCTATTTCGCACTGCGCCGCTCCGACAGCAGAATCTTCAATTGGGATTTCGCAAACGATCGAATCGAAGGCCGCGGCTACTCGGCGCTGCCGCGACATGGGTCGCGATGAGCGCGTCGTACGCGAGCACCTGATGCCCAACTCACGTTGCAGCCGACGCGCTGAAGCGCGCGGCTGAACATAGCTGAGGGGCGGAATCGCCCCGTTTTTCATTCGAACTCGTGCCATACGAAGGCATCGCTCGGTCCGACCCGCGATCACCGTGAGCCGGGGCTGGCGCGCCTGACGGTGCGCCGCGATTCGTTGTGGCCGTCTTGCAGTTATAGTGACGGCTTGACCACCGCAAATCCATAACGGCGCAGTCCGCTGCGACGCTCAACGCACAAGAGGGAGGAGATGATGGACACCACTGCTACGCCCAAATCGTTGGCTCCGGATACACGCAAGCTCGACAGCATCGGCGGCCTGTCCATCGTCGACAAGCGCGCGCTGCCGCGCCATCTGCAGCAATACCTCGCGCTGCAGGACTTCATCGACCGGGCGCGCAGGATCCTGCCGCGGCCGATTTACGGCTATGTCACGGGCGGCGTGGAAGACAATGTTTCGCTGCGCGGCAACCGCAACGTATTCGAGGAGATCGGCTTGGTGCCCAAGCCGCTGGTCGACACCACCGCGCGCAGCATGAAAACCACCCTCTTCGGGAAAACCTACGACGCGCCGTTCGGCTTCGCGCCGATGGGCGGCACCTCGACCGCGTGTTACCGCGGCGACACGGTGCTCGCCGGCGTCGCGGCGGAAGCGAACATTCCGATGATGATGAGCGGCGCATCGCTCATGAAGATGGAAGACGTCAAAGCCGCCGGCAGGACTACGATGTTCCAGGCCTATCTCCCGGGCGACATCGAGCGCATCACCGAAACCTTCGAGCGCTGCGAGCGGGCCGGCTTCGATACCATCGCCGTCACGGTCGACGTGCAGGTGCCCGCCAACCGCGAGAACAACGTGCGCAACGGCTACAGCACGCCGCTGCGGCCTTCGCTGCGGCTGGCGTGGGACGTGGGCATACGTCCCAGGTGGCTGTTCGGCATGTTCCTCAAAACGCTGATGACCGACGGCATGCCGCACGTCGAGAACATGGGTCCGCGCGTGCCGATGCTGTCGGTCGGCGGCAAGCGCGATTACGGCAGGCGCGACCGGCTCTCCTGGACGCACATTGCGCACATGCGCAAGATCTGGAAGGGCAATCTGCTGATCAAGGGCGTGGTCGACAAAGACTCCGTGCGCATCGCACGCGAGCACGGATTGAACGGCGTGATGGTGTCCAACCACGGCGGCAGGCAATTGGACGGCACCGTCTCGCCGGCGCGCGTGCTTCCGGGGATCCGCGAGGCCGCGGGCAAGGACATGGCGGTGATCATGGACAGCGGCTTTCGGCGCGGCACCGATGTGCTGAAGGCGCTCGCGCTGGGCGCGGATTTCTGTTTCATCGGCCGTCCGTTCCTGTGCGCGGCAGCGTGTGCCGGTCGGGACGGCGTAACCCACGCGGTGCGTCTGCTGATGGACGAGATCGACCGGGACATGGCGCAGCTGGGCATCAACCATCCGAAGGAAATCACCAGGGACTATCTGATGCCGATGACGGGGACGGATTTTCTGAACTGAATCCGGCCGGCAGGCGCGGTGCGTTAGCGCCTGCCGGCCAACGCACCGTACGCATCAACGGCGCGTCAGGATTTTGCCGGGCCGCGCGCCGGTCGCGCGCCCTTCCTGCCACACCGGCACGCCGTTCACGATCACCGTCTCGATACCGATCGCCGGTTTCGTCGATTCCTGGAAATCCGCCGCATCGATCACGGTAGCGGCATTGAACAGCGTGATGTCCGCGTGCGCGCCGGGCTTCAGCACGCCGCGATCGGTCAGGCCGAATCGCTTCGCGGTGAGGCCGGTCATCTTGTAGACCGCGGTCTCCAGCGGGAAGAGCTTCAGATCTCGCGCGTAGTGTCCGAGCACGCGCGGAAACGTGCCCCACAGCCGCGGATGCGGCTTGGCGTCGTGCGGCAGGCCGTCGGAACCGACCATGGTGTCGTCGAACTTCAGTATCCGCTGCACGTCCTGTTCATCCAGCATGAAGTAGATCGCGCCCGCCGGCTTGATCTTCTCGACCGCGTCGGCGCGGCTCATGTTGAGCCGCTTCGCGACGTCCTCGAGATCCATGCCCGAGAGCTCGGGATGAGGCTTCGACCACGTGATGATGATCTTCGACGACTGCTCCAGGCGGTCGTAACGCAGCACCGTCGACGACGCGATGTATGGGTAGCAGTCGAGCCCGACGGACTGCGACTTCATGCGCTCCCGGATCAGCGCCAGCGTCTCCGGCGAGCGCCCGTGGTTCCGGGTGCCGACGCACTTGTGGTGCGAGATCACCACTTCCGACGAAAGCTTGCGCCCGATGCGGAAGGTCTCTTCCATCGAGTCGATGATCGTGTCGTCCTCGTTGCGCATGTGCGTGACGTAGAGACCGCCCAGCTCGCGGATCGGACTGCACACTTCGATGATCTCCTCGGTGCTCGCGCACGCCGCGGGCGGATACGCGGTGCCGGTGGAGATGCCGATCGCGCCCGATTCGAGCGACTCGCGCGCCATGTCGCGCATCTTCGCGATCTCGGCGCCGGTCGCGACGCGGTCGAGGCGGTCCATGGTCGCGACGCGGAACGTGGTGTGTCCGACGAGGCACGCGGCGTTGATCGCCGCGGGCCTCGCCTCGAGCTCTTCGCGGTACGCGCGGAAGCTCTGGAAGCGGAACCAGCCGCCTTCGGTGTCGAGCAGGTCGAGCGGCGGCGTCGGCGCGCCCGAAGGCACCGGCGAATGCGCGAGGCTGATGCCGCAGTTGCCGGTGATCACGGTCGTCACGCCCTGGCTCACCTTCGGCGTCACGTCGCGGTCGGAGAGGAGCAACCGGTCGTCGTGGGTGTGCGCATCGATGAAGCCCGGCGCGGCGACGAGGCCGCTCGCGTCGATCTCTGCGTCGGCCCTGGCGGCATCGAGCCGGCCGATATCGGCGATCGTGCCGCCGCGGACGCCGATGTCCGCATCGAAACGCGGGGCCTTGGTCCCGTCGATGACGGTTGCGTTGCGGATGATCAGATCGTAATGCTGTGGCATGGCCTGTTACCTCTAAAGATCAAGAGCTTCAGCACGGAGGGCACGGAGGAAAACGATTCGGAACCACGTGTACCGTCATTCCCGCGCAGGCGGGAATCCATTTTTCAAAGGGTCAAAGTCAAAATGGATTCCCGACAGCTCCCGCTGCCGCGGGTCGGGAATAACGAGCTTTTCCTCCGTGTCCTCCGTGGCTTTTCCTCCGTGTCCTCCGTGGTAAAGCTTTGCTGTCGAGCTAATCCACCTTCGCGCCCGACTTCTTCACCACCTCGGCCCACTTCACGGTCTCCCTTTTCACGTACGCCGCGAACTGCTCCGGCGTGCCGCCGACGGGCTCGGCTTCGATCTGGGCGTAGCGCTCGCGCAACGTGGGCGTCTGCAGCGCGGTATTGATCTCGGTGTTCAGCCTGGTGACGACGGCCCGCGGCGTCGCGGCGGGCACGACGATGCCGCCCCAGGCGTTGGTTTCGTAACCGCCGACGCCGGCCTCGGAGATCGTCGGGATGTCGGGGAAGATCGGCGAGCGCTTGAGGCTGGACACCCCGATGCCGCGTACCCTGCCGGCACGCACGTGCGGCGAGATCGAGGTCAGGTTGTCGAACATCAGGTGCACCTGCCCCGCGATGAGGTCGGTGATGCCCTGCGGGCTTCCTTTATACGGCACGTGCACGATCCGCGTACCCGTCATGATCTTGAAGAGCTCGCCGCCGAGGTGCCCCGTCGTGCCGTTGCCGCCCGAGGCGTTGAGCAGCTTGTCGGGGTTCTGCTTCGCATGAGCGATCAGCTCCTTCACCGTCTTGACGGGCAGCGCGTTGGTCACACAGAGCAGGTTGTAGGTCGACAGGAAGTGCGCGACGAGCGCGAGGTCCTTGTCGGGGTCGTAGGGCTGTCTGGACAACAGCGACTTGTTGATCGCGAGCGTGACGACGTTCGCATAACCGATGGTGTAGCCGTCGGGCGTCGCACGCACCACCATCTCGGTGCCGATCGTCTGCGCGCCGCCGGGGCGGTTGTCGATGATGATCTGCTGGCCCATCTGCTTCACCAGCTCGGCGGCGAGGATGCGCGTGACCACGTCGGGCGATCCGCCCGCGGCCGACGAGATGATGAGGCGGATCGGACGCTCGGGATAAGCCGCGCTCGAAGCGGGTGCGGCAAGCGCCGAGGCCAGAACGACGAGCCCACCGCGCAACCACGCAGACATAGACGCCATCGGTTACCTCCCTGAAACATCGTCGGCGACGGCAGCCGCGTATACTCCGGGCGCACCGTCCGATTCTCAAAAGGGGAGAAAAACATGAACTGGAACTGGTACGTCGAAGTCCTGAAGAAGTATGCCGTATTCGAAGGGCGTTCGGCTCGCGAAGAATTCTGGGTATTCACGCTGGTCAACTTCATCGTATCCCTGGTGCTGCACTTCATCTTCCCGCTGCTCGGAATGATCTACGCGCTTGCGGTGCTCCTGCCCGGCATCGGCGTCGGTATCCGCCGCCTGCACGACATCGGACGCTCGGGGTGGTGGCTGCTCATCAGCTTCGTCCCGCTCATCGGCATCGTCGTCCTGATCTACTTCTTCGTGCAGGACAGCCAGCCCGGCAGCAACGAATACGGCCCCAATCCGAAAGGCGCCTGACCGCATTAAAAATCCGGGTCGGAGTCACATTTCCAACCCTTGCCGAAATCGACTCTGACCCGGATTTAGTCAGTCCAGCCTGGCGCCGGACTTCTTCACGACCTGCGCCCATTTCACGGCTTCTTTCTTCACGTACGCCGCGAACTGGTCAGGGGTGCCGCCGACGGCTTCGGCTTCGATCTCCGCGAAGCGGCTGCGCAGCGCCGGCGCGCGCAAAGCGGTATTCACCTCGGCATTGAGCTTCGTGACGATGGCGCGCGGCGTCGCCGCCGGCACCACGAGCCCGCCCCACGAGTTGGTCTCGTAGCCGGGAACGCCCGCTTCCGAGATCGTCGGGATGTCGGGGAAGATCGGCGAGCGCTTGAGGCTGGAAACCCCCAGCCCGCGCACCTTGCCTGCACGCACGTGCGGTGAAATCGACGTGAGGTTGTCGAATATCACCTGCACCTGCCCCGTCATGAGATCGGGAATGGCCTGCACGCTGCCCTTGTACGGCACGTGCACGATCCGTGTTCCCGTCATCATTTTGAAGAGCTCCCCGCCGAGGTGGCCGGTCGTGCCGTTGCCGCTGGAGGCGTTGGTAAGCTTGCCGGGGTTCTGCAAAGCGTAGGCGACGAGCTCCTTCACCGACTTCACCGGCAGTGCCGGGCTCACCGCGAGGAGGTTGTACGTCGAGAGGAAGTGCACGACGAGTGCGAGGTCGCGGTCGGGATCGTAAGGCTGCGCGGCCAGGAGCGACTTGTTGATCGCAAGCGTGACGACGTTCGCGTAGCCGATCGTGTAGCCGTCGGGGTTGGCGCGAACGATCATCTGCGTACCGATGGTCTGGGCGCCGCCGGGGCGGTTGTCGACGATGATCTGCTGGCCCATCTGTTTCGTCAGCTCGGCCACGAGGATGCGCGAAACGACGTCGGAGGACGCGCCCGGAGCGGACGAGATGATCAGCCGGATCGGCCTCTCGGGATACGCGGCCGGCGCCGACGCTGTGGCCGCCATCGCGGCAATCCCGTAAATCCAGCAGCCCTTCATCGACGATCCCTCCACGGCGGCACGTTTTGCGCTGAAGTATGCCGGTGTTCGATGCGCTACGCTCGTCTTATGCCGGTCTGGAAACGCCTCGCGCTCGGTGCGATCGCCGGCGCTCTGTGCCTCTTCGCGCTGATCGCGGCGAACATCGCCGCGGGCGATCCGCTGGTCGCGCTCGACGCGGCGGCCGCCCGGTGGGTGCTGGCCCACCGCACCCCGGCACTCACCTTGCTCATGCTCGGCGTCACCCACGCTCATGCACCGTTTGCGCTGTGCGTCTACGCTTCGATCGCGGGCTCCTACTGCTACCGGCGCCGCCTTTATCGGTGGGTGACGGCGCTCGCGCTCGCGGTGCCGGTCGGCCTTGCGCTCAACTTCGCGCTGAAGCTGGTGTTCCGGCGGGCGCGGCCGGTTCCGGGCGACGCGGCCATGACGCTCGCAAGCTACAGTTTTCCCAGCGGCCACGCCGCCGGCGCGACGCTCTTCTGGGGCGTGCTCGCGGCTTACGCGATGACGCGCACGGCTAGCCATCGCGCGCGCGCCGCCGTGACGGCTGCGTGGCTGGGGCTCGTCGCGCTCGTCGCGTTCTCGCGCGTCTACCTCGGCGTGCACTACGTGAGCGACGTGCTGGCCGCGTGTGCGTGGAGCCTCGCGTGGCTCGCCGCGGCGCTGCTCGTCGCGACCCGCGTGCGTCCCTCGAACGGCCATGCCTGACGCCGCGCTGCCGATCATCGTGAACGGCAGCGCGGGCACGGCGCAGAGCGCCGATGCCGACGGCGCGCTCGAAGCCGCGTTCGCCAGGCACGGCGTGCAGGCGCGCGTGCACGCCGCGACCGGACCGGAGCTGTGCGACCTCGCACAGCGCATCGCGGCTTCGAAGCCGCACGCGATCGTCGCCGCGGGCGGGGACGGTACGCTCAACGCGGTCGCGTCGGCGGTCGCGGGCACCGGCATCGCGATGGGCGTGCTGCCGATGGGCACCCTGAACCATTTCGCCAAGGACCTCGGCATCCCGCTCGACGTCGACGGCGCAGTCGCGACGATCGCCGCGGGCCACACCGCCGACGTCGACGTCGGCGACGTCAACGGCCAGGTCTTCATCAATAATTCGAGCCTCGGGATCTATCCGCAGATCGTGCGCCATCGCGAAACCCAGCAACGGCGGCTGGGGCGCGGCAAATGGCCCGCGCTCGTCTGGGCGACGCTGATGTCGCTGCGCCGGAACGCTTTCATGACCCTGCGGCTCAAGCTCGACGACGCCGAATCGGCGGTTCGCACGACCTTCGTCTTCATCGGCAACAACGAGTACGTGATGGAGGGTTTCAGCATCGGCAAGCGCGAGCGCCTCGATACCGGCACGCTCAGCCTGTACGTGAGCCATCGGCGCGGCCGGCTCGGGCTCATCGTGCTCGCGCTGCGCGCCCTCTTCCACCGGCTGAAGCAGGCGAGCGATTTCGAGGCGCTGACCGCGCAGAGCATCGTGGTCGAGACGCGCCGGCGCGCCCTCCACGTCGCGACCGACGGCGAGGTGCTGACCATGCCGACGCCGCTCGAATACCGCATCCGGCCGGGCGCGCTGCGCGTGTTCGTTCCGCAACCGGCGCCGGCGAGCTGACGACGCATGCGCACGATCGTCCACATGTCCGACCTGCATTTCGGCCGCGTCGACAGGGCGCTGATCGAGCCGCTGCGCCGCCGCGTGCACGCGCTCGCGCCGCACGTGACCGTCGTCTCCGGCGATCTCACCCAGCGCGCGAAACCCGACCAGTTCCGCGAGGCGCGTCGCTTTCTCGATTCGCTGCCGGGCGCCAGGATCGTCGTGCCGGGCAACCACGACGTGCCGCTCTACAACCTGTTCCAGCGCTTCTTCACGCCGCTGTCGAAGTATCAGCGCTTCATCTCGGACGATCTCGAGCCGACTTATCGCGACGAAGAGATGGTCGTCGTCGGCATCAACACCGCGCGCTCGCTGGTGTTCAAAGGCGGGCGCGTCAACGAGGAGCAGGTCGAAGCCGTCCGCGCCAAGCTCTGCGCGCTGCCGGAGAGCATCGCCAAGGTCGTGGTGTCGCACCACCCGTTCGATCTGCCCGAGCACATGGACGACGACGACATCGTCGGCCATGCGAACAGGGCGATGCACATGTTCTCGCGCTGCGGCGCCGACGTGCTGCTGGCGGGCCACGTGCACGTGAGCCACGCCGGCGACACCACCGAGCGCTACAAGATCGACGGCTACGCCGCGCTCGTCGTGCAGGCGGGCACCGCGACCTCGACGCGCGGACGCGGCGAGGCGAACTCGTTCAACGCGCTGCGCGTGTCGCCGGACGAGGTGACGGTCGACCGCTACTCGTGGCGGGAAGGCGTCGGCGAGTTCGAGCTCTCGACGAGCGAGACTTTCCGCCGCAGCGGGGAGGGATGGAGCAGAAACCCACCCCCATCCCGGCCTTCCCCCTGAGGGGGAAGGAGCAAAACATTCCCTCACCGCTCAGCGCGATCATCCCCCTCAGGGGGACCAGCATCGCATTCCCTCCCCTCAGGGGGACCAGCATCGCATTCCCTGCCCCCTCAGGGGGACCAGCATCGCATTCCCTCCCCCTCAGGGGGAGGGTTAGGGTGGGGGTGGGTTTATTGACACTGCGATGTCTTTTCGGCGAACTTTCTCCCCCGGAGGAGAAACCATAAATGCGCAAGACATCGCTGTTGCTGGCCCTCGCGGCCTCGCTGTTACCCTCTGTAACGCTCGCTCAGAACTATCCCGTCAAGCCGATCCGCCTCATCGTGCCTTTCCCGGCCGGCGGCGGCGTCGACTTCATGGGCCGCATCGTCGGGCAGGAGCTGTCGAAGAAGCTCGGCCAGCAGGTCGCGATCGACAACCGCTCGGGCGCCAACGGCATCGTCGGCCTCGAAGCGCTGAAGAGCGCGCCGCCGGACGGCTATACGATCGGCGCGGCGTCCGCCGGCCCGCTCGCGGTGAACCCCTTCATCTACGCCAAGCTGCCTCACGACGTGCTGCGCGACTTCACGCACATCTCGATGATGGTGAACTTCCCGCTGCTGCTCGTCTCGCATCCTTCGTTGCCGGTGAAGAACGTGAAGGAGCTGCTCGCGCTCGCGCGCTCGAAACCCGGACAGATCTCGTATTCGTCGCCGGGCGCGGGCAACTCGGCGCACCTCGCCGCGGAGCTCTTCAGCTCGATGGGCAAGGTGAAGATCCTGCACGTGCCTTACAAAGGCACCGCGCCGGCGGTGGTCGCGGTGCTGTCGGGCGAAGCGCAGCTCACCTGGAGCAGCATCCCGACGATCCTGCCGCACGTGAAGGCCGGGCGCGTGCGCGCGCTCGGCGTCGGCAACGCGAAGCGCGTGCCCTCGCTGCCCGAGTTCCCGACGGTCGCCGAAGCGGGCCTGCCCGGCTTCGAGGCATACTCGTGGGGCGGCATGATCGGACCGGCGCACATGCCTGCGGCGATCGTGCAGCGCCTGAACCGCGACATCGCCGAAGTGCTGAAGCAGAGGGAGGTCGCCGACCGCATGCTCGCCGAGGGCACGATCCCGCAGTCTTCGACGCCGGAGGAGTTCACCGCGTACATCCGCTCGGAGCTCAAAAAATGGGGTGACGTGGTGAAGATGGCCGGCATCAAGGCGGAGTGAAGCAAGGGCGGAAGGTGCAGGAAATCGCATGGGAAACAACCCGCGAGTATTACCGGAAGTAACGTGTCGCGACGCCGAGCGCCGCGACGCGAAAGCGATCGCAGCGCTCTACGCGTATTACGTGGAGACCTCGAGCGCGACGTTCGAGGAGACCCCGCCCGGCCGCGCCGAGATCGCCAAGCGCATCAAGGCGGTGCAGGACGCCGGGCTGCCGTGGATCGTGGCGACCGATGCGCACGGGGCGCTGCTCGGCTATGCGTACGCGTCGCCGTACCGCACGCGCTCGGCGTACCGCTACACGATCGAGAACTCGGTCTACGTGGCGCCCGGCACGATAGGCTCGGGTATCGGCAGCACGATCATGCGCGAGGTGATCGATCGCTGCACCCGTGCGGGTTACCGCCAGATGCTCGCGGTCATCGGCGGCAGCGGCAACATCGCGTCGATCGCCCTCCACGAGCGCCTCGGTTTCAGGATGGTCGGCACTCACCGCGCGATCGGCTACAAGCAGGACCGCTGGATCGACGTCATCCACATGCAGCTTGCGCTGGGGGAAAGTTCGAACACGGCGCCTTGATGCAGCAACGCGTACGGCATGGGCGTTGCAGCGGATTCCATCGTTCAGGAATCCGAAGGAGCGACGACATGGCATTGCGCATGACACGCCGCGATACGTACGGCGGCGAGCGCGGCTGGCAGGACGGTGCAGGCGTTTCGTGGACCAACCCGGAAGGCGGCGGACGCAGTCAGTGGCGCGAGCGTGCGCCGATCGACATGGACGAAGCCGCCGAAGGCCAGCACGACACGCATCGCAGCGGCCTCTTCAACGATCTCGCGGTCAGGCTCGGCTTCAGGAAAGGGCCGAAGAACTATCGGCGCACCGACGAGCGCATCCGCGAGGACATCTGCGAACGGCTGTGGGCCGACCCCGGCCTCGACGTCGGCGACGTCGAAGTCCACGTGCGCGACGCGGTGGTGCATCTCGAAGGCACGGTGCGCCTGCGCCGCATGAAGCACGACATCGAAGACATCGCGGCGAGTTGCCCCGGCGTCGAGGACGTCGAGAACCGCATCCGGGTTGCCGAGCGGTAATGCATGACAGCGGCGGCGAGCCGCTGTCTAATTGGCGCTCTTTCGCCACGCCCGGAGGGCGCCAATGCTTCGTTTCATGCCCGGGCTGCTCGCGCTCGCGGCTCTCGCCATCCCGTTTCCGGCTCAGGCCATCGATCCCGGCGTCGCGAGCGGCTCGATCGTCGTCGGCGCCGAGAGGCTGCCGCTCACGCACGCTTACGCGCATCTGCGCGGCCCTGAGATCCGCATCGCCGTCGTCGACCGCGAAGTGCCGCAGGAAAGCATCGCGGGCACGTCGCCGCTCGCCATCGAAACGCTCGCGCTGGACAACAAGGTGCGGGGGCTGCTGCTGCGCTTCGATCCCGAAGGCCGCGGCGACATCGTCCTCAGGGTGCTCGATCCGCGCACGGGCTCGCCCGAGACGCTCGGTCCGCACTCGATCGGCCGCTCGGCGAACGTGCTCACGAATTTCAGGCTGGGGCAGAATCGCGTCCTCGGCGACCTCGAAGGCACGGTCGCGGCGCAGTTGCGGATCGTGCGCGTGCGCTTCAGCGCGCCGCTCTTTCACGAGCGTTAGGCGATGGCGAGACATCCCGGAAACTTCGCGACCGTCGCGGTGGGGCTGCTCTTCGTCGCGATCGGCGTCTACACCTGGTTCCACATGGGCCGCTTCCTCGATCACGCGCGCGAGACCGAGGCCGTGGTCATCGAAGTGCTGCAGGAAAGCGCGACACCGAAAGGCCGCACGCACCCGGTGGTGCGCTTCACGGTCGACGGCAAGGAGGTCGTGGTGCGCTCCGACGAGCACCACAACGTCAAGCCCGCCGATACCGTGCGGCTGGTCTACGACACGCGCAATCCGCAGCAGATCGAGATCACCACGCTGGAGCGCGCTCAGCGCCGGCGGCTGATCGTCAGCGGGCTGACGATGGCGGTGGGGCTGGGCGTCTGCGTGATGGGGCTGCGGCATCTCCTCGGAAAAGCGTGAAATCGGGGTCAGGTCCACATTTCCGCGAAATGTGGACCTGACCCCATTTAATCGAGGCGCGCGCCGGAGTCTTTCACCACCCTGGCCCAGCGCGCGACTTCGGCTTTGACGTAGCGGCCGAATTCATCGGGCGACATCTTCGCCGGCTCAGCGCCGAGCTGCGCGAGGCGCTCTTTCACGTCGGGTGCGACGACCATCGTCGCGATCTCGGCGTTGAGCTTGCCCGTGATGTCCGCGGACAGCGCCGCGGGCGCGAAGACGCCGTACCACGAGGTCACGTCGAATCCGGGCAGGCCGGTCTCGGCAACGGTCGGCACGTCGGGCAGGAGCGGCGAGCGCGCGGCGCTGGTCACCGCGATGACGCGAAGCTTCCCCGCCTTCACGTTCGACAGCGCGGCCGGGAAACCCATCGACGCGAGCTGGACCTGCCCCGCGACGAGGTCGATCACCATCTGCCCCGTGCCCTTATACGGGACGTGCGTCATCTTCACGTGCGCCATCGTCTTGAAAAGCTCGAGCGCGAGATGGTTGGGCGAGCCGTTGCCCGCCGAGCCGAAGTTGAGCTGCCCAGGCTGCGTGCGCGCGAGCGCGATGAGATCCTTCACCGATTTCACGGGAAGCGAGGGATGCAGCACGATCGCGCTCGGAAACGTGGCGATCATCGCCACCGGCGCGAGATCCCGGACGAGGTCGTAGCCGAGCTTTTTGTAAAGGCTCATGCCGATCGCGTGCGGCACGCCGCCGAGGAGCAGCGTGTACCCGTCGGGCGGCGCTTTCGCGACGAGCTCCGCACCGATGTTGCCGCCGGCGCCGGTGCGGTTGTCGATGACGACCGACTGGCCAAAGCGCTCGGTCATCTTGTGGCCGATCACCCGCGCCAGGAGATCGGTCGCTCCGCCCGGCGCGAACGGCGCCACCATGCGGATGGGTTTGGCCGGGTATTCCTGGGCCTGCGCAGCGGCCGCGAGCGCGGCCAGCGCGAGACAACAACCTGCACGTGCGACGGCTATCACGGGATCTCCTCGACGTTATGGTTCTGGACTTATTGTGCCGCAAAGCGCGCGCATGTCACTATTCCACGCCCAAGGAGGAACAACGCATGGACCAGCCCCAAAAGAATCCCAGGCTCTCGCACAACGTGACGAGACTCTCGCGCCTCGAGCTTCCCGGCGCCGGCCAGGTGTTGGTCGAGGGCAAGTACGCGTACATCGGCCACATCCCGAACAAGCAGCAGCTCGGCACGAGCATCCTCGACGTGTCCGATCCCAAGAACCCGAAGATCGTCTCCCAGATCACGCTCGACGATCCCGACTCGCACAGCCACAAGGCGCGCTGTGTCGGCGACATCATGATCGTCAACAGCGAGCGCAACATGACGGGCATCGGCCGCAAGGCGGACGAGCTGCCGAAGCTGCGCACCGAGCTGACGGCCTCGCTCGGCCGGCCGCCGACGCATGCGGAGCTCGCGCAGAAGCTCGGCGTGCAGGAATCCGACATTCCGGCGGTCGAGGCGCAGGAGAAGAACCCGTACCGCAACGGCGGCTTCAAGATCTACGACGTGAAGGACCGCGCCAACCCGAAGCTCATCCACTTCGAGAAGACGTGGGGCATCGGCGTGCATCGCTTCGACATGGACGCGAACTACGCGTACATCTCGACCGAGGCCGAAGGCTACGTCGGCAACATCCTACGCATCTACGACCTCAGGAATCCCGCAAAGCCCGAGGAAGTCTCGAAGTGGTGGATCCCCGGACAACACGTCGCCGGCGGTGAGAAGAAGACCTGGCCCGGCCGCCAGCATCGGCTGCACCACACGTTACGTGTGGGCGACCGGCTGTATGCGGGCTGCTGGCACGGCGGCGTGCGCATCGTCGACGTCTCCGACATCCGCAAGCCGAAGACGATCGGCGCCTACAACTACCACCCGCCTTTCCCCGAGCCTTCGCACACCTTCATGGAGCTGCCGAAAAAGATCGACGGGCGGACGATCGCGATCGCGATCGACGAAGAGGACCACGCCCACAGCGCGGAGGAGATGGCGCGCAGGCGAGGCCGGTCGCACGCGCCGCTGCACACCTTCGATATCACCGATCCTTCGGACATCAAGCCGCTCGCGACTTTCGAAGTGAGCGAGCTCGATTCACCGTGGAGCCGGGCGGCGCCGGGGCGCTTCGGCGCGCACCAGTTCCAGGAGCACATGAAAGGCGGCGACACGCTCGTGTACTGCGCGTGGTTCGCCGGCGGCCTGCGCATCGTCGACGTCGCCGACCCGAGCGCGCCGCAGGAAGTGGGCTGGTTCATCCCCGAGCCCGCCGCCGGCCGCGTCGCGCCGCAGACGAACGACGTCGATGTGGACGACCGCGGCCTGGTCTATATCGTCGACCGGTATACCGGCTTCGACGTGCTCGAGTTTGAGGGACGGTGAAATGTGAAACGGGAAACGTAGATAAGCGGTGCGCCCGCGTTTCACGTTTCACGTTTCACGTTTGACAGCGGTTACTCGATCCCCGCCGCCACGAAGAGCTTCTTCCCGGCCGGACTGCCGAGAAACTGCACGTATTGCTTCGCGACGTCGTGCTGTTTGCCGCCGGTCATCGGCGTGGCGACATAGCTCGTATAGTTCTGCACCTCCGCCGGGATCGGCCCGACGTAACGCAGCCCTTTCTCCTTGTAGAGCAGGATCTCGGTGATCGCGCCGAAGCCGATCTCCGTGCCCTTGCCCTTGAGCGTGTGCTCCATCACCGACGCGCCGTCGGGGTAGCGCTTGGTCTTCTTCTCCACTTCCTCGTAGATGCCCCACTTCCTGAGCAGGTTCTCGAAGTAGAGGCCGGTCGACGCGCGGTTGAAGGTCAGCGAATCCGCTTCGAGGATCGACTTCTTCAGGCCGTCCACCGACGCGATGTCCGGCGCCGGGGCGCCGGGCCGCACGACGACGCCGAGGCCGACCTTGCCGACGTTGACGCGGTCGCCCTCGCCGACCTTGCCTTCCTTCGCGAAGCGCTCGATACCCGCCGGCGGCGAGATGATCACGTCGAACACGTCGCCCGCCGCGACGCGCTTGGCGATCTGGGGGGCGGTGTTGAACGTGATCTTCACGTGATGCCCCGTCTCCTTCTCGAACGCGTGCGAGGCCGCATGCAGGCCCGGCTCGATCGCGCCGCCGCTCAATACGGTGATCTCGGCCGCGGTCGCTGCGCCTGCCGCCGACAAACCCGCGATCAACGCCAATGCAAATTTCATCGTGCACTCCGAACCAAAAAATGGATTCCCGCCTACGCGGGAATGACGGTTCAACCGGCCGCGGGATTATAGGGGCTGGTTGGGGGGCCATTTCCCCTGTGCTATCCTCGCAACCGTTCGCCGTCCCGCGGACGGCGCCCTGTCCGCGCGCACTCGATTCGCGCAATCCTTCCCGGCACTTCGAGGACTATTTCATGAGCCAGACAGAACGCATCAAAGGCTTGCTCTCGCCCGTCATCACTCCGTTCAACGAAGATCTTTCGCCGGACGCCGATCGCTTCGTCGCGCAGTGCCAATGGCTGCTGACGCAGGACTGCGGTCTCGCGGTCTTCGGCACCAACAGCGAAGCGAACTCGCTGTCGGTGAACGAGCGCATCGCGCTGCTCGATTCGCTGCTCGCGGCGGACGTGGACCCGTCGCGCATGATGCCGGGCACCGGCTGCTGCGCGCTGACCGACACGGTGCGTCTCACCGAGCACGCGGTGAAAGCGGGCTGCGCCGGCGTGCTGATGCTGCCGCCGTTCTACTACAAGGACGTGAGCGAGGACGGTCTGTTCAGGAGCTTCGCCGAAGTGATCGAGCGCGTCGGCGACTCGCGCCTGCGCATCTACCTCTATCACATCCCGCCGGTCGCGGTGGTCGGCATCACGCCCAAGCTCGTCGAGCGTCTGCTCAAGGCCTATCCGACGGCCGTCGCCGGCATGAAGGACAGCTCGGGCGACTGGAACAACACCAAGAAATTCCTCGATGCGTTCGCCAGGCAGGGCTTCGACGTCTTCGTCGGCAGCGAATCGTTCCTGCTCGCGAACATGCGCGAAGGGGGCGCGGGCTGCATCTCGGCGACCGCGAACGTGAACCCCGCGATGATCGCCAAGCTCTACCGCGAGTGGAAGAACGCGGACGCGGACAAGCAGCAGGAGCAGCTCAACGCGATCCGCAAGGCGACCGGTCAGTACATCATGATCCCGGCGCTCAAGGCGGTCGTCGCGCATTACTCGGGCGATGCGCAGTGGGCGCAGGTGCGTCCGCCGCTCACCGAGCTCACGCAGGAGCAGGCGCAGAAGGTGATCAACGATCTCGAAGGGCTGGGATTCGAGATGCCGGGACTGCGGAAAGAAACGGCCGCGGCTTAAAACACTGCGTAGGGTGCGTGGTAACGCACCGACAAAGGCGCGGTGCGCTCGCGCGCACCCTACGTCAGAGCTTCACTCCGGTAGCCTCTTCCCACAGGCGCACGATCTCCGTCTGATCCGCACCGCCGCCGAGCTTTTCGGCGGCGGTCGTCCACAGCTCCGCTACCTTGTCCGCCAGCGGCGCGTACGCATCGGCCGCGTGCGCCATGTCGCGCGCGATCCTGACGTCCTTGGCGATGAAGCCGAGCGCCATGCCGGTGCCGTGCTCGCGCGTCAGCACGTGCGGCACGATCTTCTTCTCGATTGCGTGGTTGCGGCCCGCGCACAGCGCGACCAGCGCTTCGGCCATGAGCTTCGCGTCGAGACCGAGCTTTTTCCCGATCGTCATCGCCTCGAGGCAGTTCGCGAGCGCGCACGCGTTGATGTAGTTCGCCAGCGCCTTGAGCGCGTGCCCGCTGCCGACGGGGCCGCACACCCTGACGCTGCGGCCCATCGTGTCGAAGAGGGGGCGGCAGCGCTCGATGACCGCCGCGTCGCCGCCGGCCATGATGTCGAGCGTCGCGTCCTTGGCGAACACCACGCCGCCCATGACCGGCGCGTCGACGACGTGCAGGCCGTGCAACGCCAGCGCTTCCGCCAGCGAGCGTGTCGCCGTCGGGTCGCTGGTGCTCATGTCGACGACGACCGCGCCGCGCGCGAGCACTTCGGCCGCGCCGCCTTCGCCGAGGATGACCTCGCGCACGACGGCATCGTTCGGGAGCATCGTGATCACCGCCTGCGCGCCGCGCGCTGCTTCGGCGATCGACGCGGCGCCGCGGCCGCCGTTGCGGCCGACGAAGACCTCGACGCTCTCGGCCTTGATGTCGTAGACGGCGACGTCGAAACCGGCTTTCACGAGATGACCCGCCATGGGCGAGCCCATGTTGCCGAGGCCGATGAAACCAACCCGTTCGATGACGTTCGCCATTGCGCGTCGTCTATGCCTGTTGCGGAACTACTGCGTGAACAGGTGAACCGGTGAATAGGTGAACGGGTAAACCCACCCCCAACCTAACCCTCCCCCTGAGGGGGAGGGGATGGTCCGGGGAATGTCCGCCGACCTCCACTCGTTCACCCGTTCACGCCTTTCGCATCACCACACCGCCCCTCTCGCGGTGATCGGCCAGAGGGCCTCGACGCGGCCGTTGCGCACGCAGATGTAGTGATCGTAGAGGTTGACCGTCGGATCGCAGTGGCCGGGGATGAGCTTGAGCTTGTCGCCGATCGCGTAACCGCTCGCGCCGTTCAACTGGATGACGCCGTGCTCGTCGGAGGCCTTGATGTATTCCGCCGGCCCGCCGTCGGCAAGGCGCGGCATGCCGGAGTCGACGCTCGACGCCTTCAGCCCCGCATCGACGATCGCGCGCTCGGCGTTGCGGCTCATGACCGTCGCCCACACGAAGAGGCTGTGCTCGAAGCGCGGGATGCCGCTCTCGGTCCAGTCGTTGCGCGCGTAGTCGGCGTCCATGAAGATGTACGAGCCCGCCTGGAGCTCGTCGTACACCCCGCTCGTGGCTTCGAAGAGATAAGTGCCGGTGCCGGCGCCGGTCGCTTTCGGGCATTCGATCCCCGCCGCGGCGAGCATCGCGCGCGTGCGCTTGACGTGACCCGCCGCGGCTTCGATCGCGGCACGGCGCTCTTCGACCTTGCGCAGGTGCTGCGCCGAGCCCTGGTACGCCTGCAGCCCCGCGAAGCGCAGGCTCGGGTGCGACACGATCTCGCGCGCGAGGGCGACGGCAGGCTCGCCGGGCTCGACGCCGCAGCGGTTGGCGCCGACGTTGATCTCCACCAGCACGTCGAGCCTGACGCCGGCTTCGCTCGCAGCCGCCGCGAGCGACTTCACGTTGCCCGAATCGTCGACGCACACCGCGACGCGCGCCTGCTTCGCGAGGGCCGCGAGACGCCTGACCTTGGCGGCGCCGACCACTTCGTTCGCGACGAGCACGTCGGGAACGCCGCCTTCGACCATCGCCTCGGCCTCGCTCACTTTCTGGCAGCACACCCCGACCGCGCCGAGCGCCATCTGGCGCAGCGCGATCTGCGGGCACTTGTGGCTCTTGGCGTGCGGCCGGACCGAGATCGCGCGGTTGCCGAGCGAATCGTGCAGGCGTTTGAGGTTGCGCTCGAAAGCGTCGAGATCGAGCACGAGCGCGGGCGTATCGACGTCGGCGAGAGCCATGCCGACGGTGGCGGGAGGATAGAGAGGCATGATGGTTGAGTGCTGTGCGAGTGACGGACGAAAGCGAGATTATGCGTTCGCTGCGGCCCGTGTAGTAGCATTTCCGTAAAGCGCAGGAAGACGCAGACAACGCAGTCGACAAAGGAGGAAACGATGAGAGCATGGACCTTCGCGGCGCTGGCCGCGCTCGCCTGCGCGCCCGCCGCGCTGGCGCAGACGTGGAAACCCACCAAGCCGGTCGAGATCGTCGTCGGCTCCGCGCCGGGCGGCGCCCCCGACGTGATGGCGCGCCTGGTGCAGAACATCTTCCAGGGCAAAGGGCTGGTACCGTCGAGCACGGTCGTCAACAAGCCGGGGGGCGGCAACACGGTGGGCTGGGCGTACCTCAACCAGCACGCCGGCGACGGCCACTACATCGCGACCTATTCGCCGACCGTGATCGGCAACAGGATCATGGGCACGAGCCCGCTCACCTACACCGACTTCACGCCGCTCAACATCCTCGCGCGCGAGTACGTGGTGTTCGCCGTCAAGGCGGACTCGCCGATCGCGTCGATGAAGGAGCTGACCGCGAGGCTGAAAAAGGACTCGCAGTCGGTGAGCTTCGCCTTCGCGACCGCGCGCGGCAACCACAATCACATCGTGCTCTCGATGTACCTCAAGTCGATCGGCGTCGATCCCAAGGTCGCGAAAGCGGTGGTGTATCCCGGCGGCGGCCCGGCCATGACCGCGATGCTCGGCGGCCACGTCGACGTGTACGTCGCCGCGCCGCGCAGCATGCTGCCCATGCAGAAGGACGGCCGGGTGAAGATCCTCGGCGTCTCGGCGCCGCAGCGCCAGCCGGGCGCCCTCGCCGAGCTCGTGACGATGAAGGAACAGGGCTACGACGCGGTGTTCTTCACGTGGCGCGGCTTCATGGGCCCGCGCGGCATGAAAGCGCCCGAAGTCGCTTACTGGGACTCGGTGTTCGCCAAGCTCGCGCAGAGCGAGGAATGGCGCAAGGACACCGAGCAGAATTTCTGGAACGCGGATTACCTGCTGTCAGCCGAGACTCGCAAGCATCTCGATCGCGAGTTTGCGCTGCTCGGCGGGATACTCAATGAGCTGGGGTTGGCGAAGAAGGAGTGATGAGGTGAAGGTGATGAGATGAAGGTGATGAGATGAAGGTGAGAACTCACCTCTACCTCCTCACGTCTACCTCATCACTCCTTCGCGTCAGCCACCAGCCCCGCCTGCTCGATGCCGTAAACACAGCACGCCTCGTCCTCGTCCCCCGTGCCGCCGCTGCCGCCGGCGGCGCCGAGGATGGCGCCGTCCTTGTCGCGGATGAGCGCGGCGCCGGTCTGCGGCAGGAACTTGCCTTCGGCGGTCGCCGCGAGGGTCACGAAGAAGCTGGGGTTGTCCTTCGAGCGCTTCCATAGCGCGCGGCTTGAAGCACCCATCGCGACCGCCGCCCACGCTTTGCCCTTGGCGACGTCGAGCCGGAACATGCTCGCGCCGTCCTCGCGCTGCGCGGACACGACGTGGCCCGCATCGTCGAGCACGACGATGCCGAGCGGCTTGATCTTCATCTCGCGGCCTTTGGCGAAAGCGCCTTCGATGATCCTGTTGGCCTGGGCCAGGGTGAGCTTGGGCATGCGGACTCCGTGGTCGATCGATTGTTTAGGTGTATGTTACGACGAAACAATCGGGGAGGAACGACGATGGGCCGATGCATCGCCGCCGCGCTCGCGCTCGCATGCGCGAGCGTCGCGCACGCGCAGCAGGATTATCCGAACAAGCCGATACGTGTGATCGTGCCGTCCGTCGCGGGCGGCGGCACCGACTCGAGCACGCGCATCGTCGTGGGAAAGCTCGGCGAATCGCTCGGGCAGCGCATCGTGGTCGACAACCGGGCCGGCGCAGGCTCGATCATCGGCACCGAGATGGTGGCGAAGTCGCCTCCGGACGGCTACACGCTGCTGGCCGCGATCAGCTCGATGACGATACAGCCGTCGATGACGCGCAACCTCTCCTTCGACCCGGTGAAGGACTTCTCGCCGGTCTCGCTGTTCGTGCGCCTGCCGAACATGCTCGTGGGCCATCCGTCGCTCCAGCCCAAGAACGTGAAGGAGCTGATCGCGTTCGCGAAGGCGCGGCCCGGGCAGCTCTCGTTCGCGTCGGCGGGAACGGGCTCCAACCTGCACCTGTGCATGGAGATGTTTCTCAGCATGACGGGCCTCAAGATGGTCCACGTGCCTTACAAGGGCGCGTCGCAGGCCGTCGCCGACGTCGCCGCGGGTTACGTTCCGTTCATGGTCACCAACATGATCACCGGCACGGCGCAGACCAAAGCGGGCAGGCTGCGCGCCTACGGCGTCACGAGCGCGAAGCGGTCCGACGCCGCGCCCGACGTGCCGACGATCGCGGAGCAGGGCGTGACCGGCTACGAGGCGGTGCAGTGGTACGGCCTGATGGCGCCCGCCGGCACGCCGCGCGAGATCGTCGCGAAGCTGCACAAGGGCGTCGTCTTCGCGCTCCAGGACAAAGGCGTCAGGGACCTCTTCCACGCGAGCGGCGCCGAGCCGGTCGGCAACACGCCGGAGGAATTCAGCGCGCTGGTGAAGAGCGAAGTGATGAAGTGGGGGAAGGTGGTGAAGGCCGCCGGCCTAAAGCCGGAATAAGTGACGGATGAAGCGGTGACGGATAGAACGGTGACGGATAAATCGGTGACGAAAAGCGGTCGCGACGCCGTAATCCGTCACCGCTTCACCCGCCACCACGAACAAAACGCCGCATACGCGGCGTTTCGTTCGTACGTCACCGCTTCATCCGTCACGGTTTGTTCGGTATCGGCACCCTCACCATCAGCGCTCCCACCCACTGCCCCGGGTTGCTGTTGGCGGCGAAGAACGCCGGCGTGAAGTTGGCGTGGCACAGCACGCAGGCGGTATGGAACGTGTTGCTGAGCGGAACGGTCTGTCGGAACACGTACTTCCCCTGCACCTTCTCCACCGTGGTCTGCGCGACGCCGGTGAGCGCCGCGGCCAGCGCCGCTTTCTCGAAGCTGTCGCTCGGCAGGTTGTTCTTGCCGCCCTGCGGCTCGAACGTGCCGATCAGGCGGATGTTGCGGTTGTCGTCGTCGAAGATGATCGAGATCGCCTGCTTGCCGTGCTCGACGTTCGCGGCGGTCGTCTCGTTGAACTCCTGGAACAGCGCGGCGACGAGCTCGTTGATCAGCAGACCGGACACCTCCTCGGCGAATGCGACCTGTGCAGCGGTGGGCGGGCTGTCGGCGGACACGCCTGCGGTTACGGCGAGGCCGAGCGATGCGGTTGCGAGGATGCTTGCGAATCTGAAGCGTTTCGGATTCATCGCGACTTCCCCCTGTGCAAGTTGATCGGAATGACGCAACTGCACTACCGCTTTTAGACCTCGCGGTCAGGGGGGTCAAACGCACTTTCGCTCTAGGCTCGCATCGCCATGACGGCGACATGGAGATTAGAACGCGCTCTTCGCCAGCTGCCCGTTGGACTGCACGAACCAGCGCTCGCTCTCGAACGGCTTGCCCGCGAGCCGCGCCGCCATGCAGTCGGCGGCGAGCACCGGCGGGGTGGGTCCGAGATGGGTCGAAGGCACGTTGCCGACCGAATGGCGGCAGTCCTGGTACACGACGAGGCGCTTCGGACATTGCAGCGTGCGCATGAAGCGCTCGGTGTGCTCCAAAGGCGAGAGCTCGTCCATCTCGCCCGCGATGCAAAGGTAGGGCGCGCGGATCCTGTCGGCGTAGCCTTCCCACGTCAGGGTCTTCACGAACGCGTCGAACGCCGCTTCGTCGCCGTAGCCGGACATGTACATGAAGCGCTGCTTGAACGTCGGCGACGCTTCCTCGAAGATCGTGTGGAAACCCGGCTCCAGGCACGTCGCGGCGACAGCACAAGCTCTATAGCGCGGCTCCGACGCGCACGAGATCGTCGCGAAGAAGCTGCCGAAGCTCTGCCCGACGACGCCGATGCGCTCGGGGTCGATCTCGGGCCGGTCGCGCATCCATTCCATGATCGCGCGCCCCGCCTCGATCCAGCTCTCCATCGAGACGTGGATGCCGAGCACCGCGCTCTCGTACTGGCCCGGGCCTTCGACCGAGAGCACCGCGATGCCGCGCGACAGCCAGCGGTCGCCGTACATCGCCACGCTCGCTTCCTTGAAGCCGTCCATGCCGGGAATCGAGACGACGGCCGGGATGCGCCCTCCGCTGTAGCCCGGCGGCAGGTGGAACCAGCCCGGCAGCGCGCTGCCGCGGAACGGGATCCACGCCTGCTCGACCTTGCGGTCGGCGTAGTGCGCGTAGCAGGTGTAACACTCGCGCTTCTTCTGGTTCAGATACAGGTTGCGGTCGTTGTTCTCGTCGTACGGCCACTGCGACGCGGCGTACTGCACTGCGGCGATGAAGAAATTTTGGCGCGCGGTGACGTGCTCGCCCGCGCGCTCGGCTTCGCGCGCCTTCGCCTCGCGGCGCCGCGCGGCGGTTTCGAACGCCGGCGAGATGTCCGCGTACTTCTTCACGCGCTCGCGGATGCCGGCGAAGTCGGCGTTGGCCTCGGGACCGCAGGGCGCGTTGTAATTGACGCTGCGCGGCTGGTCCCAGTCGATGCCGACCGAGCGGATCACGTTGTCGATCAGCCAGCGCTGCTCGGTCCAGCGCCGGGTGTGAGGCGCCTGCGCGCTCTTCGGATTGTCCATGGCCGTCCTCCTGCGGTTATTCTATCCGTCGCTCATCCAACCGCAGGACCGCTCCCATGACAGCCGACCTCCACTATCTCACCGTCGCACAGGCGGCCGACCTCATCAAAGCGCGCAAGCTCTCGCCGGTCGAGCTCACGCAGGGGCTGATCGCCCGCACCGACGCGCTCGACGATCAGCTCGACGCCTACATCGCGCGCACGTCCGACATCGCGCTATGGGCCGCGCGGCGCGCGGAGCAGGACATCTCGAAAGGCGACTATCGCGGTCCGCTGCACGGCGTGCCGTTCGCGCTCAAAGACATCTACAACACCAAGGGCACGGCGACGACGGGCGGCTCCAAAGTCGCGATCGACAACGTTCCCGAAGAGGATGCCGCGACGACGGCGAAGCTCGTCGAAGCAGGTGCGGTGCTGTGCGGCAAGCTCCAGACGCACGAGTTCGCGCACGGCGGCCCTTCGTTCGATCTGCCGTGGCCGCCTTCGCGCAACCCGTGGAACCTCGAGCACTTCACCGGCGGCTCGTCGAGCGGTTCGGGCGCGGCGCTCGCCGCGGGCCTCGTTCCCGCGGCGCTGGGCTCGGACACCGGAGGCTCCATCCGGGGCCCCGCGTCGTTCTGCGGCATCACCGGCTTCATGCCGACCTACGGGCTCGTCAGCCGTTACGGGGTCATTCCCAACTCGTTCACTTTCGATCACTGCGGGCCGATGGCGCGCACCGTCGAGGACTGCGCGATCCTGCTCCAGGCGATCGCCGGGCACGACCCCCGCGATCCCGGCAGCATCGAGCAGCCCATCCCCGATTACCGCGCGTCTTTGCGCGGCGACATCAGGGGCTTGCGCATCGGGGTGCTGCGGCATTACTGGGAGGAGGACCTCCCCGGCCCCGACGACCAGCGCGCGATGATGGAGGAAGCGATCCGCGTGTTCGCGGACCTCGGCGCGAAAGTGGAGACCGCGCGCGCGAGGCCGATGATGGAAGGGCTCGACATCAAGGTGATCATCGGCGAGAGCGAGCTCTTCTCCGTCCACTACGACAACCTCGTTACGCGCCCGGGCGATTTCGGCCGCGACTTCCTCGGCCGCGCGCTGCCGGCGTGCCTCTTCACGGCGAGCGACTACGTGCAGGCGTCGCGCGAGCACCGGCGCTATCTCGCCGAGATGCAGCCGCTCTACGACCGCTACGACGTGCTCCTCACGTGCGGCTTCGGCCCCGCGCCGCGGCTCGACGAGCACCGCACGGTCAACTTCTACAAGCGCTCGAACGTCTTCACGCCGTCGAACGTCGCGCGCAATCCCGCGCTCGTGCTGTGCGGCGGGTTCTCGAAGAACGGGCTGCCGCTCGGGCTGCAGATCATCGGCCGTCCGGGCGACGATGCGCGCGTGCTGAAGACCGGTCACGCCTTCCAGCAGGCGACCGACTGGCACACGCGCCATCCCAAGCTCGAGCCCGGAACGCCCCAGCCGAAAGTCACGCCGGGCAACGAGCCGGTGCGGCCCGACCTCGACGCGAAGACCGTGTCGCTGGTCGAGCGGATGGCGAAGCGCGCGGGACTGAACCTGAACGAGCGCGAGATGACGATACTGCTAGAAACCGCGCCGTATGCGCTCGCCATGGCGGAGCGCATCCGCAAGCCGCGCGATCGGATGGAGCCGCTGTCTTTGGTGTTTCGGTTTACCTGAGCCTCAGTGGTGCGTTACGCGGCTTCGCCGCTAGTCCTACTGTGTCATTGCGAGGAGCCGCGCGCGCGGCGACGAAGCAATCCCGAGACGCTCGGGACGGCTCGTGCGCCACGAGATCGCCACGGCTCGCTGCGCGAGCCTCGCGATGACACAGTACGATTAGGCAGCAGCCGTAAGGCACCGCCTACGCCGATCGGTCGTCGGCGATGAGCGCGCCGCACTCGTCCGCCGGCAGCGGCCTGGAGTAGATGAACCCCTGCACCTCGTCGCAGCCGTAGCGCTCGAGGAACTCGAGCTGCGCCTCGGTCTCGACGCCTTCGGCGATGACCTTGAGCTCGAGGCTGTGCGCCATCGAGATCACCGCCTGGGTGATCGTCGCGTCGTCGGGATCGGTGGTGATGTCGCGCACGAACGAGCGGTCGATCTTCAGCGCGCGCAGCGGGAAACGCTTGAGATAGCCCAGGCTCGAATAGCCGGTGCCGAAATCGTCGACCGCGGTCTGCACGCCGAGCGATTGCAGGTACTCGAGGGTGCGTATCGCCTCGTCGGTGTTGTGCATGATCGCGCTCTCGGTGATCTCCACTTCGAGCAGCGCGGCGTCCGCGCCGTGCTTCTCCAGCGCGCGCCGGATGCTGCCGGCGAGGTCGGGCGCGACGAACTGCCGTGCCGAGAGGTTGATCGCCACCGGCACGGGGTCTATGCCGGCCGCCTGCCACGCCTTGATCTGCCGGCATACCGCGTCGAGCACCCACGAGCCCGCCTGCACCACGAGGCCGGTCTCCTCGAGCAGCGGGATGAAATCGCCCGGCGGCACGAGCCCGCGCTCGGGGTGCATCCAGCGCAGCAGCGCTTCGACGCCGGTGATGCGGCCGGTCGCCACGCTCACCTTGGGCTGGTAGTGCAGGACGAACTCGTCGCGCTCGATGGCGCGGCGCAGCTCGGCTTCGAGGCTCATCATCTCCCGCGTGCGGCGATTGAGCTCGCTCGTATAGAACTGGAAGTTGTTGCGGCCGAGCTCCTTGGCGCGGTACATCGCCACGTCCGCGTTGCGGATCAGGATGTCCTGGTCCTCCCCGTCGTTGGGATAGACGGTGATGCCGATGCTCGCGGTGACGAAGACCTCGGCGCCTTCGAGCAGGAAAGGCTGGTTGAACGAATCGACCGCTTTCTGCGCGATGATCGCCGCGTCCTCGGCCTCGGCGACGCGCGAGAGCACGATCGCGAACTCGTCGCCCGAGAGCCGGCCGACGGTGTCGTCGCTGCGCACGCACGCCGCCAGGCGCTCGGACACCATCTTGAGCAACTGGTCGCCCACGGTGTGGCCGAAGGTGTCGTTGACGTGCTTGAAGCGGTCGACGTCGATGAAGAGCACCGCGAGCGTCCACTTGTTGCGCCGCGCCTGCGCCAGCGCGTGCGCCAGGCGGTCGTAGAACAGCGCGCGGTTCGGCAGCCGCGTCAGGCTGTCGTAATGGGCGAGGCGGCGGAACTGCTCCTCGCTGCGCTTCAGGAGCTCGGCCGCGCGCTTCGCCTCGGAGATGTCCTGGATCACCGCGATGAAATAGCGCGGCGCGCCGTCCGCGGCGCGCACCAGCGAAGTCGCCATCGAGACCCAGACCGGCGTGCCGTCCTTGCGCACGAGCTGTTTCTCGCGCACCTGCTCGGGCGCCTCGCCGCGCAGCACGCGGTCCCTGTAGGCCTTCAGCGCCTCGAGGTTCTCCGGCGTGTTCACGTCGGCGATGCTCATCCCGAGCATCTCTTCGCGCGTGTAGCCGACGATGCGGCAGTACTTGTCGTTCACGCGCAGGTAGTTGAGATCGAGTCCGCTCACCGAGATGCCCACGTCGGCGTTCTCGAACATCGCGCGCAGTTGCTGCTCGCTTTCCAGGAGCGACGCCTCGATCAGCTTGCGCTCGGTCATGTCGCGGCTGATGCCGACGACGCCGATGATGGCCCCGGCCGAATCGCGCAGCGGGACCTTGGTCGTCAGCGACCAGCGGTCGTGCAGGCTGCCGTCGGGCTTGGTGTAGACCACGTGCTGCTCGTGGTCGATGATCGACTGGCCGAGCGCGAGTATGGGACGGTCCTGCGCTTCCAGGCTCGCCGCGAGGTCCGGCGGAAAGACATCGTAAATCGTCTTGCCGCGCGCCTCGTCGATCGTCAGCCCCCGCGCGGCCAGCCACGACCGGTTCGCCATCGTGAGCCTGCCGTCGGCGCCCTTGACGTAGATGTAGTGCGGCAGCGCGTCGATGATCGTGCGCAGCAGCATGTGCTCGCGTGCGAGCGCCTCCTCGGCCGTCTTGCGCGCGGTGATGTCCTCGACGATGCTGATGACGTCGACGACGGTGCCGATCTCGTCGTAGGCGGGGGACATCGTGCGTTTGGCCCACACGTACGTCCCGTCCTTGCGCACGTAGCGCTTCTCGACGACCGAGCTCGTGGCGCGCCCGGCTTTCGCCAGCTCGCGGAACGCCGCCCCGGTGCCGTAGTCGCCCGGCGCCGTCACGTCGATCGTCTGGCGCCCGATCAGCTCGTCGCGCGTGTAGCCGAGCATGTCGCAGAACTTCTGATTGACGTCGATGAAGCGCCCGGAGAGGTCGATGCGCGTGATGCCGACCGCCGCGTGCTCGAACGTCTCGCGCAGCCGGCGCGCGCTCACCGCGACCGCGCGCCGTGCCGCTGCCCGCTTCAGGCGCCCCAGCGCGTAAGCGACGTCCTGCGCGAGGTCTTGCAGCCGCCGCAGCTCGAGCGGACCTGCGGGCCGTACCGGCTGCGCCACGAGCTGGCCGAACGCGCGGCCGGCCATGACCAGCGGGATCGAGACCGCGTCAGGCGCGCTCGAAGCCGCATCCTGTCCGTCCGCGTCGGACGCGATCCTCGCGGCGGCGTATTCGCCGGACTGGACGAGCAGGGTCTCGATCGTGCGCGCGAGCTCGGCCTCCTCGCGTGCGCGCATGCATGCGCGGGCGCACTCGAGGAGCAGACGGGCGCTGGGACCGGGCGTATCGATGGGAAGCGCGGACGCGTCAGCCGCCTCCCCGCCGTCGGCGGGCTGTGGTTGGCCGAATGCGTCGAGTTCGGGATGCCCCATGCGCCTCCATAGCGTTGCGCGCGAGTATAGCGTAGGGGATTATCGGAAGTGTGGGCTTACTGTCGCGAAATCCTACGTAGCGGCCTTGGGCGCGATGCACCCGTCGCGCTCGAGCAGCGGGAAGATCCCGCCGGCGTCGACGATGCGCAGGAGCTGCGGCGGTATCGTGCGGCCCGGGAGCGACTTGCCCCGCGTCACGTTGGTCACCGTGCCCGCGTCGAAGTCGACGAGCGCTTCGTCGCCTTCTTCGAAGAGGTCGGGCACGCCCGGGCACTCCATCGCGGGAAACGCGAAATTGACCGCGTTGCGGTAGAAGAGCCCGTTGATCGAGTCCGCGACCAGGCACGACAGCCCGAGGTTCTTCAGGTTGCGCGCCGCCGGACGGCTCGAGCCCATGCCGAAGTTACGTCCCCCGATCAGGATATCCCCCGCCCGCATCTCGTCGACCCAGCCCGGACGATTGGCGCGGAAGACGTAGCGAAGCTGCTCGTCGGGCGTCAGATAGAACGCGACGTTCGGCAGGATGAGGTCGGTGTTGATGTTGTCGCCGAACTTCCAGACTCGGGCGGTGAATTTCATGGTCGTAACCTTAGGATCAAAAGCATTAACACGGAGGACACGGAGGAGAAGCAAATGGGTCATCGCGAGGAGCGAAGCGACGTGGCGATCGCGTGACGCACGATAACGGGCGCTCCGGGATTGCTTCGTCGCTCGCGCTCCTCGCAATGACGTTTCTCTCCGTGTCCTCCGTGTTCCTCCGTGTCCTCCGTGTTGACGCTTTGCTTTTCAGTTCAGGAATTCGCGGGGATCGGTGATGTAACCCGCCAGCGCCGAAGCCGCGACGGTCGCCGGCGAGCCCATGTACACCTTGGAGCTCGGGTCGCCCATGCGGCCCTTGAAGTTGCGCGTGCTGGCGGTGATACAGACTTCGTCGGGACCGATGACGCCCATGTGGCCGCCGCCGCACGCGCCGCAGGTCGGGGGCGCCACGATCGCGCCGGCGTCGGCAAGCTTCTCCAGCGCGCCGCTCTTCAGCGCCTGCCGATAGACGAGCTGCGACGCGGGCGTCACGATGAAGCGCACGCCTGCACTGACGCGCTTGCCCGCGACGACCGAGGCCGCGAGCTCGAGGTCGTCGAGCGTGCCGTTGGCGCAGCTCCCGAGATACGCCTGGTCGATCCTGGTGCCGGCGGCGTCCTTCACCGGGCGTGAGTTCTGCACGACCGTGTCCGGGAACGCGACCAGCGGCTCGAGCGTCGAGAGATCGACCTCGCGGACGTCGAGATACTTCGCGTCGGCGTCCGGATACACCGCCTCGAACTCGCGGGTGCTGCGCGAGCGCACCCAGTCGATCAGCACGTCGTCGGGCTCGAAGGTCGCGAACTCGGCCGAGAGCTCGGCCGACATCGTCGTCAGTGTCTTGCGCGCGTTGACGGACAGGCTCGCCATGCCGGGACCGCCGTACTCGACGTTCATCGTCGCGTGCGCGCCGTGCTTGCCCGCGATCTGCAGGAACGCGTCCTTGGTCGTGACCGCTTTCGGCAGGGTGCCGGTGAGCTGGTAGCGCACGGTCTCACCGCAACGGAACCACGTCTCGCCCTTGATCGCGGAGTAGAAGACGTCGGGGCCGCCGACGCCGCGCGCCAGGCAGTTGAAGACGCCGGCGCTGCAGGTGTGGGAGTCGCTGCACACGAGCACCGTGCCGGGAATGCCGTAACCGAGGTCGGCGACGAGCTGATGGCTGATGCCCTGGTCGTAGCCGACGTCGTGCACGCGCTTGATGCCGAACTTCTCGGCGAACTTGCGCCCCGTGATGTGCGCGCCCGCCGCCATCGCGTTCGGCGCCGGCACGCGATGGTCGAGCACCACGACGATGCGCTCGGGGTCGCGCACCTTGAGGATGTCGCGCCAGTTCGCCGGCATGAAGTTGTTGTCGAAAAGTATGACTGTGTCGACTTCGACCGTGACGATGTCCCCCGGCCCCACGACGTCGCGGCCGCCTTTGTTCGCGAGGATCTTTTCCGCGATGGTCATGCCCATGGCTTAACTCCTAAAAACCTTTTTAACCGCAAAGGACGCCAAGGACGCAAAGGAAAGCAAAAATGTCATCGCGAGGCGCCGAAGGGCGCCGCGGCGATCTCGTGGCGCACGATCCGGACGTTCCGGGATTGCTTCGTCGCTCGCGCTCCTCGCAATGACAAATTCGTTTTTCCTTTGCGTCCTTTGCGTCCTTGGCGGTTAATTGCTTTTGAACTTCAACCGCCCGTGTATTTCTTCTCGAGCTCATCGAGCGCCTTCATGCCCATGAGATCGTTGAGCTCTTCGAAATTGACCGACAGATCCGGCCGATCGACCGACTTGTTCGCCCCGAGCACGTCGGTCTTGAACACGTCGAGCGCGTTCATCATGCCGCGCAGCGCCGCGGCGGACAGCAGGCGCGGATAGCTGATCTGCGCCACGCCGAGCTCCTGCAAGTACTTCGGTGGGATGAGCGGCGTGGTCTTTCGCGCGCGGATGCCGAGGCCCATGTTGACCGAGAGCGGCTTGGAGACGCTCTTCGCGACTTTCGCGATGTCCTCGCGCGACGAGAGCGCATCGGCGAACACGCAATCGGCGCCGGCCTCCGCGTACAGGTTCAAGCGGCGGATCGCTTCATCGAGACCGAGCGGAGTCGCCGCATCGGTGCGCGCCTTGATGACGAACCCCGAGTCGCGGCGCGCGTCGACCGCGGCCTTGATCTTCTGCACCATCTCCTCCGCGGGGATGACCTGCTTGCCCGCCATGTGGCCGCAGCGCTTGGGCCATACCTGGTCCTCGATCATGATCGCGGCCATGCCCGCCTTCTCGAACGCCTGCACGACGAAGTACACGTTGAGGGCGTTGCCGTAGCCGGTGTCGGCGTCGGCCTGCAGCAGCAGATCGGTGCAGTCGGCGATGCGCCGCGCGTTCTCGAGGTTCTCCGAGAGGCCCATGATGCCGCGGTCGGCCCAGCCGAGGCGGCTCTCCGACGTGCCCGCGCCCGAGATGGTCGCGGTCCTGAAACCCGCGCTCGCGATGAGCCTCGCCGAAAATCCGTCGTAGACGCCGGGGGTGATGACGATTTCGGGCGCGTTGATGAGCGCCTTCAGTTCCTTGCCTTTGGACATCGCTGACTCCTTAACCGTTGGTGTCCCGCTGCGAGACACCCACTTCAACCCTGGTCGGCTTTGAGGCCGAGACTTTTGATGAGCTTGCCCCATTTGGCGGCTTCGCCCCGGATATGTGCGGCGAACTGCTCGGGCGTGCTGCCGCCGGCTTCGCCGCCGAAAGCGCCGAGGCGCTCGCGCGCATCGTTCGCTGCAAGCCCTTTGACGATGGCGCCGTTGAGGCGCTCCTGCACCGCCGCCGGCGTCGCCGCGGGCACCAGCACGCCGAACCAGCCGCTCGCCTCGTAACCGGGCACGCCCGACTCGGCGACCGTCGGCACCGCGGGCAGGAGGTGCGAGCGCTTGGCGCCCGTCACCGCGAGCGCGCGCATGCGGTTGGACTTCATATGAGGGATGAGGCTCGACAGGTCGCCGGCCATCATCTGCACCTGTCCGCTGATGAGATCGACGGCGGCGGGGGCGACGCCTTTGTACGGGATGTGCACGATCTTCATGCCCGTCATCGATTTCAGGAGCTCGTTCGCGAGGTGCGTCGTCGAGCCCGCGCCGGGCGACGCGTAGTTGAGCTGATTCGGCCGCGACTTCGCGAGCGCCACCAGCTCCTTCACATTGTGCACCGGCAGCGTCGGATGCACGACCAGCAGGAACGGCATGATCGTGGCGAGCGAGATCGGCGCGAAATCGCGCGCGGCATCGTACGGAAGCCTGGGATAGAGGCTCGGGTTGATCGCGAGCGGCCCGCTGCTGCCGAGCAGCAGGGTGTAACCGTCGGGCGGCGATTTCGCGACGACTTCGGCGCCGATGCTGCCCGCCGCACCGGTGCGATTGTCGACGATGACGGGCTGGCCGAGCGCTTCGGTGAGCTTGTGTCCGACGGTGCGCGCGACGAGGTCGGCGCCGCCGCCGGGCGCGAACGGCACGACGAAACGAATGGGCTTGGTCGGATAGTTTTGCGCGTGAGCGGCGCACGCGGCGAGCATCGCGGCCGCGGCGATTGAGAGCTTCATTGTTCCTCCGGGGATTCTTCGATTCTACCGGGGTCGGGCTAAAATTCCGGCCTCCGGAAGCACATCGAAAGACACCCCAATGAAAAGCACTCTGACGCGCGGCGCGGTCGCGCTCGCGCTCGCCGCAGCGCTCCCCGCGATCGCTGCGCAAACCAACTACCCCACGCGCCCCGTGCGCCTGCTCGTTCCCAGCACGCCCGGCGGCAGCGTCGACACGCTGTCGCGCACGATCGGCTCCCGCCTCAGCGAGAAATGGGGCCAGCAGGTCGTGGTCGACAATCGCCCCGGCGCAGGCGGCGTGATCGCCGCGGAAACGACGGCGAAAGCGGTTCCCGACGGCTACACGTTCCTCATGTGCACGGTGTCCTCGTGCGCGACCAACGTCAGCCTGCACAAGAACCTGCCCTACGATCCGATCCGCGATTTCGCGCCGGTGACGCTCGTCGCCACGCAGAACCTGATGCTCGTGGTGAACCCGTCGATCCCCGCCAATTCGGTGAAGGAGCTCGTCGCGCTGGCCAAGGCCAATCCGGGCAAGTATTCGTTCGCTTCGGCGGGCAACGGCACCGGCAGCCATCTTTCGGGCGAGCTTTTCAAGCTGCTCGCGGGCATCAACATCTTCCACGTGCCGTACAAAGGCGTGGCGCCGGGGCTGCTCGACACCGTCACCGGGCAGATCTCGATGAATTTCCCGAGCATCATTTCGGGCGTGCCGCAGGTCAAAGCGGGCAAGCTGCGCGCGCTCGCGACCACCGGGCCCAAGCGCTCGGCGACCGTTCCCGAGCTGCCGACGATGATCGAGGCGGGCATCAAAGGCTACGAGTCGGCGACGTGGTACGGGATCCTCGCGCCCGCGAAGACGCCGAAAGACATCGTCGACAAGGTGAACCGCGAGGTCGTGGCGATCCTCAACCAGCCGGAGCTGCACGACCGCCTGACCAAGGAAGGCGCCGAGCCCGTAGGCAGCACGCCGCACGCGTTCAGCGCCTACATGAAGGCCGAGATCGCGAAGTGGGCGAAGGTCATCAAGTCCGCGGGGATCCAGGCGAACTGAGCGCGGCCTCGCGCCCGCGCGCGACATCCACGCTCGCCACGAGCGCGAGGCCCGCGACGAAGTAGAAGCCGGTGATGAGGATCGCGAGGCGGTGATCGCCGCCCGAGATCCAGCTCACCAGGCCGTAGGTGATCGGGCCGAGGATGGACGAGAGCTTCACCGCGAGCCCCCACAGCCCGAAGAACTCCCCGCTGCGCTCCGGCGGGGCGAGATAGCCGACCATCGCGCGGCCCGCCGACTGGCTGGAGCCGAGGCAGACGCCGACCAGATTCGCGGTGATCCAGAAGAGCGCCCTGCTCTCGCTTTCGTACGCGAGCAGGACGACGGCGATCCAGCCGAGCAGCGTGAAGACGATGGTGCGCACGTGGCCGAGCCGGTCCTGGAACTGGCCGAAGAGATAGGCGCCGACCGCCGCGGTGACGTTGACGACCAGGATGAGCGAGATCGTCTCCTGCGTGGTGAAGTGCATCGCTTCCTGCGCGTAGATCGCCGCGAGCGCAACCACGGTCTGTATGCCCGCCTGGTAGAACACGACGCACAGCAGGAAGCGCTGCAGGTCGCTGTAGCGGCGTGCGTGCGCCAGCGTCTGCCGGATGCGCGCGAAAGCGCGCTGCGCCGCGTGCTGCTGCCCCGTCGGCCGCGCGCGCTCGCGCAGCCAGAGAAAAGTGGGGAGGCTCGCAGCCGCGAAGATCGCCGCGGTGATCAGCATCGCGACCGGCACGAACTGCGCCGCGGCCGCGCCCTGCGCTTGCGCGTGCGTGACGTAGGCCAGGCACGCGCCTAAGCTCACCAGGCCGCCGACGTAGCCCAGCGACCAGCCCCATCCCGACACCTTGCCGATCGCACGCTCGTCCGCAAGCTCCGGCAGGAACGCGGCGATCAGGTTCTCGCCGCTGCCGAAGAAGAAGTTGGACAGCACGATCAAGGCGACCGCCAGCGCGACGTCGCCGCGGCCGACCGCCGCGAGCGCGGCGGTGCACAGCACGCAGCCGACCGTGGTCAGCAGCAGGAGCTTTTTCTTGGCGGCGTGGGCGTCGGCGTAGGCGCCGATCAGGGGCCCGGTCAACATGATGAGGACGTACGACAACGACAGCGCCGCGGTCCATGCGAACGTCGCCCACGGCGCCTTGCCCGCGACTTCGGCGACGAAGTACGCGCTGAACACCGCGGTGATGACGACCGTCGTATAGCCCGAGTTGGCGAAGTCGTACATCGCCCACGCCCAGACTTCGCGCTTGCGAACGCCCGGCGCGAGCGTCACGGCGCGCGCCGCGGGCGGGTTACCAGGCGACGGAGCCTCCGTCGACCGGGATGATCGCACCGGTCATGAAGTTCGACGCGCTGGAGGCGAGCAGCACCGCGATGCCCTTGAGATCGTCCGGGCCGCCGGGTGCGCCGAGCGGGATCTCGCGGTCGATATTCTCCTTGTTCTTCTCGTAGAGCTTCTGGTTGAGAGGGGTCACGAAGAAGCCGGGGCAGATGCAGTTCACCTGGATGTTGTGCTGCGCCCACTTCACCGCGAGATCGCGCGTGAAGTTCACCAGCGCGCCTTTGCTCGCGCCGTAGGCGATCGAGTTGTAGGCGCGCGGGTTGCGGCCGACGAGGCCGGCGATCGAAGCGATGTTGATGATCTTGCCGCTCCTGACCTTGATCATCTCGCGCCCCAGCGCCTGCGCGCACAGGAAAGGCCCGGTGATGTTGAGATCAAAGACCTGCTGCCAGCGCTCGACCGGCAAGTCCTCGGGCGGCGCGACCCATGCGCGGCCGGCGTTGTTGACCAGCGTGTCGATGTGCCCGAAGCGCTTCATCACCGCGTCCTTCATCGCTTCGACCTGGTCCTGCTTGGTCACGTCGCAGGCGACCGCGAGCGCTTTCACGCCCGTTTTCTCGATCTCGTGCGCGGCCTGCTCGCAGGCGTCGAGCTTGCGCGACGCGATCACGAGGTTCGATCCCGCCTCGGCGAGCCCCAGCGCCATGCGCAGACCGATGCCGGTGGCGCCGCCGGTGACGACGCTCACCCTTCCTTCCAGGTTCAGCAGTTCTTTAACGTTGGCCATGCCAGTCCTTATTCTTCAAAAGCATTCACCGCCAAGGACGCAAAGGACGCCAAGGAAAAGCAATTCGAATAGTGTTCTTGGTTTCCTTTGCGTCCTTTGCGTCCTTTGCGGTTAATTGTCCTTTAACAGCTGCCCCGCAATGATGTTGCGCTGGATCTCGGACGTGCCTTCGTAGATCCGCACGATCCGCGCGTCGCGGAACGTGGTCTCTATGCCCATCTCGCGCATGTAACCCATGCCGCCGTGGATCTGCACCGCGGCGTCGACGACGCGGCCCAGCGCTTCGGTCGAGAAGAGCTTGGCGGCCGAGGCTTCCATCGTGCCGCGCTCGCCGCTCACCAGCTTGTCGATCGCGCGGTAGGTGAGCCCGCGCGCGGCGTCGCGCGCGACCGACATGTCGGCGAGCATCCATTGCAGGCCCTGGTGGTCGGCGAGCTTCTTGCCGCCCTGGGTGCGCACTTTCATGTAGTCCACGCATTGCTGGATGAGCTTGTCCATCATGCCGCAGCAGCGCGCGGAGACGGTGACGCGCCCCGCGGTCAAGGTCTTCATCGCCTGGATGTAACCCAGGCCTTCGCCGCCGAGGAGGTTCTCCGCCGGCACTTCGCAGTCGGTGAACGCGAGCGGCGCGGTCGTGCAGCCGTGCATGCCCATCTTGAGCTCGTTCCTGCCGATGGCGAAACCCTTGAAGCCGCGCTCGAGGATGAACGCCGAGATGCCCTTGATGCCTTTCGACGGATCGGTGATCGCCATCACCGTGAACACGTTCGCCAGGATCGCGTTGGTGATGAAGATCTTCTCGCCGTTGAGGATGTACTTGTCGCCCTTCCTCTCGGCGCGCGTGCGCATCGACGCGGGGTCCGAGCCCGCCTGCGGCTCGGTCAGCGCGAAGGCGCCTATCCATTCGCCGCTCGCCATCTTCGGCAGATATTTGCGCTTCTGCGCCTCGTTGCCGAGCGCGACGATGCCGGCCGTGCTGATGCCGGTGTGGTTGCCGATGAGCGTGGCGAAACCGTAGTTGGTCTTGCCCATCTCTTCCTCGACCGCGCACTTCCCCGCGAGGTTGAGGCCGATGCCGCCGTACTCCTCGGGGATCGTGAGGCCGAAAAGCCCGATCTCGCGCGCCTTGCGGATCAGGTCGTCGGGAACCGCGTCGTTCTCCTCGATCTCGCGCGAGCGCGGATCGACTTCGCTGCGGATGAAGCGGCGGATCTCGTCGCAGAGCTGGCGGACTTCGCTTGAGACTTCCATGTCGTTATCCCTTCGGCTTGATCAGCGCGTCGGCGGCCTTCACGCCCTTGCCCTTCTCCATGACGAACAGCGGATTGATGTCGAGCTCGGCGAGCGAGTCTTTCAGATCGACCGCGAGGGCGGACAGCCTGACGATCGCATCCGCCAGCGCATCGACGTCCGCGGGCGCTTTGCCGCGCGCGCCCGCGAGCACCGGGTAGCCCTTGATCTCCTCGATCATCTCACGCGCGACCGAAGGCGTGACGGGCGCCAGCCTGAACGCGACGTCCTTCAGCACCTCCGCGAAGATGCCGCCGAGGCCGAACATCACCGCCGGGCCGAACAGCGGATCGTTGGTGACGCCGAGTATCGCCTCGGTGCCGCCTTTGACCATCTCCTGCACCAGCACGCCTTCGATCTTGGCGTCGGCCTTATAGGCGCGCGAGTTGGCGACGACCTCGTCGAACGCCTTGCGCAGCTCGGCATCGTCCGCCAGCCCGAGCTTTACCGCTTTGGCTTCGGTCTTGTGCGAGATGTCGGGCGACTGGATCTTGATCGCGACCGGGTAGCCGATGCGCTTCGCCGCCGCGACTGCTTCGTCCGCGGTCGCGGCGAGCGCCTCCTGCGTCGCCGGGATGCCGTATTCGGCGAGGATGCGCTTCGCTTCGTGCTCCGCGACGTCGGCGGTGCGCCCCGCGAGGAGCTTCTTCGCCCCAGGGCCCTGGAGGACCAGCGGTCTTTCGTTGCGCTGCGCCTCAACGCGGCGCTTCGCTTCCGCGTACCACGACACCGCCGCCAGCGCCCGGCCGCAGCGCACCGGCGACTTGTAGTGCGGGATGCGCGCGGCGTCGAGCAGGCCGTAGGCATCGACCGCGGACACGTCGCGCGCGCTCCAGCAGAGGAATACCGGCTTGTCGGTCTTCTTCGCCCCCGCGACGATCTCGGCCGCGATGGCGTGCGCGAGCTCGCCCTGCAGCGAGGCGTTGATCATCGCGACGCAGTCCACGCCCGGATCGTCGATGATCGTCTGCAGCGTGCGGTCGATCAGCGTGAGGTCGTTGAAGATCGCCGCGGTGACGTCGACCGGGTTCAGCAGCGATCCGAACGACGGGATGAACGCTTTGAGCTTCGCCAGCGTCTCGGGCGCAAGCTGCGCGAGCTGCATGCCGCGCGCGACGATCTCGTCGGTCATCAGGATGCCCGCGCCGCCCGAGATCGTGATGATCGCCAGCCGGTTGCCTTTCGGCAGCCGTCCCGAGCGGAACGCGCGACCGTAGTCGACCACGTCCTGGATGTCGTCGACCTGGATGATGCCTTTCTGCCTGAACGCCGCGCGATAGAGCGCCATCGCCCCGCCGAGGTTGGCCGTGTGCGACGCCGCAGCGCGCTGGCCCTGCTCGGTGTTGCCGACCTTCCACATGAGGATGGGCTTGCCGGCCTGCATCGCTTTCTCGCCCACGTCGAGCAGCCGGTCGGCGTCCTTCAGGCCTTCGACGTACCCCGCGATGATCTCGGTCTGCGGATCGCGGATGAAATACTCGATGAAGTCGAGCGTCGAGACGCCGATCTCGTTGCCGGTCGTCACCATCTGCCGGAACGCGAGGCCGCCGTCCTTGGACGAGAGGTTCATCACCGAGAAACCGAAGCCGCCCGACTGCGACACCATGCTCACGGGGCCGGGATCGTAATCGGAGTTGAACACCGAGCCGAAGCCGCCGTACACGCGGTCGGCGACGTTGATCATGCCCTGGCAGTTCGGGCCGATGACGCCGATGTCGTATTCGCGCGCGATTGCCCGGAGCTCTTCCTGGAGCTGCACGCCGCCGCCGCCGACCTCGGAGAAGCCCGAGCTGAAGATGATCACGTAGGGCACGCCTTTCTTCCCGCAGCGGCGCAGCATGTCGACGACCATCGACGCGTTGACGAGGATCAGCACGAGCTCGGGCGTCTCGGGAACCTCTTCTATGGAGGGGTAGCACTTCAGCCCCGCGACTTCCGGGTAGCGCGGATTGACCGGATACAGCGTGCCGGCGTAGCCGTGCGACTGCAGGTGCTTGAGCGGCTGGCCCTGTATCGTGACGAAGTTCGGCGAAGCGCCGATGACGGCGATCGAGCGGGGGTTGAAGAAGCGTTCGAGATCGGTGCGCATGGGTGGAAAACCGTGAACCGTGAGCCGTGAACGGCGAAAGCCTTGAATGCTATCATCCGGCGCATTCCGACAACGACGCGCCCGAGCCCGCCATGAGCACCGCCGCCGCAACAGCGTCTTCGCCTCGCAGCTTCAAGGAAGTCTGGCTCATCGCGGCCGGGCACGGGCTCACGCACTGGTATACGGCGACGTTCTATCTGCTGCTGCCGCTGATCGGCAAGGAGCTCGGCCTGACCTATACCGAGATCGGCGTCATCATGACGATCCAGCATCTCGCCGGCGCGATCTCGAATCTGCCCGGCGGCATGATCGTCGACACGGTCGGGCAGAAGGGCTACCTGCTGGCCGCGTCGCTCTTCTGGGTCGGCGTGCCGTACGCGCTCATGAGCGTCACGCACAACTTCTGGATGTTGCTGGTGTGCGTCACGCTGGTCGGCATCGGCAACAACATCTGGCACCCGGCGGCGATCCCCACGCTCGCGTACCGCTATCCGCAGCGCAAAGGCCTGGTGCTCTCGTTCCACGGCATGGGCGGCAACATGGGCGAGGCGCTCGCGCCGATCGTGGTCGGCGCCCTGCTCGGCTGGTTCACGTGGCGCACCGTCGTGGTGATCAACGTCGTGCCGGGCATCACCATGGCGATGCTGATCCTCATCATGCTCGGCGCGTTCATGACCGCCCGCGGCGAAGACGCCGACGCGATCAACGCCAGGGTCGAGAAGCACAGCTTCCGCGAATACCTGCGCGACTACGGCATGCTCCTACGCAACCGCTCGCTGATGCTGGTATCGATCAGCTCGTCGTTCCGCACGATGACTCAGACCGGCCTGCTCACCTTCCTGCCGGTCTATCTCGCGTACCAGCTGCACTACTCGCCGCTCTATGTCGGCGTGTGCATGACGCTGCTCCAGGTCGGCGGCTTCATCGCCGGCCCGATCGGCGGACACCTGTCGGACAAGATGGGCCGCAAGCGGGTGGTGATGTCGAGCATGCTGCTGACGGGCGTCATGCTGATCGGCATGGTGCTCGCGGGCAAGAGCGTGGCGTTCGTGCTGTTCGTCGCGCTCGTCGGCTTCTTCCTCTACGCGATGCGCGCGGTGCTGCAGGCGTGGGCAGTGGAGTGCACGCCGAAGAAGCTCGCCGGCGCGGGTGTCGGCATCCAGTTCGCGGTGACGTCGTTCGGCGGGAGCGTCTCGCCGTTCCTCTTCGGGATGATCGCCGACGCGACCGACGTCTACGTCGGCTTCTACTTTCTCGCCGGCACGATCATTCTCGCCAACCTGCTCGTGGTCTTCATGCCCGACACGAGCGTGAAACCGGCGGTGGCGAGCGCGTAATAAGAGTGTTGAGTGTTAAGTTACGGAGCACTCACTTAACACTAAACACTGGGTTCAGTCGACCTTTGCGCCCGCGAGCTTGACGACCTTCGCCCATTTAACCACCTCGGCCTTGATGTAAGCGCCGTACTCGGCCGGCGGCATCGGCAGCGGATCGGCGCCCTGGTCGCTCAGATACTTCGCCGTCGCAGGCTCTTTCACGATGCGTATCACCGAGGCGCTCAGGCGATCGACGATCGCCTGCGGCGTCCCGGCCGGAGCGACGAGGCCGTTCGCCCCGCTCGATTCGAAACCCGGCACGCCGGCCTCGGCGATCGTCGGCACGTCCGGCAGCGCGTGGATGCGCTGCGCGGTGCTGACGCCGAGCGCGCGCAGCCTGCCGGCCTTTACGTGAGGGACCGCCGACGGGGCCGTCGCGAAGGTGAGCGCGACTTGTCCCGCGAGCAGATCGATCATCGCCGGCGGGGCGCCCTTGTAAGGCACGTGCACGATGTTTATTCCCGTCATCGACTTGAAGAGCTCGGCGGTGAGGTGCGGCTGGCTGCCGCTGCCGGCGGAGCTGTAATTGAGCTCGCCGGGGCGCTTCTTCGCGTACGCGATGAACTCCTTCACCGTCTTCACCGGCACCGAGTTGTGCACGGCGAGCACCTGCGAAGTCGCGGCGATCAGCGCGACCGGCGCGAAGTCTTTCACCGGATCGTAGCCGAGCTTCGGATACAGGCTCGGGTTGATCGTGTGGATGGTGGACGCGAGCAGCAGCGTGTAACCGTCGGGCGGCGCCTTCGCGACGATCTCGGCCCCGATGTTCGCGCCCGCGCCCGGACGGTTGTCGACCACGAACTGCTGCTTCATCTCCTCCGCGAGCTTGTGCCCCAAGGCGCGCGCCAGGATGTCCGACGTCCCGCCCGCCGGAAACGGCACGACGATGCGGACCGGCTTGGTCGGATACGTCTGCGCGCTCGCGACACCACACGCGAACGTCGACGCGAACAGCAGCAGCTTGGCTCCGCGCATTCCATCCTCCTCGCAGTTCTTTTAAGAGCATTTAACCGCAAAGGACGCAAAGGACGCAAAGGAACCCAAGAACGTATTCGAATCGTTTTGCTTTTCCTTGGCGTCCTTTGCGTCCTTGGCGGTCAATCATGCCTTTCGACGCGTGCTAAGCTGACCCGATGGACTGGAAACCGGACCACGAGATCGAGATCGTCGCCGGCACGCCGCCCGGCGGGGGGCTGGACCGCACCGCGCGTGCGCTGCTGAAAGCCATCGAAACGCACGATCTGCTCGAAGTGCCGGTGCACGTGAAGAACGTCCCCGGTGACGGCGCGCGCAACGCGTGGCGCTACATGGACGAGCATCGCGGCGATCCGCACGTGGTGTCGATCAGCCATCCCAACCTCACCACCGATCGGCTCGTCGGCCTCGCAACCTTCGATCATCGCGACTACACGCCGATCGCGATGCTCTACACCGAGTACATCGCGTTCGCGATACACGACGATGCGCCCCTGCGCGACGGCGCCGCGCTGATCGACCAGCTCGCCAGGTTCGCTCCCCGGACGAGGATCGCGCTGTCCACCGCGCTCGGCAACCCGAATCACATCGCGCTCGCCCGCCTGGTCACGCACGCGGGCGCGGAGCCGAAGGCGCCGATCGTACGAGTCTTCGACTCGGCGCTGCTGGCGGTCGCCGACGTCGTCGAACGCAACGCGGACGTCGCCGCCGTCACCGCGGCCAGCACCCAGAGCGCGCTTTCGTCGGGGAAGGTCCGGGTGATCGGCGTCTCGGCTCCCCAGCGGCTGGCGGGCACACTCGCCCACGTACCGACCTGGCGCGAACAGGGCGTCGACTGCGTCGTCGGCGCGTGGCGCGGCGTGACCGGCGCGCAAGGCATCGGCGCCTCGCACGTGCGTTTCTGGGAAAAGACGCTGCGCGCGGTGGTCGCCACGCGCACGTGGCAGGACGAGCTCGAACGAGACGGATTGAGCGCGACCTATACCGATGCTGCGGCGCTCCGGCGCTTTCTCGACAGCGAGCGTACCGAGATGGCTGCTGCGCTGCGGGAACTGGGTCTCCTGAAGGAGCCGGCGGGCTGAGATGGCCCCGCTGTGCTATCCTTGACGACTTCCGCCGGATCTTTCCCAGCCCCGGCACCCCCCATCACCGGAGTCCCCCTTATGCGAACCGAAGTGCACGTGCATGGCAGCGTATTCCTGTGCAAAGGCGTGAGGGTCTCGCAGATCGACCAGGCGATGCGCCCCTGGCTCGACTATCTCGACGTCGACACGATCGCGGACGCCCACAGCCTCGAGCGCGAGGAGCCGGGGATCAGCTTCGATCTCAAGGAGCGCGTGATCAACATCTGCTGGACGGGTGAGGTCGGGCGCAGCTTCCAGAGCCGTCTCACCGAGACGTTCCACAACTTAGGTACGCTCACCGAGTACGCCTCGGAGATCGAGGTCACGTACTACCCGGAAGGCGCCGACGACGAGTTCTATCAGATGTTCGTCGGGCCGAGCGCGCAGGCGATCCACGAGTTCCGCCGCCAGTGCGTGGTGGAAGACGTCTCGAACCTGCTCTCGCGTCACATCGGCAAAGGCGAGACCGAGCAGGTCGCCGCGCTGATCAACCAGCTCTTCGATGCGGCCGGCGCCACGATGCCGGCCGAAGGCGAGGAGAGCGAGACGCAGTCGACGGTGATTCCGCTGCATCCGCGGAACAAGCACCTGCATTGATAAAAAAAGGCCGCGTAAGCGGCCTTTTTCTTTTGAACGTCAAAATGGATTCCCGCCTTCGCGGGAATGACGGGTTTTTCCGTTCACCCGTGCACGCAATTACGCATTCACGACGTTGATCGGCTTCCCCTGCGCGAACGCCAGGATCTGATCGACCGCCACGCCGTAGATCCCTTCGTACACGCGCTGCTCGACGTAGCCCAGGTGCGGCGTGCAGAGCACGTTCTTCATCTTGAGCAGCGGGTTGTTCGCGTCCATCATCGGCTCGCTCTCGTAGACGTCGATCGCGGCGTAGCCGGGGCGGCCTTTGTTCAGCGCTTCCACCAGCGCGCCTTCGGCGATGATCGGCGCGCGGCTGGTGTTGACGATCATCGCGGCGGGCTTCATGCGCGCGAGGTCCTGCGCCGTGACGATGCCCCGCGTCTCCTTGTTGAGCGGCAGGTGCAGCGTGACGATGTCCGCCTGCTCGAAGAACGCTTCGCGGCTCGCGGCCACTTCGTAACCGGCTTCGCGCGCCTTGGCGGTCGACGCCTCGCGGCCGAGGACGATCACTTTCATGCCGAACGCGCGGCCGACGCCGGCGACGATGCTGCCGATGCGGCCGAAGGCGTAGACACCGAGCACCTTGTCCTTGAGGCCGATGCCGACGGTGCTCTGCCACTTCCCCTCTTTCATGTTCTGCGCTTCCTGGGGAATGTTGCGCAAGCTTGCGAGGATGATCGCCCACGTCAGCTCCGCGGTCGGATTGGGGCTGCTGCCGCCGCCGGCCGACACGACGATGCCTTTCTCTTTCGCCGCTTCGAGATCGATGTGATAGGCGTTCTTCCCCGTCTGGCTGATCATCCTGAGCTTCGGCAGCTTCTCGATGACCGCGCGCGGGAAGGGCGAGCGCTGCTGCGTGAGCACGACCGCCTCGGCATCCTTCAGCCGCTCGGCGAGCCTGGCGGGATCCTTCTCGGTGTCGGTGTACACGACCACGTCGTGGCCCTGCAGCTTGGGAAACGCCTTGGTCTTCCTGAACGCGCCCTGGTAGTCGTCGATGACTGCGATTTTCATGGTGACACCCTCGATTCGTGAGTTGCGCATTATGAACCGGTCGCGAGCGCATTACGGGCGCGGGTCGCGATGGCGCCGCCGGCGGCGAGGATCGCGGCATTGGCGTAGAACACCGGCGCCACGCCGAGCGCGGTACCTAGCGTGCCGAAGATCATCGGCACCGCGATGTGCATGAAGTTGTTGATCGTGACGCGCATCCCCAGCGCCTCGCCCGAGCGGCCCGGCGGCGCGCGGTCGTAGATGAGCATCAGGCTCACCGGCTGGCTGCAGCCCATGCCCAGACCGAGGAGAAACGCCACCGCGGCCAGCAGCAGCGCGGTCTCGAACATCGGGAACAGCACGTACGCCACCGCGCCGATGTAGAGCGCCCACAGCAGCACCGTGTCCGGCGTGTAGCGCTTCACCAGCGCCGGCATGACCAGACGCACCACGAATGCGGCGACGGCGAACATCCCGAGGATGGTCCCGATCGCCGAGGCCGACAGTCCCACCGAGTGACCGTAAATGGGCATGTAGAACTGGAAGAGATCGGTGCCGGTCAGGATCGTCGCGCTGGTGATGAGCGTGCGGCGCAACGGCACGTTCTGCAGGAGGTTGGCGGAATACGTCGCCTCTTCCTCCTTCACGCCGCCCTTGCCCTTGGCGTTGCGCAGCGCGCGCGAGGTGGCGATGACGACGATCGAGGCCAGCGGGATCGCGGCGAGCACGAGATAGGTTTTCGCGTAGCCGATGTGGTCGATCGCGATGCCCGAGAGCGTCGGCCCGAAGAAGCTGCCGCCCGCCATGACGAGGCCGAAGTTGCTGAAGTTCTTCGCGCGGGTCTCCGGCGTCGAGAGCAGCCCCATCAGGTTCTGCGCGCAGACGTTGTAGAACACCCACGACGCGCCGATGAGTATCGCGGAGAGATACAGCGACGGCATGCGCGGAAACGCGAATGGCACGAGCAGCGCGAGCGCCACGCCGAGCGTGCCGCCGATCAGCGGCCGGCGCACGCCGAGCCGGTCGGTGAGCTTGCCCGCGAACACGCCGAGGATCATCGGGAACACCGAGTACATCGCGATGATCGCTCCGATCGAGAACTGCGGCGCGCCGAGCTCGATCGCGAACAGCGTCACCACCACCTTGCTGCCGCGAAATGCGGTCATGTTGAGCAATATGATGCCGAGCATGACCCAGATCGCGGGCACGGTCAGTCCTTGCGCCTGCGCGCGACGTAAGCGCCGACGCCGAGCAGCGCCGACGAGAGCACGAAGATCGGCGCGACACCGACCAGCGAGCCGAGGCCGCCGAAAGCGGTCGGCACCACGACGTGCATCGAGTTGTTGATCGCGATCCTCAAGCCGATGGTCTCCCCCGCGCGGCCCTGCGGCGAGTAGTTGTACGCCAGTATCACCGAAAGCGGCTGTCCCAGCGCCATGCCGAGGCCCAGCGCGAAGCTGATCGCGCCCAGCCCGTAACCGTTCTGCACGAGAGGGATCAGCATGAACGTCGCGGCCGAGCACGCGATCGACCACGTCAGCGTCTTCTCCTCGCCCAGTCGCGCGACGATGAGCGGCAGTACGGCGCGCGTGACGAAGCCCGCCACCGCGAAGGCGCCGAGCACCAGCCCGATCGCCGAGGCCGAGAGCCCGATGTTGTGGCCGTAGAGCGGCATGTAGAGCTGGAACAGGTCCAGACCGGTCATCACGACCGCGCTCGCGATGAGCACGCGCTTGAGATCGGGCACGCGCACCAGGTCGATCATGCGCCGGTCGGAATGGGACGAGCCGTGCGAGAAGCTGCGCGGGAAATGCTTCGCGATCAGCACGAGCCCGATGAGCGAGCTCGCGGAAAGCAGCGCGAGATACAGGTACGAAGCGACGTGCCCTACGTGATCGATCGCGAAGCCCGCGACCACCGGGCCGATGAAATCGGCGACCGACACGACCAGCGCGTAAGTGTTGATGTTGCGCGTGCGCGCCGCGCCTTCGGCGAGCGAGCCGGTGAGGGTCTGCAGCCCCACCTGCACGAAGATGAAGCCGGTGCCCGTGATCGCGGCCGACGCGAAGATCGCGGGCAGCGTCGGCACGAGCCACGGTAGCACGATGCCCGCGGAGCAGGCGACGACGCCGCCGATCACCGGGATGCGCAGGCCGTAACGATCGGTGAAGCGGCCCGCGTACACCGCGAGGATCAGCGCGAAAAGTCCATATGTTGCAAGCAGCAGCCCGATCTCGAACGGCTTCGCGCCCAGCTCGAGCGCATAGAGCGTGTTGAGGACGCGAGTGCCCTTGTAGCCCGCATTCCAGAGCAGGACGAGAGAGAAGAGCTGCGGCAGGCTGACGCGAGCGGTGAACGGCGGGGATTCGTTATTCATTATTGGGGTCAGGTCCGAATTAACGGGTCGTTAATTCGGACCTGACCCCAATTCTACCGCGGCATTAGAATTGCCCCTTTTCTCGCAATCCGGACTCGGCTTCCCGATGCGTCTCACCCTGTTGCGCGCGCTCGCGCACCGCAACTTCGCGCTGTTCGCCGCGGGGCAGTCGGTCGCACTGGTCGGCTACTGGATGCAGTCGATCGCGCAGAGCTGGCTCCTCTACCGCCTGACCGGCTCGGCGACGCTGCTCGGCGTGCTCGGGTTCGCGAGCAGCCTGCCGATCCTGTTGCTCGCGCCGCTCGCGGGGCTGTGGTCGGACCGCGTCAACCTGCATCGCGCGATGTTCGCGACCCAGGTGCTCGAGATGGTGCAGGCGATCACGCTCGCGGCGCTGGCGATCACCGGCGTGATCCAGCCGTGGCACATCGTGGCGCTCGCGATGTTCATGGGCGTGATGGTCGCGATCGAGCTGCCGATGCGCCACGCTTACCTGCTGGAGCTCGTCGACGGCAAGGAGGACCTGCCCAACGCGGTCGCGGTGACCTCGCTCATCGGGAACGCGGGACGGCTCATCGGTCCGGCGGTCGCAGGCATCGTCATCGCGGCCTACGGCGAATCGGCGTGCTTCGCCATCAACGCGCTGACCTACGTCGCGGTGCTGGTGAGCTTCATGATGATCCGCGTGACACCGAGCCCGAGAGTAGCTGCGCATGCGCCGGTGCTGCAGGGTCTGTCGGAAGGCTTCGGTTATGCCTGGAGGTCGCTGCCGATCCGCACCCTGCTCTGCGTGCTCGCGGTGGTGAGCCTGCTCGCGACGCCGTACATGACGCTGATGCCGGTGCTGGTGAGGGAGGTCTACGCCGGCGGCGCGAACGTGATGGGCTTTCTGGTCGGCGCAGCGGGTTTCGGCGCGGTGAGCGGCACGCTGTATCTCGCTTCACGGCCGAACGTGCGCGGGCTGGTGCGCGTGATCGCGGTGGCGAGCTGCGCGGCCGGGACCGCGATCGCGCTGGTTTCGTGGTCGGGCGGCATGGCGATCGCGGTGCCGCTGCTCGCCGTCGTCGGCTTCGGCATCCTCGTCACGTCGGTATCGACCAACATGATCCTGCAGACCATCGTCGACGACGACAAGCGCGGGCGCGTGATGAGCCTCTACACCGCGGCGTTTCTCGGCATGTCGCCTTTCGGGGCGATCGCGGCGGGCGCGCTCGCCGACCGCATCGGCGTCGCGGCGACGCTGACGATCGAGGGCGTCTGCTGCGCCCTCGCCGGCGTCTATCTCGCGTCCCGGCGCGCCCACATCGCGACGCACGTGAGACCGATTTACGATCGACTGGGCCTGAGCGCCCGTTAAAGTAGCGCAGGCGCCCGCGCCAGCAGAAACAAGGCCGCACAAAGGCAGGCGAGGCGCCTGCGCTACAGGACCACATGACTCTGAACCCACGAATTATCCAGGACCGCGTGCTGCGCGCGCTGGCCGCCAACCGCGCGCCGGGATTCCACTTTCCCGGCTATTTCCTCGAGCTGACGTGGCCTCACGTCGGCCCCGACTCGATCTCGCACGCGATGACGGTCGGACCGCATTGCCTCGACGCGAAAGGCGTCATCGCGCCCCCTGCGCTGGGTGTGGTGATCGACGGCGCGCTCGCCACCGCGCCTCGTCTCGTCATCGAGCCCGGCGGGCGGCAGGCGACGGTGCACCTCGACATCCAGTACACCGGGCTCGAACCGCGAAAAGACCTGTACATGGAAGCCACGCTCGAAGGCTTCTTCGCCGCCGACAGCGCGCGGCAGGCGATCACGCGTGGCGCATTGAAAAGCGGTGGCGAGACGATCGCGCACGCGACGGGGACTTTCATGGTGCTGCCGCCGCCCGAAGGGGTGAAGCTCGCGCCGTTGCCGTGGCAGCAGGGTGACGTGCGCCCGCAGCCGCTGGAGATGTCCGAGCTCGAAGAGAAGGAGCGCGCGGTGGTGCGCGCGGCGCAGGCGGCGCTGTCGTCGCACGACGGCGTGCACACCTTCTTCGAGCGCTTCGTGGGCATCGAGCCCAGGCACACCGCGACGGGCGCGACGTGCCGGGTCGCGATCGGCTACCAGATCGGCAACCGCGTGGGACACGTGCAGGGCGGGATACTGCTGGGCCTCGCGCAGGCGACCGCCGCGGCGGCGGTGCCGCGCCATCCGGCGATATCGAACATCTCGGCGTGGTACATCAGCCCCGGCCGGGGCGAATCACTGACCGCGACTTCGAAAGTGATCCACGCCGGCCGCAGCCTGGCGGTGGTGAGGACCGAGATCCGGAACGCCGACGGGTCGCTCGTGCTCGAGGCGGTGAGCAATCACGCGTCTAAAAAGGCGTAGTTAGGCGCAGAGGCGCACGGAGGCGCGCAGAGGAACGGCGTAAAAATCGTCATTCCCGACCCGCGGTAGCGGAAGTGATCGGGAATCCATTTTGACTTTGACGGGTTGAAAATGGATTCCCGCCTGCGCGGGAATGACGTCGTTTGTTCGTCCTCTGCGCGCCTCTGTGCGCCTCTGCGTTAAAAATCGCCCTTAAGACTAGTCAGGCTTCGCGCCCGACGCCTTGACCACCTTCGCCCACTTCTTGATCTCGGACTTGATGTAGCTCGCGTAGTACTCGGGCGTCGAGCCGACGATCTCGAAACCCAGGCCGCCGAGGCGGTCGCGCACATCCTGGGCCTTGAGCGCTTTCACGAACTCGCTGTTCAGCCGGTTCACGATGGGCCTGGGCGTCTTCGCGGGCGCGTGCACGCCGTACCACGCGGTCGCTTCGAACTTCGGGAAGCCCGATTCGGCGATCGTCGGCACCTCGGGCAGCGCGGGCGAGCGCTTCTCGCCGGTCTGCGCGATGGTCTTGAGCTTGCCCGACTTGATGTGCGGCATCACCGAGGAGAAGCCGCTGAACATGAGCTGGATGTGGCCGCCGACGAGGTCGGTCACCGCCTGGCCGCTGCCCTTGTAGGCGATGTGGACCATCTTGATGCCCGCGAGCTGGTTGATCATCTCGCCCGTGAGATGGCCGACGCTGCCGACGCTGGCCGATGCGAAGTTGAGCGAGCCCGGTGCGCGCTTAGCGAGCGCGATCAGCTCCTTCAGCGTATTCGCCTGCACCGACGGATGCGCGACGAGCACGTTGGGCGACGTCGCGAGCAGCGTGACCGCTTCGTAATCCTTCACCGGATCGAAAGGCAGCTTGGAATACAGGCTCGGACCGATCGCCACGTTAGCGATGTAGCCGAGCACGATGGTGTGGCCATCGGGCGGCGCGTTCGCGACGATCTCCATGCCGATGTTGCCGTTGCCGCCGGCGCGATTGTCGATGACGACCTGGTGGCCGAGGCCGTCGGACAGCTTGGTGCCGAGCGTGCGCGCAAGCGTGTCGGTGCTGCCGCCGGGCGCGAACGGAACGACGAAACGAACGGGCTTGGTGGGATATTCTGCGGCGCTCGCGCCGCCCGCGACCCACATCGCGGCGAACGCTGCGGCCAGGATTCTCATGACGTGCTCTTGGTGACGGGGTCGTTGCGCCAGCGCTCCCACGCCAGGCGCTGGTCCTCGCGGATCTTCTCGTCCTCGAGCATCGCGCGGACCATCGCGGTCACGTCGGATTCGTAGCCTTCCCGGCGCTTCTGGAAAGGCCACCTGAAGCCGGCGGGGAACACCGGCGATTTGGGGAAATGACTCCATTTCATGATCTTGCCTCGTGCATGGACGTGCCATGGTGTCAAAGGAAAGGAGGTTCAAGGAGGGAAACCTTGGTTCCCCTCCTTGGCGTTCACCGCGCCATGCCGGGTGGCATGCCGAATGGCATGCCGCCCGGCGGTCCGGCAGGACCTTCGCCCGGCGCGCGCTTCTTCGCGATCAGATCCTCGCGCGACTTCATCAACGGCTCGACCTGCTTCGCGTCCGCGACATAGCTCCACTGCGACTGCACTTTCTCGCGCGCGATCTTGAACTCGAGGCGCTTCCGCTGCTCGGCGAAGTCCTTGTCGCGCTTTTCCTTGTCCGCGGGCTTCTCGTCCTTCTCCGGCGTCCTCGCGGCGGGCGGCTCGCCCGCAACCGCGATGTTGACCAGGTACTCGTCGCCGCTCTTGCGCTTCGCGACCTTGATCGTATACGTGAGATTGTCGAAGGTCTCGGCGGTGAAGACCGTCGGCGTGCCTTCGTCCTCGGGCTTGCCGTTCACCGACACGTCGCTGAACGTGAGGTTGCCGAGGGCATTGCTCGCCGACACCGCCGCGCTCGCGTCGAGGTCGCCTCCGCCCGCGGCGAACTTCCACGGGCTCCATTCCTGCTCGCGCGAGACTTTCCACTGCGCGTTCGGACCGGATGCGGCGAGGGTCTTGATGCGGTCGACTTTCGGGAAGGTCTTGTCGATCCAGACGCCCGGCTGAGCCTTCGCCTTATCGAGAGGGTCGGCGACGACGACCACGTTGTTGTTGGCGGTGATGCGCACGTAGCGTCCCGCCGGCACGCCGTTCACCGCGTTCGGCAGCGGATTGCCGGGATCTTTCTTGAGCACGACCTTGCCGAGGATCACGCTCGAGAGCGTCTTGCCCGCGGCGTCCTTGAGCTCGACCAGCGTGCCCGCGCCTTCGCCTTTGCCGGGCTCCACGAGCTCGACGCGCGGCAGCAGCGATTCTCCGACCTGATCGGCCTGCACGACCTTCAGATCGATCAGCTTGATGATGAGGTCGCTGATCGCCTTGAAGTCCGCGGGATAGTTGCCGCGCTCGACCACGATCCAGCCGTTGTCCTGGCGCTTGAGCGTGACCTTGTCCTTGGCATCCTGCAGCTCGAGCTGCGCCACATCGGCCACCTTGAGCTCCGACAGGAGCTTGGCGCCGATCCTTTGCTGGCTGGCGCGATATTCGGAGATGTTCTCCCAGAACATCGCGAGCCCCACGCCGCCCAGCACCAGCAAGACGACGACGAGGATGAGGAACTGCTTGCGGTTCATACCACCGGCTCCTTGTTTCGCGTCACGCCGTGCGCCGTGCGTTCGCCGCGGTCCGGCGACGGCGTGCCACCGCCAGCGTGAGGCCGAGCAGCGCGACGAGCAGCGGCACGAGCGCGATGTTCACGACCTTGGTCCAGAACATCAGCTTCTCGCTCTCGACGCGCAGGTTCTTGCGCACTTCCTTGAGCTCGATGCGGGTTTCCGCCGATTTCTTGCGGAAGTTGTCGATCTCGGCCTGCTGCTCGGGCGTGAGGATCGTCGGCGCTCCGGCGCTCGGCGCCCCCGGCTTGCCTTTCTGCAGCTCCTGCATCTTCTCCTGCGCCTGCTGCAGGCTGTCCTCGAGCGCCTTGATCTTGCCGAGGTACTGCTGCTGCGCTTCGGCTTCCATGCGCGCGATGACCGTGAGGGGCCGCGTGAACGAGGCGCGGCTGCGCAGGCTCATCAGGTTCTGGTCGCCCGAGAACTGCTCGACGAGGCCCTGCGCGAACGCGAGGTTGCCATTGCGCGGCACGACCACCTTCTGGCCGAAGATGTCCTGCACTTCGACCGCGGCGCCGTCGGTCAGCAGATCGACGTCGGCGACGAGCACGATCTGGTTCTCGGCGGCGCCTTCACGCAGGTGCTTGTTCGGCGCGGGCGGCTCGGGCGCTTTCTCGCCCGGACGCACCATCGGCGCCGGCGGTCCGTTCGGGAATGCGGTCTTGAACTTGCCCGACAGGCGGATCGCAAGCGGCTGCTCCTGGCCCGAAGGCTGGAAGCCGCGCGTCGCGGGCTCGCCCGAGAGCGTCGCGATGATGAGATCCACGCCCATCGAGTTCTTCGAGGTGTGCGCGAGCACCGTCTCCTTGAGCCCCTCGGCGGGCTTGCCCTTGAACACGCCGCTGAAAGGAACCAGCATCGTGTTCACCTGGCTCATCACGACGTCGTCCTGATTGAGCGCTTCCGGCGGCAACTGGAGCAGCGTCGGCAGGAGGCGCGGACCGGCGCCGCTGCCATAGGTGAGATCGGCGACGACCTGGTTCATCGTCGGCTCCACGCCCCACGCCTTGAACAGCGTGTAGAAGCTCGACTGGCCCGCATTCGATCCGCCGAACGGGTTCTGGAGGTCGGGCTGCTGGTCGAAGTACGCGTACGGGTCGACGAACGCGATGAGCTTCCCGCCGCGCAGCACGAACTGGTCGATCGCGTATTCGGCCTCCTCCGTGATGTTGCGCGGATGGATGACGAGCAGCACGTTGATCTCGTCGGGGATCTTCTTCACGTCGAGCTCGATCTTGCGCACGTCGAAGTTGCGCTTGAGCTCCGAGCCCAGCACCCACGGCTCGGTCGGTTGCTTCTTGAGCATCGGGTTGAGCGGCTGGCCGAGCACCGGCAGCCCCGCCATCAGGCCCACGACGGGTTTCTTGGTCGCGGTGACCTGCGCGATGGCGCGCGTGATGTCGTACTCGAGCAGGCGCTCGCGGTCGGGCGAGAGCACCGGGATCGCGGCTTTCTGGTCGAGCTGGGAGATCGACAGGCCGAGGTAGAACTTCTCCCCGGTGTTGGTCTGCTGGCCTTCGACGTTGTCGAGCTGCGCCGATTCCTCCGCGTCCGAATCGGGCTCGGGATTGAAGCGCTCGATGACGACCTTGCCGTTCGATGCGGCCTTGAACTCGGCGAGCAGGTCTTCGACCCGCTGCGCGAAGGTCTTGAGGCCGACCGGGACGGCGTTCGATCCCTGCGTGTAATAGAAGCGCACGCGCACCGGCGCTTCGAGCTTGGACAGGATCGCCTTGGTGCCGGGCGAGAGCGTGTAGACGTTGCCCTGCGTGAGGTCGACGCGCGCGTTGAATGCGCTCACGATGAAGTTGAATGCGACGAGCACCGCGAACAGTGCGACGAGCCCGCCGGCCGAGTAGAGCAGAGTTTCCCGGGTGCGTTGTTTCATGGCCATGGTGTTAACCCGCGCGCTGGTTGCGGATGATCACTCCGGTCGCGAAGAGCGCGAAGCCGATCACCGAAGCGAAGAAGAGGACGTCGCGCACGTCGAGCACGCCGCGCTGGAAGCCTTCGAAGTGCGTCATCACCGAGAACGCCGCGATTCCCTGCACGACGACCGGGTTCGCCCAGCGCGTCAGGAGATCGGTGACGGGCGTGTAGCCCGCGAGGATCAGGAAGAGACAGATCATCACCGAGAGGATGAAGCTGATCACCTGGTTGCGCGTCATCGCGGACGTCATGCAGCTGATCGCGAGATAAGAGCCTGCGAGCATGAGGCTGCCGACGTAGCCTGCGACGATCACGCCGTTGTCCGGACTGCCGAGCCAGTTCACCGTGATGATCACGGGGAAAGTGAGCGCCAGCGCCAGGGCGAGGAACACCCACGACGCGAGGAACTTGCCGATGATCGCCTGCCAAGCGGTGATCGGCAGCGTGAGCAGGAGCTCCAGCGTGCCGAGGCGCCGCTCTTCCGACCACAGCCGCATGCCGACCGCCGGCACCAGGAAGAGATACAGCCACGGGTGCCAGGTGAAGAACGACACGAGCGAAGCTTCGCCGCGCTCGAAGAAGTTGCCGACCGTGAAGGTGAAGAACCCGGTGAGCAGCAGGAAGATGACGAGGAAGACGTACGCGATCGGCGAGGTGAAATAGCCGCCGAGCTCGCGCTTCATGATCGCTTTGATGTTGGCCCAGGAGTTCATCGTGTTACGCCGCCGCCTTGACGGTGTCCGGAAGGGTGATCGTGCGGAAGACTTCGTCCAGGCGGCCTTCCTCGGTGTGGATCTCGTCGATGTGCCAGCCTTCGCGAGCGGCAGCCTCGGCGACGTTCTTGGTGAGCGTCGCCGCAGGGCCCGCGGCCTTGTCGGGATAGACGCGCGCTTCGAGGACGCCGGCGCGGTCGTTGAGGATTTCCACGCGAGCGGCGCCCGGGACGATCGAGAGGCGCTCGGTCAGCGTCGCCGCGGTGATGCCGGTCGCGCGCACGAGCACCGCGCCGGCGGTCGCCGAGCGCGCCTTGAGCTCGGCCGGCGTGCCGTTGGCGACGATCACCCCGCGGTCGATGATGATCACGCGCGAGCACACCGCCTCGACCTCTTCCAGGATGTGGGTGGAGAACACGATCGCCTTGTTCTCGCCCATCTTCTTGATGAGGTTGCGCACCTCGTGCTTCTGGTTCGGATCGAGGCCGTCGGTCGGCTCGTCGAGGATGAGCACGTCAGGGTCGTGGATGAGCGACTGGGCGAGGCAGGTGCGGTGCTTGTAGCCCTTGGAGAGCGTGTCGATGGTCTGGTACAACACGTTCTCGAGAAAGCACAGGTCGACCGCGCGGTTCACCGCGCGCTTCTTCTCCTCGCCCTTGAGCCCGCGCAGCTCGGCAGCGAACTTGAGAAAGCCTTCGACCGTCATGTCGGCGTAGCCCGGCGCGTTCTCCGGCAGGTAGCCGATGAGGCGCTTGGCGCGGATGGGATCCTGGAGCACGTCGTGGCCGCCGACGTAGACGTTGCCGGACGTCGGCGGGATGAACCCCGTCACCATGCGCATCGTCGTCGACTTGCCGGCACCGTTGGGTCCGAGGAAGCCGAGCACCTCGCCGCGCTCGACCGCGAAGGAAAGATCGTTCACGGCGATTTTCGCCCCGAACGCCTTCGTCAGGTTTTCTACCTTGATCACTGCATGTCCTCCTGCGGTTCTATCCCGCTTCTTTGCGCCCAAAAATTGGTGTCACGCCGGAAATTTCAACAGGCGGCCTCGCGCCCGGCGGCGCTCGCGACGCATCGATAGGGATAGGGCGGCGGGGACGGCACCAAGCGCGGCTCTCGAACGGTAAAGCGCGAGGCCAGCGAAGCTGGTGCCGACAGTCTGACTCGAACAGACGACCTACCGCTTACAAGGCGGTTGCTCTACCAACTGAGCTATGCCGGCGAGGCGGTGAATTATAGAGCGCCCCTAGAGGCGCCGTAAACGCGACCTCCCCGCTGCCTGTGAGACCGGCCCTGTGGGGTAACTCTTACAGCGCGAAGTCATCGCCGCGGCGAATTGTTCACGGCGTGAAATTGCAAGCCATTGATTTCATTGCACCGCAACGTTGGCATCAAAGCTGCTTATTGAAGCCGTCAGCTCGAGATCATGGACCCTGATTAGCGAAGCACCCCGGTCAACTCCCGCCGAACGGCGCCGAATACGTGCGGAACGCGTGTGTGCGGCCCTGATTTGCCCCCGCGTCCGGCACCCGATCCCCCTTTTGAGCTCGGTTTCGGGCTCTTTTTTTTGGAGCGGTGCAGACGCGAAAAAGTCGCCGGCCGGGAATGGCCGTTGCATCGTAATCCGGCAGTCCGTGAACACCGGCGGACTACGGGAAGGTATCCGCTACTCACCTCAAGAAAGCACCCCATGCGTAAACTTCGCCGCCTCCCCTGGCGCATCCCGAAATCCCACGACAAACAGCCGGCGAGCTCGGCCTCCGCCTACACCGGCGCCGAGCAGTGCGCCCGCGTGGAGCCCGAGCGCCGGTCGTACCGCGACGAGGAACCGAGCCAGCCCGTAGCCTTTGCCGGGGGCCGCTACGTCTACGGCGACGCGCCCTCGGTTTCGTGCCATACCGAGATCCGCCGCAAAGCCCGGCATAGAGTCGTCCTCGCCGGCGCCTGATCAATTCCGGGGAGGCCGGCGCCGCGCCGGTTTTCCCGCGTTTCGCTTCCGTCTTTCCCCGCTCCCCCGTTCGCGCGTGCGTTCGCCGCGCGCCGCCCGCGCTCGTCCGTCGCCATGCCCCCGGCATAGCCGGGCATACCCGTTGCAGTGAGGTGCTTACCGTAGCCCGCAATGGCCGCCAGCCGGCGCGTCAGGGCCAAAAGGTAAAGGAGATCATCATGTTGTACTACGCTGCGCTGTTCTTTGTGATCGCTCTGGTCGCGGCGCTGTTCGGCTTTGGTGGTATCGCAGCCGGTGCCGTAGAGATCGCGAAAATCCTGTTCTTCGTCTTCCTCGTGCTGTTCGTCGTTTCGCTCATCGCGGGACTGATGCGCCGGGGCGGACCCAGGGTATGACATAGGGAGGCCCTGAAATGCTCAAGTGGGCGCTCATCTTCTTCCTGATCTCGATCGCCGCAGGCTTCTTCGGTTTCACCGGAGTCGCCGCGGGCGCCGCCGGGATCGCGAAGTTCCTGTTCTTCACCTTCCTCGTGCTCGCGCTGGCCATCGTCGCGGTCGCCGTGGTCATCGGGAAGAAACTATTCTGAGTCGAAACGAAAGGAGTATCGAAATGCTGAAGCGTATCGTTGGTCTGCTCTGTCTTGCCGCTTTCCTGGGCGGCTGCAACACCATGGCCGGCGCCGGCAAGGACATCGAGCGCGGCGGCGAGAAGCTCCAGGACACCGCGAAGGACACCCAGCGGAAAATGTAAGCTGCAAATTGGCAAGAAAAACGGGGAGAGCGATGCTCTCCCCGTTCGTTTGTACGGCTCGGTACGCTTGCGCGTCCCCTACGGGCTAAAGGAAAGGAGGTTCAAGGAGGGAAACCTTGGTTTCCTTCCTTGGCGTTCACCGGGCCCGCGCGCCGTCAGGCGCGAGGCCGGGCGACGTAGCCGTAGGCTACGTTCGACCGGCCCTCGCCGTATTTCTCGTACGTCTCCTTGATCTGCGCCACGCGATCGACGATGACCTCGGCCTGCTGTTTCGGCGACACGCGGTAGATGCGCGCGTTGTTACCGCCGAAGATGGCGGTCTTGACCGGACCGTCGGCCGGCCCCAGCGCCGCGTACCCGTATTTCTTCTGCATGTCGTCCGGGATCTCGAGACGGCGCAGCGCCTCGATCTGCCACTGCGGCGCGCCGGTCCACACCGCGTCGGTCCCCCACACCACGTGGTCCGAGCCCAGCCCTTTCACGAGCTGGCCCATGATCGCCGCGCCCAGGCGCGGGTTGGCGGTCGTCGACCACGCGAAGAGCTGGCCGAGATCGCCGTAGACGTTCTTCACCCCGTATTTCGCCGGGATATCCGAGAGGTCGGTGACCCATTCGACGCGGCCGGTCTTCTCGAAGTGCTCCCACGCGAGCTTGGGCGCGTCGGGACCGGTCCAGCGCCAGCCGGAGTGGTAGATGACGAAGTTGAGCTGCGGCCAGTCCTTGGCGGCCTGCCCGACGTCGCGCACGTCGGAGTACGCGAGCAGATGCGGGAACTGCTTCTCGACCGACGGCGGGAAGAGACCCTTGTGGATGCAGACGTTGACGATGCTCGGCGTCTCCTTGCTCCACTTCACGAGCTGCTCGTAAAACGGATACATGAGCTTCTCGTCGTCGAGCCGGTACGGGTACTTCGAGAGGTGCTTGTTGGTGTTGTCGCCGATCGTGTAGCCCTTGAAGGCATCGGGACGGAGCTTCTCGTAATCCGAGCGCACCTTGTCCATCCAGCCGGGCCAGCCCGGCGTCATGATGGCGTGGGAGAACATGCGCTTGGTGCCGGCTTCCTTGTTCACCTTGGCGCGCGCGTCGAACTTCATCTCGTTGGTGAGGAACCAGTCCTGCGGCTCGTGCGACGGCGAGCCGCTGATCATCGCGACCTTGGTGTCGCTGTCGAGATAGATCTCCTTGAAGTAGTTCGCGAACTTCAGGTCGTCGATCGTCTGTTCCTTGCCTTTCATCGTCGGGTTCCAGCCGAGCTGGCCGACGGTCTGGCGCTGCGCCACGAACGTCTTGATGCGCGTGTCGTCGCGCAGGAAGTGCGTGTGCATGTCCATGATGAACTGGTTCTTGAGCGCTTTGGCGCGCTCGTCCGCCATCTCGGGCGTCGCGGCTTCGGCGCGCGAGACCGCGAACAGCGGACCGTAGGTGTCGTTCATCGCGAGGAACGCCGCGGCCATGCCCGATGCGGTCTTGAAGAACGCGCGGCGGGTCATGTTGTGCTTGGCCGCGAGCTCGGTGCCGTATCGCTTGATGCGGGACTCGAACTCGCGCTGCTTCTCGGTCTGCGGCGAGGGCATGTACTCGTCGCTCGATACGCACTGCGCGGGGATGGGGGACGGGAAAGCGGACGTTTCGGCGGGCAGGACTTCCTTCAGCTCTTCGGGCGTAAGCATGGACTCCTCCGGTGGACAGGTCGCTTCGATGCCGCTCCTTGGTTCGTTCTGATGGCGGTCGAACGATTCTCCGCTCGCGTCGCGGAGAGTGTCAATTTGGAGGATGTAGCGCAGGCGCCCTCGCCTGCCGATATGGAGGCCCTGCTGCAGGCGGGGCGCCTGCGCTACGGCGCTACTTGACGACTTGGAGGCGGGGACGGCCGCCTGACGGCGGCCCGTTGGGCGTATCGGTGGGGCTTTCCGCGGGCTGCTCGGCCGGCGCCGCGGCGGGCGTCTCGTCCGGCTGGAAGAACATGCCCTGGCCGTTCTCGCGAGCGAAGATGCCGAGCACCGCGTCGACGGGAATCGAGCACTCGCGCGATACGCCGTTGAAGCGCGCGGTGAACTGGATGAGGTCGTTGCCGATCGTCAGCCGGTGCGTCGCGTCGTAGCTCACGTTGAGCACGATCTCGCCGTTCTTCACGTACTCCATCGGCACGCGCGTGTTCGCGTCGACGCGCACCGACAGGTAAGGCGTGTAGTTGCTGTCCGAGCACCACTCGTGGATCGCGCGGATCAGGTACGGCTTGCTCGATTTTTCGGCCATGGCGGGACCTATTTGCGCATCACTTTTTCCGACGCGGTGAGCGCGTCTATGAAAGCGGGCCGGCTGAACAGGCGCTCGGCGTATTTCGCGAGCGGCGCCGCCTGCTTGGGCAACTGGATTCCGTAGTAGTCGAGGCGCCACAGCAGCGGCGCGATCGCGACGTCGAGCATCGAGAACTCGTCGCCGAGCATGTGCTTCTGTTTGGTGAACACCGGCGCGATCTGCGTGAGGTTGTCGCGGATGATCGTGCGCCCCTTGTCCGCCTGCTTCTGCGTGCCTTTCTCGATCGCGTCGATGTGGCTGAACATCTCCTGCTCGAAGCGGAATAGGAACAGCCGCGCCCGCGCGCGCATCACCGGGTCCGCCGGCATGAGCTGCGGGTGCGGGAAGCGGTCGTCGATGTACTCGTTGATGATGTTCGACTCGTACAGGATGAGATCGCGCTCGACCAGCACCGGCACCTGGTTGTACGGGTTCATCACCGCCAGGTCCTCGGGCTTGTTGAACAGATCGACGTCGACGATCTGGAAGTCCATGCCTTTTTCGTACAGCACGATCCGGCAGCGCTGGCTGAACGGACAGGTGGTGCCGGAGTAAAGCGTCATCATGATGGGATCAACCTCAATGTACGTCTTTCCAATACGACTTCTTCATCGCGTACGCGAGCCCGATCAGCACCGACAGCACGATGATCGCGTAAAGCCCGATCGTGACCCGATCGTTCTGGGCGGGCTCGCTCATGTACGTCATGTAGTTCACGAGGTCGGCGACCACCTCGTCGTAGGCGAGCGGATCGAGCGCGCCTTTGCGCTCGAGCTCGAGCTTGTGGACCGTGCGCATGTAGCCTTCGGCCGGGACCTTCGCTTCCTTGAGCACCTGCTCGCCCTGGAGCTGCCACAGCACGTGCGGCATGCCGACGTTCGGATAGACCACGTTGTTCCAGCCGGTCGGCCGCGACGGGTCCTTGTAGAAGCTGCGCAGGTAGGTGTAGAGCCAGTCGCTGCCGGTGCCCGCGTGCGACGCGCGCGAGCGTGCGATCACCGTGAGATCCGGCGGCGTGGCGCCGAACCACTCCTTCGACTCCTTCGGGTCCATGGCGATCTTCATCAGCTCGCCGACCTTGACCTCCGGGAACACCAGGTTGTCGCGGATCTGCTGCTCGGTGAGACCGATGTCCCGCAGCCGGTTGTAGCGCATGTAGTTCGCGCTGTGGCAGTTCAGGCAGTAGTTGACGAAGGTGCGGGCGCCGCGCTGCAGCGATTCCCTGTCATGCAGGTTGATCGGCGCCTTGTCGAGATGGATCTCGCCTTCGCTGGCGAAGCCGAGCACGGGCACGAGCAGGAAAGCCGCGAGGATTCTTATCGTTTTCATCATCGTCGTTCTCACGCCGTCACCCGCTCGGGAACCGGCTTGGTCTTGTCCATCCGCGAATACCACGGCATCAGCAGGAAGAATGCGAAATACAACACCGTGCCGAGCTGCGCCGCGTAGGTGCCGCCCTTCGTCACCGGCTGCGTGCCGAAGAAGCCGAGCACGAGGAAGGTGATGACGAAGATCGTGAGCGTGGTCTTGTAGAGACCGCCTTTGTAGCGCACCGACTTCACCGGGCTCGCGTCGAGCCACGGCAGCAGGAAGAAGATCATCACCGCCAGGCCCATCAGCACGACGCCCCACACCTTCGCGTCGATGAAATAGAAGCCCACGAGCAGGATCGCGCTGACGAGCAGCGCGATCGACTTGGCGCCTGCGCGGATCCAGTCGGTCCGCATGATGAGGAACAGCATCGCCAGCACGCCGGCGGCGAGCACCAGCATGAAGTCCGCGGTGGTGGCGCGCAGGATCGAGTAATACGGCGTGAAGTACCACACCGGCGCGATGTGCGACGGCGTCTTCAGCGGGTCCGCCGGAATGAAGTTGTTGTACTCGAGGAAGTACCCGCCCATCTCCGGCATGAAGAACAGCACGATCGCGAAGAGCGCGAGGAAGACCATCACGCCCAGCGTGTCCTTCACCGTGTAGTACGGGTGGAAGGGGATGCCGTCGACCGGGTGGCCGTCGGGACCGAGCGTCTTCTTGATCTCCACGCCGTCGGGGTTGTTCGAGCCGACTTCGTGCAGCGCCATGAGGTGCGCCGCGACGAGACCGACGAGCACCAGCGGGATCGCGATCACGTGGAAGGCGAAGAAGCGGTTGAGCGTCGCGTCGGACACCACGAAGTCGCCGCGGATCCACAGCGCGAGATCGGGCCCGATGAGCGGCAGCGCGTCGAACAGGTTCACGATTACCTGCGCGCCCCAGTACGACATCTGGCCCCACGGGAGGAGGTAGCCGAAGAACGCCTCGGCCATCAGCATGAGGTAGATGATCATGCCGAAGATCCAGATGAGCTCGCGCGGTCCGCGATACGACCCGTACATCAGCCCGCGGAACATGTGCAGGTAGATGACGATGAAGAATGCCGACGCCCCCGTCGAGTGCATGTAACGGATGAGCCAGCCGAACGGCACGTCGCGCATGATGTACTCGACCGACGCGAAGGCCTGCGCCGCGTCGGGCTTGTAGTGCATCACGAGGAAGATGCCGGTGACGATCTGGATCACCAGCACCAGCATGGCGAGCGAGCCGAAGTAGTACCAGAAGTTGAAGTTCTTCGGCGCGTAGTACTCCGCCGCGTGCTCTTTCCACAGCGAGATCAGCGGAAAGCGCTGATCGACCCACGTGAGGACGCCATTGAACGGTCCTGCCCCTGTCACCGGCTGTTTGTTGTGTGTTGCAGCCATTTCCTCTTACGCTCCCTTCGTGTCTTCGCCGATCAACAGCGTCGTGTCGCTGACGAACTTGTAGGGCGGCACGGTGAGGTTGTCGGGCGCGGGCTTGTTCTTGTAGACACGGCCGGCGAGGTCGAACAGCGAGCCGTGGCACGGGCAGTAGAAGCCGCCGTGCCAGTCGGCCGCGAAAGGCTCGGGCTGGGCGTGCAGGCGATCGACCGGCGAGCAGCCCAGATGGGTGCAGATGCCGACGAGGACGAGGTATTCGGGCTTGAGCGAGCGGAACTCGTTCTTGGCGTACGAGGGCTGCGTGCTGCGCGTGCTTGCGGGGTCGGCGACGCGGTCGTCGTCCGACTTGACCATCTTCAGCATCTCCTCGGTGCGCCGGACGATCCACACCGGCTTGCCGCGCCACTCGACGATCATGCGCTGGCCGGGCTCGAGATTGCTCACGTCGACTTCGACGGGCGCCCCGGCGGCCTTGGCGCGCTCGGAAGGCATCATGCTCGCGACGAACGGCACCGCTGCCGCCACCGCTCCGGCACCGGTCGCGGCGACCGTTCCCGCCGTGATCAGAAAGCGCCGTTTCCCGTCGTCCAACTCGTTATCGGCCATCGTTTTTTCCTGTGAAGCGAGAAAAAAACGACGATTCTATCAATCGGACGGGGGAAAGTTAAGCCATTCGGGCTTTTTCCGCGCTGCGTCAGCTACTTACACCGGGTTCGGCACGTCGACGTGGACATGTGCCAGCCCAAAATGGTGCGCAAGGTGCCTTCCCAGCGCCTCGATGCCGTAGCGCTCGGTCGCGTGATGACCGGCGCCGATGAACCCCACGCCGCTCTCGCGCGCGAGGTGGACGGTCTGCTCCGACGCTTCGCCGGTGATGTAGGCGTCGGCGCCGATGCGCACCGCATCCTCGAGATAGCCCTGCGCCGCGCCGGTGCACCATGCGATGCGCCGCACGCGTCGATCGGGATCACCCACCACCAGCGGCGGGCGGGCGAGGCTCGCTTCGACACGCCGAGCCAGCGCGGACAGCGTGAGATCGCCGTCCGCCCGCCCGAAGAACACGAGGTCCTGCTCGCCGGTGCGGCCTTCGACCGTCAGGCCGAGCCTGACGCCGAGCGTCACGTTGTTGCCGACTTCCCGATGCGCGTCCAGCGGCAGGTGAAACGCGTACAGGTTGAGATCGTGCTCGAGGAGCGTGGCCAGGCGGCGCCGCTTGATCCCGACGACGCGAGGGTCTTCGTTGCGCCAGAAGTAGCCATGGTGCACGAGGATGGCGTCGGCGCGCGCTTCGATCGCGCGCTCGATCAATTCCAATGACGCCGTCACGCCGGTGACGATGCGTGCGACGTCCGCCTTCCCTTCCACCTGCAGCCCGTTTGGGCAATAATCGCGGAACCTGGCGACGTCCAGGTACTGGTCGAGGTAGGCGTTCAGCTCTGCGCGCTGCATGACAAGAGCGATGCTGCCAAAATAATCCATTCTAGCCGACCAAGGTCCGCCGAAGGCCCTCCTTCCCCATGATCCGCAAGCTTTGGCTCGTCTTCTGCCAGACCGCGACCGTGTGCGTGGCGGCGCTGTTCGTCGTGACGAGCCTGCGGCCCGACCTGCTCTCCCTGAGCTCGCGCGGGGGCAGCGTGGTGACGATCCGCGAGGCGCCGCCCGACGCCGAGGCGCGCAAGATCTCTTCCTTCAGCGACGCCGCCAAGCGCGCGATGCCGGCGGTGGTGAACATCTACACCGCGAAGGAAACGAAGATCCAGCGCCAGCCGTTCATGGACGACCCGGTCTTCAGGCACTTCTTCGGCGAAGGCTTCGACGCGCAGACCCGCAAGAGCACCAACCTGGGCTCCGGCGTCATCGTGAGCGACCAGGGCTACATCCTCACCAACAGCCACGTCGTCGAAGCGGCCGACGAGATCGAAGTCGCGCTCGCCGACACGCGCCGCGCCAAGGCCAAGGTGGTCGGCACCGATCCCGAGACCGACCTCGCGGTGATCAAGATCGACCTGCCGACGCTGCCGTCGATCGCCTTCGGCCAGTCGGACCAGGCGCGGGTCGGCGACGTCGTGCTCGCGATCGGCAACCCGTTCGGCGTCGGGCAGACGGTGACGCTCGGCATCATCAGCGCGACCGGCCGCAGCCATCTCGGCATCAACACCTTCGAGAACTTCATCCAGACCGACGCTGCGATCAATCCCGGCAACTCGGGCGGCGCGCTGGTCGACACCGGCGGCCAGCTCATCGGCATCAACACCGCGATCTACTCGCGCGCGCCCGGCGGCGCTTCGCTCGGCATCGGCTTCGCGATCCCGGCGAGCACCGCGAAACAGGTGCTCGAGCAGATCATGGAGAGCGGCCACGTGACGCGCGGCTGGATCGGCGTCGGCGTGCAGGACATGACCAAGGAGCTGTCGGAATCGTTCAAGCTGCCGGAGATCCGCGGCGCGCTGATCACCGAGGTCTTCCGCGGAACGCCGGCCGACAAGGCGGGTATCAGGCTCGGGGACATCCTCGTCGCCGTCGAAGGCAAGCCCGTCACCGATTCGTCGACGATGCTCAACCTCGTCGCCGCGTTGAATCCGGGCAAGCAGGCGACGTTCAGGCTGGTGCGCGCGCAGCAGGAGACCGAGATCAAGGTCACCGTCGGGCGGCGGCCGCCCCAGCCGACGCGCGAAGCACAGCGCTAGTCGTCATTCCCGCGAAGGCGGGAATCCATTTTCATTTTGAATCGGTGTTGAAAATGGATTCCCGATAGCTCCCGCTATCGCGGTTCGGGAATGACGAGCTCTACTTCTTGCCTTCGATGCGGTCCAATTCCGCATCCATCTGCGCGTCGCTCGGCGGCAGGTAGTCGGTGTCCGCTTCCTCTTTCTTCCTGATCACGAACTTCGCGAAGAAGAGCCCGAGCTCGTAGAGGACGCACATCGGGACTGCGAGGAGGAGCTGCGAGACGACGTCCGGCGGCGTCACCACCGCGGCGATGACGAACGCGCCGACGATGAAGTACGGCCGCGCGCCCTTGAGCTGGTCGAGGGTGACGATCCCCATGCGCGCGAGGATGACCACGACGATCGGCACCTCGAACGTCACGCCGAACGCGAGGAACATCGTCAGCACGAAGTTCAGGTACTGCTCGATGTCCGGAGCGACCGAGATGCTCTTGGGCGCGATCTTGTTGACGAAGTTGAACACCACGCCGAAGACGAAGAAATAGCAGAACGCGATGCCCATCACGAAGAGCACGGTGCTCGCGATCACCAGCGGCAGCACGAGCTTCTTCTCGTGCGAATACAGCCCCGGTGCGACGAACGCCCACGCCTGGTACAGCACGTACGGCAGCACGATGAGGAATGCGACCATCATCGCGATCTTCACCGGAATGAGGAACGGCGTGATGACGCCGGTGGCGATCATCTTCGAGCCTTCCGGCAGCGTGTGCATCATCGGATAGGCGAGCACGTCGTAGAGATCCGACGCGAACGGGAAGAGGCACAGGAAGACCACGCCGATCGCGATGAGCGAGCGCAGGAGCCGGTCGCGCAGCTCCATCAGGTGCGAGATGAAAGTGTCTTCGCTCATCGCTTTCTGCCGCCGCGGTTCGCGGCGTCACGCACGTCTGGCGGCGTCCGCAGGTGACGCGATGTCCAGCTCGAGCTGCGCGCTTCGCTCGGCGGGGGTGAGAGGGTCGGAAACTACGGCAGGCTCGGGTCTGGCAGGCGCCTGCTCGATCGTCGCGGCTTCGGCCGGCGCGGGCAGCGGGGTGGGATTCGCCTCCTGAGCGATCTTCTGGATCTCCGATTCGGCCGCGCCGATCTCCTTGTTGACGCTGGTCTCGAAGCTGCGCGCCGCTTCCTGCATGTCCGCCTGGAGCTTGCGCAGCTCCTCGAGCTGCATCTCGCGGTTGATATCGGCCTTCACGTCGTTGACGTAGCGCTGCATGCGGCCGAACAGATGCCCCACCGTGCGCGCCACCTTCGGCAGGCGTTCCGGGCCGATGACGATCAGCGCCACCACGCCGATCACCATGAGCTCGGAGAAGCCGATGTCAAACATTTTGCGGTGAAACGTGAAACGTGAAGGGTGAAACGTGTAAGCCGCACATGATCGGAGCTCGGCGTTTCACGTTTCACATTTCACTTTTCACGTTTTGGTGGTCTCTTTCCTCGCCTCGCCCTCGATCGTCTGACCGGCGGTCGGCGGGATTTCGGTCTTCGGCGTCTTGTCGTCCTCGCCGCTCTTCATGCCTTCCTTGAAGCCTTTCACCGCGCCGCCGAGGTCGGCGCCGATGTTGCGCAGCTTCTTGGTGCCGAAGATGAGGACCACGACGAGCAAGACGATCAGCCAGTGCCAGATGCTGAACGAACCCATATCGCTACTCCTGTATTGTCTGAAGCCGCGGGGAAGAGAGAGCTTGCGGCCGCGCGCGAGACGTGCGGCTAACCCGGGCGGCGTGCGTTCTTCTCCGCGATGCCCGAAGTGCCTTCGCGTCGCTCGAGCTCGCCGAGAACGTCTGCAGGGCCGGCGCCGTGCCACGCGAGCAGCACCATGCAGTGGAACCAGAGGTCCGCGACCTCGCGTATGAGATGCAGTTTATCACCGTCCTTGGAGGCGAGTAGCGTCTCGGCGGCCTCCTCCGCGACCTTCTTCAGGATCGCATCGTGCCCTTTGGCCGCGAGGCTCGCCACGTACGACGTGCCGGTATCGGCGGTGAGCCGCGACTGTATGGTTTGTGACAGACGGTCGAGGATGTCGCTCATGTCATTTCCCGTAGATCTCGCGCGGGTCCTTGAGCACCGGATCGGTCTCGACCCACACGCCGTCTTCCAGCCTGCGATAGAAGCAGCTCTCGCGTCCGGTGTGGCAGGCGATGCCGCCGTGCTGCTCGACGACGAGCAGCACCACGTCCGCGTCGCAGTCCAGCCGGACCGACTTGATCTTCTGCACGTGGCCGGATTCCTCGCCCTTGTGCCAGAGCTTGTTGCGCGAGCGCGACCAGTAGTGCGCCTCGCCGGTCTCGACCGTCTTCGCCAGCGCCTCGCGATTCATCCATGCGAGCGTGAGCACGCGGCCGGTGGCGAATTCCTGGGTGACCGCCGGCACCAGGCCGTCGCTGGTCCATTTGACTTCGTCGAGCCAGTTCATGGCGGCAGGATACAGGACTAGAGCCTCACCTCGATGCCGCGGCCGCGCATGTGCTCCTTCGCCTGGCGCACCGTGAACTCGCCGTAATGGAAGATGCTCGCGGCGAGCACCGCGTCGGCGTGGCCCTCGATCACGCCGTCGGAGAGGTCTTCGAGACCGCCGACGCCGCCGCTCGCGATGACCGGCACGTCGAGCGCATCCGAGAACGCGCGCGTGAGCTCGAGGTCGAAGCCCGAGCGCGTGCCGTCGCGGTCCATGCTGGTCAGCAGGATCTCGCCGGCGCCGAGCTTCTGCATCTTCACGCCCCACTCCACCGCGTCGAGCCCGGTCGCGCGTCGGCCGCCGTGGGTGAACACTTCCCACTTCCGCGATGCGTCGGGGACGCGCTTCGCGTCGACCGCCACCACGATGCACTGCGAGCCGTAGCGGTCCGCCGCATCGGCGACGAGCCGAGGGTTCTGCACCGCCGCGGTGTTGATGCTGACCTTGTCCGCGCCGGCGTTGAGGAGCCGCCTCACGTCCTCGACGCTGCGCACGCCGCCGCCGACGGTGAGCGGTATGAAGACCTGCGCCGCGACGCGTTCGATGATGTCGAGGATGAGCCCGCGCTCGTCGCTGCTGGCGGTGATGTCGAGAAAGGTGAGTTCGTCCGCGCCCTGGTCGTCGTAGCGCTTCGCGACCTCGACCGGATCGCCCGCGTCACGCAGGCCGACGAAGTTCACGCCTTTGACGACGCGCCCCGCGTTGACGTCGAGGCAGGGGATGATTCTCTTGGCAAGCATGCTGCTAGTGTACTGCCCCGTTAATTTTTGGTACTTTGCGGTATCTCATCTTGGAGAGATCGCAATGCCCCAACGCATGCCCCCGGTCATGTTGAGTGCCGACGAACGTGAACAACTGGAATCGTTGTCGCGGTCGCGCTCGAT
>DATAJS010000003.1 GCA_036262035.1 Burkholderiales bacterium | reverse complement strand
CACCTGAGGAAAGTACTCTTTCAGCGCTGCCGTCATTCGATTGGTGACACGCCGCACTTCGTCGACCAACATGCGCCGCTGCTGGACGAGCTTCTCGAGCTTGCGCATGGCGCCGCTCTGCGGCCGTAACACACACAATTTCTCGGGATGGCGCAGCAGCAGGTCGAGCGCGAGCTCGGCGTCGGTCGGATCGTCCTTGGCGCCGCTCACGCAAAAGGTCGACCTGTAGTTGGCAAGCGTGGTCGGGTTCACGGGGAACAGCACCAAGAAGTCATGTCGCCGCAGCGCAGACACCAGCGGGCCGCGGGCAATCTCCAGGCACACGGCGATCGGCCGGCCAGCGAAGCGCTCCCGCAGCTCCCCCGCCCATCGCTCTATCGCTTCGGGCTGGTGCGCGATGACGCTACGCTCGTACTCGCCGCTGGCGGCAGCCTTCAAACAAATGTCGTGCTTCTGATCGGCCCAATCGATCCCGACGAAAGCAGCATAGCTCTGATCAGCTGACGATTTCATGAGGAACCTCCTCGGTGCTAAAGTTGGAGGCCAGGACGTGCGAGCCGGGCTGAGCGAAGGCAATATAGGGGGCCGTGCAGGGCATACCCTGAGTATTCGTTGAGCGCCCGGCGCACCCGCGGACTCGAATGTAAGTTAGTGAGCATCAGCATGCTGCTAGTTGGATATTCGTAGTCCGCGGGCGCATGTCCTGGTTCGACCAGCAGATACCTGCCGGCTGTGATGAGTATCACTCCGAACCAGAACGGACTCTCTATATTCAGTTGCAGCGGACGTGAAGTCGGCGGCATTGCCGCCGACGCGCGCCGCTGAACATGGCGTTGGGCATCAAAGGTACGGTTCGACATATGACTTCTCCAAAGCTCGCGCACGGTACGGTGCACAAGCTTCCAGCCGATTTGCGGAAAGCTATTGAATCTGACGCCGCCGCAAAACACCTTTGGACCGACATCACGCCACTCGCGCGAAACGAGTGGATCTGTTGGGTCACATCGGCTAAGAAAGAAGAGACGAGGAAGCGCCGCATCGAGGTCGGCATAGACAAATTGCGCGGAGGCATGCGGAGACCGTGCTGTTGGCCAGGATGCCCGCACCGCTGAACGTTGTTCGTCCAATCTGAGGGACTAAGATGACGCCCAACTCACTGCTGCGGCGGACACGGTAAGTCCCCCGAAAACGTTGACACCTTGGGCTAACAGCTCGAGGGAAAAACGGCAAAAGCAGGACCGCGTAAAGTCGAAAGATACGGCGATCAATTCAAGGCGACTGCAGTCAAGTTGAGCGGCGTACTTCACCGGGTGGGGCGTCCAGTTCAATTATGTCGGATTGTTGGTGTTGATGACGCTGATTCCGCTCACGCTCTTAGTTGGCTATGGCGGCCGGTGATGGGAGTCGAGGCATGACCGGGACTTTACGCGCAAATATGGCCGCGACGATCACGGCGCCTGAGTGCGCAAATCGCAATCGTTAGGAACCCTGACGAAACGTGTGCCCTGCGAACTTCTACGACGACCTTGCTCCACTGTACCACCTGGTCTACGAAGATTGGGAGGCGAGCGTCAAGCGCCAGGCAACCGCCCTGGATTCGATCATCCGCTCGGCTCTCGGTGAGGCGCAGCATCGCATTCGCGATGTGCCTGCGGTATCGGAACGCAATCCCTCGGGTTAGCGGCTCTGGCATCGAGTCACCGCTTCGGACTTGTCCGCCGGCGCCGTGCAACGCGCGCGCCGGGAGGCCGCCTCTCGAAACCTGCCCATTGACTTCAGTGTGGCCGATATGCGCGCCGCACTCGCCGGGACGGAAGGCGACTTCGATGTGGTGCTTTGTGCGGACAATTCATTGCCGCATCTGCTGAGCGACGAAGCCATCGGTGAAGCCATACACCAGTTCCTCGAGACTCTACGGCCCGGCGGACTGTGTCTGATCTCCGTCAGGGACTACGCAGCCTCGGAACGTGGCGGGGTCCAGCTAAAGCCGCACGGCGTGCGGATCGAGAATGGCAAGCGCTGGTTGCTGTTCCAGCTGTGGGAGTGGCGCGGTGAGATCTACGATCTACTCTTCTATTTCGTCGAGGACGGGCCGAGTCCGTGCACGACGCACGTTTTTCGCTCGTCCTACTATGCCGTGTCGATCGAGCGTCTCACCGAACTGATGCTCGAGGCCGGTTTCGAGCGGGTGCGCCGGATAGACGATGTCTTTTTCCAGCCAATCATCGCTGCGCGCAAGCCGCTTGCGGCGTAGCACCGCGTTGCAGGCGGCATCGTTACTCTCCGCACTCATCAACGCTGCGCACGCCGCGGAGCGCCCACCGCAATCCGCCTCGTTGTGCAAGCCGGCCGAGCGCGTCATATACACCTGTACGGTCGGGAAGAAACTATTGTCGGTATGCGCCTCGAGGGATTTGTCGGCAGCGACAGGGTACTTGCAGTATCGCTTCGGCCGCGACAGGCGCTCCATAGAGCTGGAGTACCCCTCCGGCAAGGCGCATCCACGCGGCCTCTTCGCATTTTCGGACTTTAGGCAACCTCGGTTTGTCGCAAGCGATGCCGCCGCCGAAGCCGGCGGCTCGCTGATCGCCGCCCCACATGGCGTTGACTGGCCCGCATGATTCTCGAGGCAGCGCTTTTGCAAGTACGGTCTGGCGAGTCGGCCGCGTTCGAAGCCGCGTTTCGCGAGGCGCAGCTCATTATTTCCGCGATGCCGGGCTATCGTTCTCACGAGCTCCAACGCTGTCTCGAGCGCGAAGGCCAGTATCTGCTCCTGGTGCGCTGGGACAGCGTCGCGGCGCACGAAGAGGGTTTCCGGAAGTCGCCGGAATACCAGCAGTGGCGCACGTTGCTGCACCACTTCTACGATCCGTTTCCGAGCGTGTTCCACTACGAGCAGGCGGCAAAGGGGCCCGGCTGACTCGAGCTCGAGCCGACGCGACCGCGCTTTCGCCGATGCCGTCGGGCAGCAGCGCCGCACGCCGGTCGCCGCGTACGCTACGATCGGCGCGAACGCCAGAGCCGAACCGATGAGCACTCCCCTCTCCACCGCCGACCGCGAATGCGTCCACTCGAAGCTGATCGAAGCGACGCCCGAGCGCGTCTTCGCGGCTGTCGCCGACCCTGCCCGCCTCGCGCGCTGGTGGGGGCCGGACGGATTCTCGAGCACGTTCGAAGCGTTCGACTTCCGGCCGGGCGGTCAGTGGCGTTTCGTGATGCACGGCCCCGACGGCGCCGATTATCCCAACGAGAACCGCTTCGTCGAGATCGTGCCGGCGCAGCGCGTGGTGGTGGAGCACATTGCCAAAGACCATCACTTCATCCTGACGATCGCGCTAGAGCGCGTAGGCGCCGGCACGCGGGTCGGCTGGCGGCAGGTGTTCGACACCGCGGAACACCGCGATCACGTCGCGCCGTTCGTCATCAACGCGAACGAGCAGAACCTGTCGCGGCTGGCGGCCGAAGTCGCGCGCGGCGGCTAGCGCACAGCAAGCCATGAAGCCCCGAATCACCCTGCTGACGCTCGGCGTCGACGACCTGGACCGCGCGGTGCGCTTCTACCGCGACGGGCTCGGCCTCGCCACCGACGGCGTCGTCGGCACCGAATTCGAGCACGGCGCGGTGGCTTTCTTCGAGCTGCAGGCGGGGCTGAAGCTCGCGCTGTGGCCCCGCGCCAGCATCGCACACGATACCGGCATTCACTCGGGCCGGCCGAATCCCGTGGACCTCACGATCGGGCACAATGTTTCGTCGAAGGCGGAAGTCGACGCGGTCATGGAGCAGGCGGCGCGCGCGGGTGCAACGATCGTCAAACCCGCGCACGACACGGTCTGGGGCGGCTATGCCGGCTATTTCATGGATCCGGACGAGCACCTGTGGGAAGTCGCGTGGAATCCGCAATGGACGACGAGCGACGACGCATGAGCAAGGAAGCGCAGATCTACTGCCCCGCCTGCGAGTACCGCCCGCGCGCCGAGGATCGCTGGCAATGCGTGCCGAGCTGCGGCACCACCTGGCATACGTTCTGGACCCGCGGCGTGTGTCCCGGCTGCGGCTTCCGGTGGCCGAAGACGCAATGCCCGCAATGCGGGGTTCTGTCGCCGCACGAAGCGTGGTACCACTATCCCGAGGGCGAGCAGCGCAGCGACGAACGCGCGCTCGAGCAGACAGCGTGATGGAGGTCGGCGTCTGACATGTCCGCGAACCCCTACGCCACGCCCGAAGCCCCTGTCGAGGACCCGCCCCGCAAGCCGGGCTCTCCCGTCAAGGCCGTGCTCGCCGGTCTCGCCATCGACGTCGGCGGGTCGCTGCTCGTCGGCGTCCTGATGACGATCCTCTACGCCGGATCGCTCGCGAGCCGCGGCATGAGCGACGACGAGATCGCCGCCGCGCTGGCGAAAGCGCCCGACGATCCGGCGATCTTCATCGTCGGCTCGCTCGCGGGCGGCGCGCTGTCCTTGCTCGGCGGTTTCGTCGCTGCGCGCATCGCGCGCCGCGACGAGTATCGCGTCGGCGCGATCCTCGCGGCGCTTGCGGCGCTGATCGGCTTCGGGCTGAGCTGGGACGCTTACACCCCCATACAGAACGCCCTGCTCACGCTGCTGACCGCGGGAGCGGTGATGCTGGGCGTGCGACTGGGCCGGGTGCCGCAATCGTGAGCGACGACGAAAGACAGATCCGGGCGCTGGTCGCGACGTGGATGGACGCGACGAAAGCCGGCGACGTCGGCACGGTGCTCTCGCTGATGGCGGACGACGCGGTGTTCCTGCTGCCCGGCGGCAAGCTCATGCGCAAGGCCGACTTCGCGGCGGCGGCGCAGGCGCAAGCCGGCGGCGGCGCACCGCAAATCGACGGGCAGAGCGAGATCCAGGAGATCCGGGTGATCGGCGACTGGGCTTTCATGTGGACCCGGCTTACGGTCGTCGTGACCCCGCCCGGCGGCCAGGCGATGACTCGTGCGGGCCACACGCTGACGATACTCAACAAGCAGAACGGCAAGTGGCTGCTCGCGCGTGACGCGAACCTGCTGGCACCGGTTACGAAGTGAATCGCAGGCTCGTAGCTCAGCCGCGCAGCAGCGCCGCGATGCGCGCAAGCGCGTCGGGCCGCGCCATGCCCTGCTCGCGCGCGAGATCGACCGTCGCCGTGCCGAGCGCGCGATAGATCGCGCTCACCGTCGAATCCATCGAGCGTAGCGCCTCGAGATGCCGGGCGATCACGGCATCGTCGCCGCGCGAGATCGGGCCGGTCAGCGAGCGTGCGGGACCGACGCTGAAGACGTGCTCGACGGTCTCGCGGACGATGGGCTCGATCAGCTTCGCGGCCGTGTCGCGCGACAGGCCCGCCTGTTCGTAGCAGCGCAGGCCGGTGTCGAGCAGCGCGACGAGGTAGTTGCACACCACGACGCTCGCGGCGTGGTAGAGCGTCTTCCCATCGCCGTCGATGTGCAGCAGGCGCGCGCCGATGCGCTCGAAAGCGGGCTCGAGCACGCGCAGCGCGGCGCCGTCGCCTTCGGCCACGCACGGTGTTCCGGCGAACGTCTGCACGGCCTCGGACGGCGACGCGAAAGTCTTCAGCGGGTGCACGCTCGCGACCTGCGCGCCGCCTGCAGCCGCGCCGCCGAGCTCGGTGGACGACAGCGCACCGCTGCAATGGAAGACGATGTCGCCCGGCCGCAGCAGCGACGTCGCCGCCAGCCGCTCGCACGTGGTACGTATCGCCCGGTCGGGCGTGGCGATGAGCCACACGTCGGCCGCGTGCATGCGCTCCGGCGCGTCCGCCGCGTTCCCGGCGCCGATGAACCCGACGGCCTCGCGCGTGCTCGCCGGTGTCGAGCTGAGCACGTCGCCCGTCTCGAAGATTCCCGAGCGGGCAAAGAGCGCGGCGAGCGTGCGGCCCACGCGGCCCGCGCCGATCACGTTGAGCGTCGCCATCGAACGATCATACCGCGCGCCGTGTCACCGCCGCGCAAACCTCGAGCGTTATAGTCGGACCATGCTCCCCACTCGCAGAGCTTTCCTGCTGCGCGCCGCCGCGCTGGGTGCCGCATACGCGGCCTCGCCCGTGCGCGTGATCGCGAGAGCGTTCGAGCGCGATCCGTTCGCGCTCGGCGTCGCATCGGGCTATCCGCATCCGGGCGGCATGACGCTGTGGACGCGGCTCGCGCCGCGGCCGCTGGAAGGCGGCGGCATGCGCCCGGCCGCGGTCGAGGTGCGCTGGGAAGTCGCGAGCGACGAGGCCTTCCGCACGATCGCCGCGAACGGCCGCACGACCGCCGCGGCCGAGTGGGCGCATTCGGTGCACGTCGACGTCAAAGGCCTCGAGCCGGGGAGGCCTTACTGGTATCGCTTCCACGCCGGCGAGGCGACGAGCCCCGTCGGACGCACGAGCACCGCGCCCGCCGCCGAGGCGGCGCCTTCGCGCCTGAGGCTCGCGTTCGCGTCGTGCCAGCAGTACGAGCAGGGCTGGTTCACCGCGTACCGCCACATGGCGCGCGAGGACCTCGACCTCGTCGTGCACCTCGGCGACTACATCTACGAGTCGTCGTGGGGCCGCAACCTCGTGCGCTCGCACGGCTCCGACCAGCCGTACACGCTCGCCGAGTACCGCACGCGCCACGCGCTCTACAAGCTCGACGACGACCTGCGCGCGGCGCACGCCGCGTTCCCGTGGATCGTCACGTGGGACGACCACGAAGTGCAGAACGACTACGCCAACGACCGATCGCAGGTCCTGGATTCTCCCGAGGCGTTCCTCGCGCGGCGCGCCGCGGCCTACCAGGCCTATTACGAGCACATGCCGCTGCCGGCGTGGGCGCGGCCGCGCGGCCCCGCGATGCGCCTGCACACCGCGCTCGACTACGGGCGGCTCGCGAGCTTCTACGTGCTCGACGACCGTCAGTACCGGTCGCATCAGGCGTGTCCGCCGGAAGGACGCGGCGGCAGCACCGTGGTGAAGGAAGAGGACTGCCGCCAGAGGCTCGACCGCTCGCTGACGATGCTCGGCAGCGCGCAGGAGCAGTGGCTGGACGAGAGCTTCGGGCGCTCGCGCGCCGCGTGGAACATCGTCGCGCAGCAGACCCTGATGGCGCAGGCCGACCGCCGGGCGGGACCCGGCGGGGACTTCTGGACCGACGGCTGGGACGGCTATCCGCGCGCGCGCGAGCGCCTGCTCGCGGCGGTCGCGCAGCGTGCGTTACGCAATCCCCTGGTGATCAGCGGCGACGTGCACATGTCGGCGGTGTGCGATCTCAAGGCGAATTTCGACGACGCGCGCTCGCCCGTCGTCGCGACCGAGATCTGCGGGCCGTCGATCACCTCGCAGGGTCCGTCGGTCGCGCGCGTCGAAGCGCTGCTCAAGGAGAATCCCCACTTCCGCTTCGCCAACGGCGCGCGGCGCGGCTATGCGACGCTGGATATCACGCCCGCGCGCTGCGTCGCGCGGCTGAGGACCGTCGGCACGGTCAAGGAACCGGACGCACCCATACACACGCTCGCGACGTTCGCGGTGGAAGACGGCAGGCCGGGCGCGCACCGCGCGTAAAAACCGAGGGTCTGACCCCGTACGGGGTCAGACCCTGGTTTTATTCCGGATCGTTCCAACGGTCGAGGTCGCGCCGGTCGCGCTTGGTCGGGCGGCCTTCGCCTTTACGCGCCAGCGCGGGCTCGAACGTGACGCGGCGCTTCGCGATCGCGTCCTCGCGCGCGAGGCGGCTCGCTTCGTCTTCCTCGTACAGCAGGCGCGCGACCGGCGCCGAGCCGCGCTGCGAAGAGAGCTTGAGGACGGTGACGTCCCAGTCGTAGAGCCCGATGTGGATCGAAAGGCGGTCGCCGGTCTTGAGCTCTTTGGCAGGCTTGGTGCGCTCGCCGTTCAGCTTGACCTTGCCGCCTTCGATCGCGGCTTGCGCCGCCGAGCGCGTCTTGAAGAAGCGCGCGGCCCACAGCCATTTGTCGATGCGGACATTGGATTCGTCCTTCGTCACGGCCTCACTTCTTCAGAACGATCGGTTTCCCCTGAGACAGCGTCATCCAGCCGCGGATCACGCGATACACGATCCAGATCGTGAGCGCGAAGGCGACCGGCACGGCGAGGACGATGCCGACGAGCGTGATCGCGAGCACGAACGCGACCACCGCCCACAGCACCGCATACCAGAAAGTGCGCAACTGCCACGAGAAATGGGAATCCAGCCACGTGCCGCGCACCTCGTCGCGCTTCACGTAGTTGATGATGACGGCGATGATCGACGGCCAGCCGAACAGGAACGCGGTGATGACGGTCGCCGCGCTCAGCACGCCCATCAGCGCGCTGAATCCGTGCAGCGCATACATGACGTGCGTGATCGTGATGAGGTTCTGCGCGGGCGCGTCGACGGAGCGATCGACGGTGATGTCGGCCATGGTGCACCTTCGAATGTGTGGAATGTGTGTACACCGGTTTGCGGCCGCAAGTGCCGTGCCCGTTGCAAGGTCTTGATCTTACTCCGCACTCCATGGCGCGGCGGCAGTGTCATTTGGTGGCACAATCGGAGTTTTTTCGACGACACCGTCCGCTAACCTACGCATGAACGACCAGACGCAACTGCTGCAGAACGAGTTTCTGAACACGCTGCGCAAGCAGCGAGTGCCGGTGTCGGTGTTCCTCGTCAACGGCATCCGGCTCGCCGGGCTCATCCAGTCCTTCGACCAGTATTCGATCAGGCTCCACGGCACGCCGCCTCAGCTCGTGCTCAAGCGCGTCGTCGCGACCGTCGTGCCGGACACCAAGGGTGCCCGCGCATCCAAGCCGGCTCCGACCGGGCCCAGGACCGCACGCCCGCGCCCGCCGCGACCCTAGTTCTGGTACCCTTCGGCGATCACGTAAGGCTTGCGAGGACATCATGGCGCAGAGGGCTGAAGCCGATCCGAGAATGGATCCGGCGTCGCTGTACCGCGAAGACATCATCACCGACCGCAAAGTCGGCACCATCCGGGTGCTGACGCCGCTGTCGGCCGACAACACCACCGACAGCACGCGCCCCGTGCTCTATATGGGCGAGGCGCAGATCATGACCGGCGCGGGCCCGCTGCCGATCAGCTTCGAGATCGAGGCGGCGACGCTCGCCGAAGCCGTCGACAAGTTCGGCGACGCCGCGAAGGAAGCGATCGAGCGCACCGTTCGCGAGCTCCAGGAGCTGCGCCGCCAGCAGGCATCGTCGATCGTCGTGCCGCAGGGCGGCATGGGCGGCCTCGGACCGGGCGGACTCGGCGGAGGCGGCAAGATCCAGATGCCGTAGCGCGCGTGCGTGCTGCGCATCGGCATCGATCTCGGCGGCACCAAGACCGAGATCATCGCGCTCGACGATCGCCATAACGAGCTCCTGCGCCGCCGCGAGGCGACGCCTGCCGGCGATTACGACGCGACGGTCGCGCTGGTCGCGAAGCTCGTGCGCGAGGCCGAGATCGAGCTTCACAAGCGAGCGAGCATCGGCATCGGCACGCCGGGCGCGCTCTCCCCGGCCACCGGGCTCATCCGCAACTCCAACTCGACCTGCCTCAACGGTAAGCCGCTCAAGCAGGACCTCGAGCGGGCGATCGGCCGCGAGATCCGCATCGCCAACGACGCGAACTGCTTCGCGCTGTCGGAAGCGGTCGACGGCGCGGCGCGCAACGCGCGGACCGCTTTCGGCGTGATCCTCGGCACCGGCGTCGGCGGCGGCATCGTCGTGCACGGCCGCGTGCTCCAGGGCGCGAACTCGATCGCCGGGGAATGGGGGCACAATCCGCTGCCGTGGCCCGAGCCGCACGAGCGGCCGGGCCCGGCGTGCTATTGCGGCAGGACGGGCTGCATAGAGACGTTTCTGTCGGGCGTCGGCCTTGCCGCCGATCACGAGCGGCAAACAGGCGAAAAACTTGCTCCCGAGGAGATCGTCGCCCGTGCTGCGGGCGGGGCGAGCGAAGCGGAAGCCTCACTCGCGCGTTACGAGGAACGGCTCGCGCGCGCGCTCGCTTCGGTGGTCAACCTGCTCGATCCCGACGTGATCGTGCTCGGCGGCGGGGTGTCCAACATCGAGCGGCTGTACGCGAGCGTGCCGCGGCTGTGGAAACGCTGGGTTTTTTCCGACGTCGTGCGCAACCGTCTGGTGCCGAACTTCCACGGCGATTCGAGCGGGGTGCGCGGCGCGGCGCTGCTCTGGGAAGAGGTCTGAATGGCGAAGGTCATATCCGCAGGAGTCATTCCGCTCAAGCGCACGGCGCACGGCTGGCGCATGCTGGTGCTGCGCGCGTACAAGAACTGGGATTTCCCGAAAGGCAAGATCGAGCCCGGCGAGGAGGCGCTCGACGCCGCCAAGCGCGAGTGCACCGAGGAGACCGGCCTCACCGAGCTCCACTTTCTCGGCGAGACGAGCTATCGCGAGACGCTGCCCTACGCGAACGGCAAGATCGCCCGCTATTACCTCGCCGAGACCGGCGACGAGACCGTGCACCTGCCGATCTCGCACGAGCTCGGCCGGCCCGAGCACCACGAGTTCCGCTGGGTCACGTTCGACGAGGCCGAAGACCTGCTGCCGCCGCGGCTGGCGATCGTGCTGGAGTGGGCTCGGGAGACGCTCGGGGAATAGCCGCATTCACCGTCATCGCGAGGAGCGATAGCGACGCGGCGATCCCGCGGCGCGCGGAGCGGACGTTCCGGGATTGCGTCGTCGCTGCCGCTCGTCGCGATGACGGGCGTCAACAAATCATCGATCTGAGCTTGTTCCCCTTCGCGACGATGTTCTGCTCGGCGTCGCGTGTGTGGTCGCCCTGCGCTTCGTAATAACCGCGGATCTTGTTTTCGGTGTCCCGCAGCACCTGGTCCCCGTTCGGCAGCACTTCGATGCTGCCCACGACGACGCCCGCGCGGTCCTTGATCGGGGTCGGCTCGTTCGTATGCATTTGTCTTCCCGGAGTTTTTGTGAGACGCGGGACCGTTGCAAAACCCGCGCCTGAGCGGTCCCGTCACGGCGTTACACTACACCCGCACTGTCCGTAACAACCACCCAAGGAGCCGCCATGATCTACGAGATGAGAACCTACGACCTGAAGCCGCGCTCGCTCGGCGAAGTCGAGAAGCGCTTCGGCGAAGCGTATGAAAAGCGCAAGAAATATTCCGAGCTCGCGGCGTTCTGGCACACCGAGATCGGGCCGCTCAACCAGATCATCCACGTCTGGGGCTACAAGGACCTCGAAGAGCGCGCGAAAGTCCGCGAGGCGGCGGTGAAAGACGGCGCGTGGCCGCCGAAGATCAGCGAGTTCATCGTGAGCCAGCAGTCGGCGATCATGATCCCCTTCTCGTTCATGAAGCCGATCCAGCCCGGAAAGATGGGTCCTTTCTTCGAGATCCGCACCTATCACTTCGCCGGCGGCGAGCTGCCGATCATCAAGAAGAACTGGGAGAACGCGATCGAGGTGCGCCTCCAGTTCGGCCCGGTCTGCGCGGTATGGCACACCGAGTTCGGCAAGGTGAACACCTTCCAGCACATCTGGCCGTACTCCAGCCTCGACCAGCGCGAAGAGATCCGCAAGAAAGCGCACGCGACCGGCCTGTGGCCCGCGGGCGTCAAGGCCGCCAAGGAAGGCGGCCGCGATTACAACCTGATCTCGCAGGAGAACAAGATCGTCGTGCCGTCGGCGTTCTCGCCGCTTCAATAAGACAGCGCACAAACCAGGGTCAGACCCCTAAAAGCCGGGGTCTGACCCTTTTTATTTGGAGGAGCGATGCACAAGGAGCTGTACGAGAAAGGCATGGAAACCCGCCGCACGGTGCTCGGCGACAAGCACATCTCGAAGCGGCAGGCGAGCCCCGACCGCTTCACGCAGCAGCAGAACGAGCTCTGTACCGCCGGGGCGTGGGGGATGATCTGGTCGCGCGAGGTGCTGCCGCTGAAGACGCGCAGCCTGGTCGTGATCGCCATGCTCACCGCGCTCAACCGCGCCGACGAGCTCAAGGGACACATCAACGGCGCGCTCAACAACGGCGCGACGCCGGACGAGATCGTGGAGGTGTTCCTGCAGGCCGCGGCCTACCTGGGGTGGCCGGCGTCGAATACCTCGACGCGGATCGCCGTCGAAGTATTCAAAGAACGTGGTTTGATCGAATCGTAGGGTGCGTGGTAACGCACCGCTAAAGGCGCGGTGCGCTCGCGCGCACCCTACGATGAAACGCGTTACTTCGCGGGGATGAGGGGCACCAGCAGGTAGGAAAGCTTGTCGCCGCCCGAATAAATCGTGTTCTCCGCCCCCGCGTTGTAATCCGCGTGGTAGTGCGTATACGGCGCGCTGCCGCTGCCGTCGCGCGGCTGGATGTCGATGCGCATCCTGTGGCCTTTCGCGAACACCATCGACGTCGGCCAGATCTCGATCTGACATTCGACCGGCTCGCCGGCCTCCAGCCACCAGCGTTCGTCGTGCGAGTGATACGGCCGGTACGGCAGCGACTTGTCTTTGTCGAGCTTGCGGTGCGACGCGCGCAGCCACCCTTTCGTCACGCACGGCACCGGCTGGCCGTGCTGGCCGACCTCGCACACGTCCTTGCCGTCGGGGCCGATGTTGCGGATCGAGACGAAGATGTCCATGTCTTCGGAGGTGCTCGATACCCAGAGGTTGAGCATCATCGGCCCGGTGACTTCGGTGTCCTCGGGCATCGGGCCGGATTCGAACGACACGCCGGTGCGGCCGGTGTTGCCGTGCGTCCTCGCGAGCGAAGAGCCCGACGCGATGCCGGCCTTGGTCGCGCCCGACGCCGAATAGGTGAGCTTCGATTCCTTCGCCGGGATCTCGCACGTGAGCTCGCCCTCGGCCGCCGTCGCGCCGTCCGAGATGTCGCGATCGATGCGCAGGTAGGTCTTGGTCCACTGCGTGCGCGCGAGCGGCCACTCGTTCTCGTAGCGGAAGGCATACGGCTTCGGGCTGCCGCCGGTCCTGATCTCGAGCTTCACCGGCGGATCTTCCATGATCCCGGTGTCGAGGCCTTTGAGCCAGTGATCGAACCATCGAAGCTGGTCCATCCTCCCCTCTTCCGAGTGAAATGGATGGAAGTGCGTGCCGGTGTGGACGCGCAGCTTCTTGTGCCTGGACGCCGCGCGCATGAAGCCTTCGGTGTTGCCGCGCAGGTGCATGGAGAAACCGCCCCAGTTGCCCACGCTGTATACCGGGCAGGTGATGCGATCCCACTGTGCGCTGCTCGCGCGCCAGAATTCGCCGTCGAGGTCGTTGCGCATGTAGTTCCACATCATGTCGTTGTGGAACGCCTCGGGATTGTGGCTGCGCGGCCGGCCGAGCAGGTGGTGGGCGGTGTGCGTGAGCCACCAGTTGCCGATGAAGCCCATCGCGAAGATGCCGCCGTGATACGCCTGGTCGCGATACTGATCGGCGCGGCCTTCCCACGGCATGATCGCCTTGAGCGAAGGCGGCTGCAGGTTCGCCGCGCGCCACTGCGAGGACGCGTGATACGAGATGCCCAGCATGCCGACGTTGCCCGAGCACCAGCCGCGCTTCGCGACCCATTCGATCGCGTCGTAGGTGTCGACCGCTTCCTGGTACGAGCTCGGCTCGGACTTGCCGATCGAGCGTCCCGAGCCGCGCGAATCGACGCGCATCGCCGCGTAGCCGCGGGGGCACCACCACTCGGGGTTGACCGTCTCCCAGTTCATGTACGGGTTCGCGGCCTCTTCGAGGTCGGCCGGCGGCACCCACAGCTTGTCCTTCTGGTAAACGCCGATATTGAGGATCACCGGGACTTTCTCGGTCGTGTCGGGCGTGAAGATGTCGGCATAGAGCACGCTGCCGTCGCGCATCGGCACCTTCACGTCCTTCTCGACGACGAGCTTCCAATCGCGCGGCCTGGAGACGTGCGCGGCTTTGTCGGGCGTGTCCATGCGGGGATCCTCTGGTCGGATGGTGGGGCGCCGTCTTCGTGATGAAATCTCGCGGCGCTCGTGCGTTTCGGGTTAATTTATCACGCGTAAACGTCAGGAGGAGGGAGAACGATGAAAGTGGGATTCATAGGTCTCGGCACCATGGGCGCGTCCATGGCGATGAACGTGCGCAAGGCAGGCTACGAGATGGTCGTCAACGACATCCGGCGCGACGCCGCTGGGCCGCATCTCGAAGCGGGCGCGAAGTGGGTGGCCACCGCGCGCGAAGTCGCGGCCGCATCGGACGTGGTGTTCACGTCGCTGCCCGGGCCGAAGGAAGCCGAAGCGGTCGGCAACGAGATGCTCGACGCGATGAAGCAGGGCTCGGCGTGGTTCGACCTTTCCACCAACTCGCCCACGGTCGTGCGTCGCATCCACGCGCAGTACGCGGCTAAAGGCATCGCGATGCTCGACGCGCCGGTGAGCGGCGGACCGCACGGCGCCGCGTCGGGGAAGCTCGCGCTCCTGATCGGCGGCGACAAGGCGGTGTTCGACAAATACAAGACAGTGCTCGATGCGATCGGCGACCAGGTGATCTACATCGGCGGAATCGGCGCGGGCTCGGTCGCCAAGCTCGTCCACAACTGCGCGGGTTACATGATCCAGACCGCGCTGGCCGAAGTGTTCACCATGGGCGTCAAAGCCGGTGTCGACCCGCTCGACCTGTGGGCGGCGGTGCGGCAGTGCTCGCTCGGACGCCAGCGCAGCTTCGACCGGCTCGGGCGCCAGTTCCTGCAGGGCTCGTTCGATCCGCCCGACTTCGCGCTCCAGCTCGCGTTCAAGGACGTGACGCTGGCGACCGAGCTCGGGCGCGAGATCGGCGTGCCGATGCGCATCGCGAATCTGACCCACGCCGAGATGAGCGAGGCGCTCAACCGCGGCTGGGCGCACCGCGATTCGCGCGTGCCGATGCTTCTTCAGGAAGAGCGCGCCGGGGTGGAGATCAAGGTGCCGGCGGATAAGATCCAGGAAGTGCTCAAGCGTGACGGTTGAAGGTCAAAAGCGATCGACCGCCAGGGACGCAAAGGACGCAAAGGAAAAGCGTGAAAGCACAAGAACTGTCATCGCGAGGAACGAAGTGACGAAGCGATCCCGTGACCCACGACGCGGACGTTCCGCGATTGCTTCGTCGCTGTCGCTCCTCGCAATGACCACAACTGCGGTCGCACAAACCTACCCCACCGGTCCCGTCAAAGTCGTCGTCCCCTTCCCCGCGGGCGGCGGCAACGACAGCATGGGACGCATCGTCGCGCAGAAGCTGACCGAGGCCTTCGGCAAGCAGTTCATCGTGGAGAACCGCGGCGGCGCGAACGGGATGGTCGGCAGCGACATCGTCGCGAAAGCGCCCAAGGACGGCTACACCCTGATGGTCAACGGCGCCAATTTCGTGACTTCGCCGAGCCTGTACGCCCGGCCGCTCTACGATCCGATCAGGAACTTCGAGCCGATCAGCCTGCTCGCGTTCGCGCCGAACGTGCTCGTGGTGCACCCGTCGGTGCCGGCGCGCACGGTGAAAGAGCTGATCGCGCTGGCCAAGGCGCGTCCGCGTGAGATCAACTTCGCGGGCTCGGGCAGCGGCAGCACGCCGCACCTCGCGGGCGAGCTCTTCAAGTCGCTCACGCACACCGAGATGCTGCACATCCCGTATCGCGGCACCGGGCCGGCGATCACCGGCTTGCTGAGCGGCGAAGTGCCGACGATGTTCATGCCTGCGCTCACCGCGGTGCCGCTCATCTCCAACGGCCGCGTGCGCGGCATCGCGGTGACGAGCCGGCAGCGGCTGCCGGCGCTGAAGAACCTGCCGACGGTCGACGAGGCGGGCCTCAAGGGCTACGAATCGAGCCAGTGGTACGGCATGCTCGCACCGGCGGGCACGCCCCCCGATATCCTGAACGCGCTCAACGCTCAGGTCATGAAGATCATGCACACGCCCGACATGCAGAAGCAAATGGCCGACAGCGGCAGCCTCGCGGTCGGCAGCACGCGCGAAGCTTTCGCCAAACACCTCGCGGACGAGTATGCGAAGTGGGCGAAGGTGATCAAGGCATCGGGGGCCACAGCGGACTAACTCCATGAACGACACAACCTCGACCATCCACCACGACGCGCCGATCGACGTCACGCCGCGCGACCAGGTCTACGGCAGCGACTACATCGCGTCGGTGATCCGCGCGCTCGACATCCCGTACGTCGCGCTCAATCCCGGCGCGAGCTATCGCGGACTGCACGACAGCCTCGTCAACTATCTCGGCAACAAGACGCCGCAGATGATCCTGTGCCTGCACGACGAGCACGCGGTGTCGATCGCCCAGGGTTACTGCAAGGCGTCGGATCGCATGATGGCGGCGGCGCTGCACTCGAACGTCGGCCTCATGCACGCGACGATGCCGATCTTCAACTCGTGGTGCGACAGGACGCCGGTGCTCGTCCTCGGCGCGACCGGGGCGTGGGATGCCGCGAAGCGCAGGCCGTGGATCGAATGGATACACACCTGCTCCGACCAGGCGCAGCTCATCCGCAACTACACCAAGTGGGACAACCAGCCGGGCTCGGTCGCCGCGTGCGCGGAGGCGCTCATCCGCGCGTCGCAGATCGCGCAGACCGCGCCGCGCGGGCCGGTGTACGTCAACTTCGACGTCTCGATCCAGGAGCAGAAGCTCGACGCGCTGCCGCCGCTGCCCGACGTCTCGCGCTATCCGGCGCCGCGACCGGCCGAGCCTTCGCGCGAGCTGATCGCGCAGGCGGCGAAGCTGCTGTCGAACGCGAAGAGACCGGTGATGCTCGCCGGCCGCTGCTCGCGCAGCATCGATGCGTGGAAGGCCCGCGTCGCGCTCGCGGAAAAGCTCGAGATCCCGGTGCTCACCAACATCAAGGTCGCGTGCTCGTTTCCGACCGATCATCGGCTGCACGCGGCGCCGCCGGGCAATCGCCTGTCGGGCGTCGCGAAGAAGCTGATCGAAGACGCCGACGTCGTCCTCTCGCTCGACTGGCTCGATCTGGGCGGCGCGCTCAAACAGGCGTTCGGCGACAAACCCGTCGGCGCGAAGGTCGTCCAGGTGTCGTGCGACCAGCACAACCATCGCGGCTGGAGCATGGATTACCACGTGCTGCCGCCGGCCGATCTCTTCCTCATGTGCGAGGCCGATGCGGCGGTGCCGCTGCTCCTCGAAGCGGTGCAGCCGCGTGCGGCGAGCGCATCCCCCCTGCCCAAGCCGAAGGCGCCGCCGCAGCCGCAGGAAGAGCTCACGCTCGCGGGCGTCGGCGCGGCGCTGACGAAAGCGACGGAAGGTGTGGACACCTGCATCAGCCGCCTGCCGCTCGGCTGGCACGGCGCGTACTCGCACTTCCGCCATCCGCTCGACTACATCGGCTTCGACGGCGGCGCGGGTGTCGGCGCGGGGCCGGGCATCACCGTCGGCGCCGCGCTCGCGCTCAAAGGCAGCGGACGCATTGCGATCGGGCTCTGCGGCGACGGCGATTTCCTGATGGGCAACACCGCGGTATGGACCGCGGTGCACTACGGCATCCCGTGCCTCATGATCGTCTGCAACAACCGCTCGTACTACAACGATGAGCGCCATCAGGAGCACGTCGCCGAGGGCCGCGGCCGTCCGCCGCAGAACGCGTGGATCGGCCAGCGCATCTCGGAGCCCGACATCGACATCGCGGGCATGGCGCGCTCGCAGGGTGCGGTCGCTTACGGGCCGATCGAGACGCTCGGCGCGATGCACGACACGATGCGCCGTGCGGTCGACGACGTGCGGTCGGGCAAGGTGTGCGTGATCGATGCGCGGGTGGCGCCGGGGTACGACGCGGATTAGGGCGTGACGAGAAACGGTGAGGTGAGGCGGTAACGTGAAACGGTGACGGGTGAAGCGGTGACGGGTGAAGCGGTGAAGGAAAAAACGGTTCCCTCCCCCTCAGGGGGAGGGTTAGGGTGGGGGTGGGTTTTAGCGTTCGGCCTATCCTTGTGCGTCAACGGCGCAGCACACGCAGTAACAAGCGCATACCCCGACAAACCCATCCGCATCATCGTCCCGCAGAGCGCCGGCGGCTCGACCGATCTCGCCGCGCGGGTCGTGACGCAGCGCCTCGGCGATGCGCTGGGACAGACGATCGTCGTCGACAACCGCCCCGGCGCGGGCAGTCTCAACGGCACCGAGACCGTCGCGAAAGCGCAGCCGGACGGCTACACGCTGCTCGCGGTGGCGGCTTCGTTCACGATCAACCCGAGCCTGCACGACCGGCTGCCTTTCGATCCCATCCGCGATTTCCTGCCGATCACGCGCTTCGCAGCGCTGCCCCACATCCTCGTCGTGCACCCGACGCTGCCGGTGAAATCGGTGAAGGAGCTCATCGCGCTCGCCAAGGCCAGGCCCGGCGAGCTCAACTACGCGTCGAGCGGCGTGGCGACCAGCACGCATCTCGCGACCGAGCTCTTCAAGCACATGACCGGGATCGACATGGTGCAGGTGCCTTTCAAGGGCGGCGCGCCGGGCATGGTGGGATTGCTGAGCGGACAGGTGCAGCTCTACTTCGCGACGATCTCGACCGCGCTGCCCCACGTGAAATCGGGAAAGATCCGCGCGCTCGCGGTGACCACCGCCAAGCGCTCGGTCGTCGCGCCGGAATACCCGACGATCGCCGAAGCGGGCGTGCCCGGTTACGAGCACGCGTCGTGGGTCGGACTGCTCGCGCCGGCGAAAACCCCCGCGCCCGTCATCGCGAAGCTCAACGGCGAATCGGTGAAGATCGTCCACACGGCGGAGGTGAAGAGCACCTTCCTGCGCGAAGGCCTCGAGCCGGTCGGCGATACGCCTGCGCAGTTCGCGGCGGTGGTGAAGCAGGAAGTGGCGAAGTGGAAGAAGGTGGTGAAGGCGGCGGGGATCAAGCCGCAGTAAGGTCAAAATGGATTCCCGACAGCCCCCGCTCGCGCGGGTTCGGGAATGACGTGGCGTCGTCGTTCCCGCACAGGCGGGAACCCATTTTCAAACCTATTCCCCGCTCCGCCCCTTCCTGTTCATCATCCGGTACCCACCCCAGATCAGCCCGCCGATCCACAGGAGCGATACCAGCGCGAACATCGCGAGCTCGATCTGCTCCCCGGCGGAGAGCGCCATGATCGCGGACCAGCTCGGATCGACAAACAGCTTCGGTATCGTGTTCACGTGCGTCAGCCCTCATCGACGACGACGGCGCCCGCGTCGGTGAGCAGCTCCTTGAGGATCGAGCGGTGGCAGTAGTGCGGGTTCTCGCAGTAGCACCCCACCGAGAAGTCGCTGTTCGCCGAAAGCGCCGCCAGTGTCGCGATGATGTGCTGGACCGCGGGTTTTTTCATCTCGGCGCGGTAGCGTTTGTCGTATTCGGCCCAGCGCTTGAGCGTGAAAGGCTCCGACAGCGCGAAATCGACCAGCGGCGCGCTCGGCGCGAGCTCGGGCAGCCACACGTCGAAATAGTCGAGCTTCGCGTAGTCCTCCTTCTTCACCCCCCGCGGCGGCCGGCGTACCGTGCCGAGCCGCACGCCCTCACCCGGCTCCCGGGCGCTGCCGAAGCGCACCACCCGGATCGCCATCGGCCGCCTACTTCTTGCGGCCGCTGACCAGGAGCACCACGCCGACGCCGATCGCGCCGATGCTGACCCAGAGGGGGATGTTGACCGTTTCCTTTTCCTTGACCGACAGCTCGAGCGGCCCGAGCTTGGCCTGCGTAGTCTCGCGCGTGAAGCTGAACTGCTGGTAGACGAGGCCGAGCGCCCCGGCGACGATCAGCAGGATGGCGACGATTTTGACGGCGTTCATGGCGGGTTCCTTTTCATGTTTTCCGGCCCCTTATGCAAATTGGATTCCCGCCTTCGCGGGAATGGCGTCTAATCCGTCGTTCCCGAACCGCGGTAGCGGGACTATCGGGAATCCATTTTCAGTCTTTTTCATCCGGCCGAAACCGCGTTTCCGGCTTCATCCCCCCGCGCTGCTGCCGCTCGCTGATCCGCCCGTTCTCCAGGTAATCGCCCGTCGCGGCGCGCTGGGCGGCGGCGTCCCATTGCGGGAGCCAGTCGCCGTCGGGCGCGCCGAACCACGGCGACTGCGGCCGCAGCTTCGGCAGCCCCAGCTCTTCCCACAGCGCCTTCGCGCGCTCCATGTACTGGCGCTTGGGCAGCGCGAGCGGCGGCAGATCTTCCTTGGCCGTGGCGTCGATGAGCAGCGTCGAATCCTCGCTGTCGGTCTCGTGCTCGCGCTCCGGACCGTGGCCGGGGCTGCGATGCCGCAGCACCTGCAGGTCTTCCGACGGGTTCATGCGGAACGCCATCGCCCAGAACAGCGCGTCGGAGTTCTCGGGATCGATGTCCTGGTCGACCGCGATGCAGATCTTGCCGCAGTCGGCCTTGAACGACGTCGCCCCGTACAGCGCGCGCCACACCTCGGTCTTGGGCGTGCCCTTCTCGAACGTGATGAGGGTGATGCGCCGCAAGGCCGTCATGCGCTCGTGCAGCGTCACGCGTTTCACGCCCTTGATGCCGAGCGTGCGGTTGAGATGCGCGAGGAACATCGGCTCGTAGGCGACGCGCTTGATCGCGCTCGACTCGGACGGCGTCACCTGCGACAGATACGACGCCACCACCGCGTCTCTGCGATGCGTGATCGCGGTGACGCGCATCGGCATGTTGAACTCCTCGAGCGCGATGTGGCCGTGCGACTCGCCGAACGGTCCTTCGGGCTCGAGCACGGTGGTGTCGATCAATCCTTCGATCACGATCTCGGCTTCGGCCGGCACCATGAGATCGACCGTCTTCGCGCGCACGACCCGGATCGGCTCGCCGGCGAGGCCGCCCGCGACGCCGATCTCGTCGAGATCGATCGGCAGCTTCTGCGGCGCGACGAACGCGACATACGGCGGCGCGCCGAGCACGATCGCGCACGGCATGGTCTTGTCGCCGCGCTGCTGGTGCTTGACGTAATGCCGGTAACCGCCCGCGCCGCCGACGCGCGTCGCCATGCGCACGACCAGGCGATCGGGCGCCTTCAGGCCCGCGCGATACGTGCCGTGGTTGTGGATGCCGGTCTCGGGATCCTTGGTGACCACGTTCGTCGCGGTGAGCGTCGGCGCGCTGTCGAAGCCGGGCGTCGACACCGGAATCGGCAGCGCATCGAGCCCGTTGCCCTCGCCTCGCAGCGCATCGCCGGTGATGACGACCTCCTGGCACGCCGCGCTCTCGACCACGCGCGGCGGTATCGGGTTCGCCAGCGCGCGCTCCCAGCGCGGCTGGACTTCGTCGGGCGCAGCACTCATGCCGAGGCAGTAGATCGCACGGTTGCCCGCGAGCGCGCCGACGACGACCGGAAACTCGTAACGCCGGCCTTTCGCGTCGACGACGTTGGTGAAGAGGAACGCCCTGCGCTCGTGCTCTTCGATCCCGCCGACGTACTGCCAGCGGACGAGCGGATGGATCTCGGCGTCCTTGTCGACGGGCCGGTCGATCGCCAGCAGCAGGCCTTGCTTGCGCAGCGTATCGAGGTGCTCGTGGAGATCGGCGTAACCGCGCGCGGCCACCGGCTCGGGTTTGTTCATCCGTCGTCCCGCAAGAGGTGAATTGCGGCTATCGTATGCCACCGGCTCGCCGAAGAACAACGCCCATGAAGATCCGCTCCGCAGCCGTGCTCCTCGTGCTGTTCGCCTGCGCAGCGGCCGGCGGCCGCGCGCAGGAGCGGCCGCTCAACAGCGCGCTCAACGAAAGCGTCGTGATGATCCGGCACGGCTTCGGCGTCGAGCTGGAGACGACGATCTTCAAGCCCGACGGCGCGGGACCGTTTCCGCTCGCCGTCATCAATCACGGCAAGAGCCTGGGCAATCCGCGCTTCCAGGCTCGCTCGCGCTTCATCGTCGCCGCGCGCGAGCTCGTTCGCCGCGGTTATGTCGTGGCGATCCCGATGCGCGCCGGGTTCTCCAATTCCTCCGGCCTCTACATCGAAGGCGGCTGCAACATCGCGGGCAACGCCAGGCACCAGGCGACCTACGTGCGCACGGCGCTCGATTACATGACGAAGCAGCCCTACGTCGACCGCACGCGCATCGTCGTGATGGGCCAGTCGCACGGCGGCCTCACCTCGATGGCGTTCGCGACCGAGCCTTACGAAGGGGTGCGCGGCGTCTTCAACTTCGCGGGCGGCCTGAGGCTCACCGGCAGCAACTGCTTCGACTGGCAGGACAACCTCGTGCGCGCCTTCCGCGAGCTCGGTTCGAGCGCGCGCTTTCCGACGATCTGGTTCTACGGCGACAACGACAGCTATTTCGAGATCGACTTGGTGAAGCGCATGCACGCGGCTTACACCGCCGCCGGGGGCAAAGCACAGCTCGTCGCGTACGGTCCGTTCAAGACCGATGCGCACAGCCTCTTCGGGGATCGCGACGGGCTGCCGCTCTGGCTGCCCGAAGCCGAGCGCTTTCTGCAGGCCGTGGGCATGCCGACGGCGGTGCTGCCGCGCACCGCGCCCGAAGACCCGGCGCTTGCCGCGCTCTCCGACGTGTCCAGAATCCCCCACGTCAACGAGAGCTGCGTGAAGGGCTACGCCCTCTTCCTCGACTACGACTACCCGCGCGCCTACGCAATCTCGCCGGACGGGCGCTGCGGCTATGCATACGGCGGCGAGGACCCGAAGAAACGCGCGGTCAACAATTGCCAGCGCCGCTCGAGAGAGCCTTGCAGGCTCTACGCCGTCGACGACAGCATCGTGTGGCAGTAGCGCACCTCGTCGTCCCCGCGAAGGCGGGGACCCATGTTAAACGCCGTTAGAAGTAACAATGGATTCCCGCCTTCGCGGGAATGACGTATCGGACGTCACGAATCGAGAGGGACGTTCCACGCGTCGTAGCCGTACAGCCACGAGGTATCCTGCGCCTGCTCGCCTTTCTGCAGCCACGTGTTGGCGCTGGAGATGGCCTGGATGCGCGAGGTGCGCGGCTTGCGGTGCGCTTCGTAGCGCTTCAGCGCCGCCTCGATATTCGAATCGTCCGCGGCTTCGAGACATCGCGCGAGCACCGCCGCGTCCTCGATCGAGGTCGCCGCGCCCTGCGCCATGTACGGCGTCATCGGGTGGCACGCGTCGCCGAGCAGCACCACGCGGCCCTTGCTCCACGTCGGGAGCGGATCGCGCTCGAGGATCGCCCACTTGTGGCAGTCGGGACACGCGTCGAGCACGGCACGCACGTCCGCGTGAAAATCCCTGTACGCCTCGCGCAGCTCGCGCACGTCGCCCTTGGCCGACCACGATTCGCGCGTCATCCATTCGACCGGCTCGGGAACGCTGGTCACGAAGTAGATCTCGCTGCGGTCCTTTTTGGTGTAGTAGATGACGATGTGCCGGTCCGTGCCCCACCACTTGGTGCGCGACGGACCGATGTCGCGGCCTTTCATCAGCGACGACGGAAACACCGCGCGGTAGGCGACGCGCCCCCGGTTGTACGGCTTCTCGGGGCCGACGATGAGGTCGCGCACGATGGAGTGCACGCCGTCGGCGCCGATCACCACGTCGGCGGTGGCGTCGCTGCCGTCGGCGAACGAGAGCCGAACGCGCTTGCCTTCCTGCGCGAGCCCGGTCAGCTTCCTGTCGAGGTGCACGATCTCCGGCGGCACTACCGAGGCGAGCGCGTCATGGAGGTCCGCCCGGTGCATGCACAGATACGGCGCGCCGAACAGGCTTTCGGGCATCGGAAGCTCGCCCTTGACCTCTCCGGTATACGCGTCGCGATTAAGGTGCGAGTACGGCGCGAAAGCCACATCGCGCAGCCGCTCTTCGACGCCGATCCCGCGCAGGACCTTCATCGAGTTCGGCATCATCTGGATGCCCGCGCCGATGCGCGCGAAGCGGCCGGCCTGCTCGTAGACGGCGACGTTGGTGAAGCCCGCGCGGCGCAGCGTGCCGGCGACGGCCATGCCGCCCATGCCCGCGCCGACGATGGCGATCGAAAGCTCTTTGTTCATTCTCCTCCAGCCCTTCACGTGCGCGCGAAGGCCGCTGCGGCGATGCAGCGTGCTCGCGCGAAAGGGGCTGATGCTAGAGGATAAGCGAGATGCGCCGCAACCGGGCGCGGAAGGAGCCGGCGCGCGATGCGCCGGGTGCTACGCCCGGTAACGCTGAGTCGGAACGACGCGCAGGCGCGACGGCGTGCGATCGGAAGCGCGGGCGTGAGCGGCCGGCTCGCGCATCCTGTCGTCGGCGTAGCCGCTGCGGCGGGCATCGTCGACGCATTCCTCGCGCGTCGCGAACGCCGCGCCCGAATACGACAGCACGGTACCGAAGACGTCGATGCGAGCCCACTTCCACAGGCTCGCCACGTCCTGGTAGAAGAACCAACGATCCATCGCCGCTGCGTCGTGTCGCGCCATTTTTCCCCGCCTCCGGGAGAACAACGGCGCGTATCCCGCAAGGCGCGTGCCGACGTGCAGCCTTGCAGTGCAGCGCCGCGTCGGCGTTCGGTAACGCGGTGCAACCGTTGAAAATTTCACGGTCGCAACCATGCGCGCGGAGGTACGCTCGCGGTGTCCGCTCGGCAAGTTTTGGAGTACGATTTGCCGTGCAAGAGCGGCCGTTTGTAGTTCTTACAGAAAGCCCGCGCGCCGGTCCGAAAGAAGCTGTCGGGAATTTCCTGAACCGGCGATGACGATTAGCCGGCAAACTTCACGCGGTGCCGTATTTGGCATGCCTCATGCGTTGAACGCCGGGTATTAAAAGTTACCAACGAGGTCGACCATGGGAGAGTGGGAGTTCTACCGTATTCCCGGTACGGGAGTGGACGAGCCGCCCTTCTTGTGGGCCTGGCAGCGCCGCGACACCGACGGCACGGTCGTCACGCCTCCCGAGACGTTTCGTTTCCTGCTCGATTGCATAGCGCACGCACGCCTGCACGGCTATCGCGGCGGCCCGGTCCTCACGCGGCGCGAGCGGCCGCCAGCGGGCGCTCGGGCGGCGCGCCGGTAACGCCCGCTGGCGGGCGCTACGCTTCCGCGCCGGTAAACGCCTCGGAGGGGAACCAAGGTTTCCCTCCGAGACCTCCCTTTCTTTCAAGGCCGGTCATGTGGAGGCGTTGAACGGCGAGGCCTTGCCGGCCCAGCTCGCCCCAAGCGCGAGGAGCGCCGGCACGCGTTGCAACACACTCGCGGCTGCGCCCGCGGCCGCAGGGCGCATCGCAACCTGAGCGAACGCGGCGGACGCCGCGATGCGCACTCCGAAGTTCCTCCGATACGCCGCTTCGTAGCTGCGAGCCACCGCCTCCCAATCCTCGCATGCAGGCGTCGCGGCGATGAGCCGCTCGCCGAGCAGCGCCGCCGACTGGATCGCCATGCTGATGCCTTCGGCGACGATGGGATGCGCGTCCGCCATCGCATTGCCGACGGCGAACACGCCGTCGCCGCAGCTTGCGTGATAACCCGGCCGCAGCGGGCCCGCGGCGAGCCACGCGCCTTCGCGTGCGGCTCCGCCCAGCACTTCGCGCATGCCCAGGCACGCGCCGAAGACGTGTGCGAGCACGGCGGCGCCCGCCGTCGTTGCCGCCACTTCGCCGCGGCACGCCTTGATCGCTGCACGCGTGATGCAGCATGAAAAGCTCGTCTCGTTCGAATCCGCCGTGACGAGGCCGCCGTAACCGCCGGGAAAAGCGACGAGCGGCATGACGCGGCGCCGCAGCGTACCGCCGCTGAAGCGCGCCTTGAACGCGAAGAGATCGCCGGCAGCGGGCTTGCGCTCGCGCGGCGCCGGCTCGATGCGACCGGTGTCCCACGAGCCGTGCGCCGCGACGACGACGCGCGCTTCGAGGTCCTTGCGCTCGTACGGGACCTTGCGCTCGATCGAGCAGACGTAGCGCCCCCCGGCTTGGACGTAGCGTTTCACGCGCCACGGCTGCCACACCTCGGCGCCCGCGCGGCGCGCCGCGTCGAGGAGGCGGCTGTCGAGTCGATCGCGCGCGAGCGCGCGCCCGTATCGAAAAGGGCCCTCGCCGGCCGGCATCGACGTCGAGACGATGCGCTCGCCGGCGAATATCGCGACTTCGCTGATCTCCGGACCCGCATCGTGCATGACGTCGTTCAGCCCCGCGTGCCGGAGCAGCGCGAGCGCGGGCGCCGATATGAACTCGCCGCAGACCTTGCGCCGCGGAAACTCCGCCTTCTCCACGATCGCGACGCGCCAGCCGGCGCGAGCGAGCGCGAGCGCGCACATCGCGCCTGCGGGTCCTGCGCCGATCACGACCGCGTCGTATCGCATCTGCGCGCCATGAAGAGATGGCTGAACAATCCGGCTTTGCGTTCTTCGCACGACCATTCTGCGCCTTGCGGCCACAGCCGCGTGAGCTCGTCGCCGTGAAAACCGGCGCGCACCGAGGCGTGCGCGTCGTGGCGCGTGACGTCGTTGCAGCCGATGAGGCCGAGCAGGCGGCTGCCGGCGAGCGGCACGCGCGCGCGCCGGGGCTCGCAGGCAACGAACAGATCGGTGCGCTTTGCCGCCAGCGCGAACAACTCGCGCAGCCGCGGCGCCTCGAAATGATGGAGGAAAAGGTTGGCGACGACGCAGTCCACGCGCGAGCCGCCGGCGCGGAGCCAATCGAAGACGTCGGCGGCCTCGATCGCCGTCGAGAAGCCGAGCCGCGCGTATCGAGCGCTCGTCTCTTCGCTGACGACCGGCTGGCGATCGACGAACACGAGTCGCCCTCTATTCGCCGGCGGCAACACCTGCAGCAGCAGGGTGCCGTCTCCCGCGCCGAGCTCGGCGACGAGCGGATCGCCGGGCACATGCGGCGTCAGCGCGCGCCGCAGGGTCCCGCCGTGCCCCATGATGCGATTCATCAGCCGCAGGTCGCGGCGGCTGCGCACCGCGCGCGGGTCGTCGGCGGGAAGCTCGTCCAACCACTCCGGGTCGACGCGACGTAGTAAAGGATTCACGCGCTCTTTGTTCTTCGTAGGGTGCGCGCGAGCGCACCGCGCCTTTGCCGGTGCGTTACCACGCACCCTACGGATGGTTACGCGTTGCTCACGTGAAGCAGCGCACCGTGACAACTGAAGCCTGCGCCGAACGACGACATCCACCACCACCCCGGCGCGGCGCCGCCGCGCAGCGCCGCCTCGAGCACGAAGTACACGCACGCGCTGCTGACGTTGCCGTAGTCGCGCAGCACCTGCGCGCTCCAGCGGATGTCCTGCGCATCGAGCCCGATCTCGCGCTGCAACGCTTCCAACACCGTGCGGCCGCCCGAATGCCAGATCCACGTCGCGATGTCGCTCTGTGTGAGATGCGCGCGGCCGAGCACGCCGCCCAGCATCCGCGCGGCAGCCTCGCCGGCGCGCTCGGGCACTTCGCGCGTGAGGATGTTGCGCAGCATGCCGCCGCGCTGCTCGAAGCGCAGCAGGTCGCGCTGCAAAGGATCGGTCGACGAAGACATCGTCTTCCACTGCACCGAGCGCCGCGAGCTCGCGGGCTCGCGTCCCAGCACCGCGGCGCCCGCGCCGTCGCTGAAGAGACAGGCGCTCACCAGCACGCCGGGATCGTCGTCGACGTAGACGGCGGCGCTGCAGACTTCGACGCAGACGGAGAGCACGCGATCGCAGCGGCGAGCGGCGAGCAGCGCTTGCGCCGTCGACAGATTGGGCAGCGCGGCGCCGCAGCCCTGCCCGACGAGGTCGAGGGCGACAGTGTCGTGCGCGAGGCCGAGGCTTTCGATGACGTAACTGGTGAGACCGGGACAGAGATAGCCCGTGCAGGTGCTGACGATCACGCCGTCGATGTCACGCGCCGCGCAGCCGGCGTCGGCCAAGGCACGCTGCGCCGCTTCGTGCGCAAGTCCGGGGGCATGCTCGACGAAACGCGCATGCAGCACGTCGGGACGCGCGTCTAAGGCATCGGACAACGGATCGAGCGCGAGCGCCCGGGTCGCGATGCCGTTATCGGTGGTGAGCACGCCGCGCAGCAGCGCGCGGCTGCGGCTGTCGAGCTTGCGGAACTGCGGCGAGCCTTCGAGCGCCGCGTAGCACTGCGCCTGCGTGTAGCGCGTGAGAGGTGTCGCGGTGCCTAGCCCCAGGAAAAACATGTGATGAAGTGATGTCCGGCATCGGTCAAGCGCAGGATAGCGCGATTACCGCCGGCCTCACCACCATCACTTCATCACTTCATCACCGCATCACCTTCACGCTTTCTTCACGCGACGAGCTCGGACACCGCCGCGTCTTCCAGCGCCGCGTTGACCGCATCGTCCACCGTCTCGAGCCAGATGAACTCGAGCTTCTCGCGCGCTTCGGCGGGCACGTCTTCGAAATCCCGCTTGTTGCGCGACGGCAGCATGACGCGCGTGATGCCGGCGCGCATTGCGGCGAGCACCTTCTCCTTCACGCCGCCGATCGGCAGCACGAGGCCGCGCAGCGAGATCTCGCCCGTCATCGACGTGTCGCTGCGCACCGGACGCTGGGTCAGCAGCGAGGTCAGCGCGAGGAACATCGCCACACCCGCCGACGGACCGTCCTTCGGCGTCGCGCCCGCGGGCACGTGCACGTGAACGTCCGACTTCTCGAGCAATGTCGCCTCGATGCCGAGCTTGGCAGCGCGCGCCTTCACCAGCGACAACGCCGCCTGCGCGCTCTCCTTCATCACGTCGCCGAGCTGGCCGGTCAGGATCAATTTTCCATTGCCGGCCATGCGCGTCGCCTCGATGAAGAGGATGTCGCCGCCCACCGGCGTCCACGCCATCCCCGTCGCCACACCCGGCACGCTGGTGCGCATCGCCGCTTCGGACTCGAACTTCTTCGGTCCGAGGATCGCGTGCAGGTCGTCCGCGCCGACCGTGACTTCGGTGGCCTGACCTTCGGCGATCCGCACCGCGACGTTGCGCAGCACCGCGCCGATCTCGCGCTCGAGGTTGCGGACGCCCGCCTCACGGGTGTAGTCCGTGACGATCGAGCGCAACGCGTCTTCGGCGATCTTCGCCTGCTGCGCCGTCAGGCCGTTCGCCGAAAGCTGGCGATCGACGAGATAGCGCTTGGCGATCTCGAGCTTCTCCTGCTCGGTGTAGCCGGCGAGCTGGATGATCTCCATGCGGTCGCGCAGCGGGCCCGGGATCGTGTCGAGCTGGTTCGCCGTGCAGATGAACATCACCTTCGACAGGTCGTAAGGCACCGCGAGGTAGTTGTCGCGGAACGTCGAGTTCTGCTCCGGATCCAGCACTTCGAGCAAGGCCGACGACGGATCGCCGTGAAAAGCGCCCCCGCCGAGCTTGTCGATCTCGTCGAGCATCATCAGCGCGTGCCGGGTCCCGGCTTTCTTGATGCCCTGGATGATGTTGCCCGGAAGCGCGCCGATGTACGTGCGGCGGTGTCCGCGGATCTCCGCTTCGTCGTGCACGCCGCCCAGGGACACGCGGACGAACTCGCGTCCGGTCGCGCGCGCGATCGACTGGCCGAGCGAGGTCTTGCCGACGCCCGGAGGCCCGACGAAGCACACGATCGGGCTCTTGCCCTGCGGGTTGAGCTTCCGCACCGCGAGGTACTCGAGGATCCGCTTCTTGATCTTCTCGAGCCCGTAATGGTCCGCGTCGAGGATGCGCCGCGCGTCCGAGATGTCTATCGCGTCTTTGGCATCGTCCTTCCACGGCAGCTCGACCAGGAGCTCCAGGTACGTGCGCACCATGGACGATTCGCCCGACGAGTCCGGCATGCGCTCGAGGCGCTTCAGCTCTTTGCGAGCCTGCTTCTCTACATCCTCGGGCATGCCCGCATCAGAGATCTTCTTCGCGAGCTCCTCGAGCTCCGCTTTCTCGGAATCGTCCTCGCCGAGCTCCTTCTGGATGGCCGACATGCGCTCGCGCAGGATGTGCTCGCGGTTGCGCGCATCGATCGATTCCTTGGTGCGCTCGTCGATCTCCTTGGAAAGCTTGAGCACTTCGACGCGCTTGGAGAGCGCTTCGAGGAGCTTGTCGAGACGCGCTTGCAGGTCGAACGTCTCGAGGAGCTGCTGCTTGTCCTCGCTGGAGGCGTCCATCAGGCCCGACACGAGATCGGCGAGCTGCGCCGCGCCCTCCACGTTCTGAACGGCGACGACCATCTCTTCCGGCACTTGCGGGAGGAGTCGCAGGATCTCGATCGCACGCGACTTGAGCGACAGCGCGCGAGCTTCGACCTCGGAGTCCTCCGCTTCGGTCTCGGGAACGCGCTGCACGCGTGCGACCGGGAAATCCCAGCCTTCGAGGAACTGGAGCACGCGGAAGCGCTCTTCACCCTGCGCGACGACGTGATGGGTGCCGTCCGGGGCGGTCACGTAGCGGAGCACGTTCGCGGTCGTGCCGACCCAGTGCATGTCCTCGGGACGCGGATCTTCGATCTCCGGATGGGTCTGGAGCAGCACGCCGATCGGCTTCTGCTGGCGCGCGGCTTCCTGCGCAGCGCGGCGCGACTTCGCGCGGCCGATGGTGATCGGCAGCACGACGCCGGGGAACATCACGAGATTGCGCGTCGGCAGGATGATGAGCGCGTCGTCGGGCAGCGGGCGCGACGTACGGCGCTCGCCCTCGCCCGAAGGCGATGGCGACGCTTCCTGTTGAGCGGCGTCGGCGCGGAGAGTCTTTTCCTGGTCTTGTGCGTGGCTGTTCATTATCGTGAGATCACCTTGCGCAGATTGAGTATCAGGCACCCGTTCTGAAGGTCCTTCCGGACCACTTCGAAAGCCATCGCGGGCAGCTGGATGCGGCGCTCGAAATAGCCGTAGGGAATCTCGAGGCGCCGGATGTTGCTCGCGCCGGCGTTGAAAGGCACATCGCAGCTCGCGCGAACGATGAGGCTGGCCGAGTCGACGAGGACTTCGACGCAATCCGGCGACACGCCCGGCAGCGCGACCATGATCACGTAGCGCTCGTCGTCTTCGAACACGTTGACCGGCGGCTCCCACGCAGTGCGGGTGCCGCGCGGCGCGCTCGGCCGGAAAAACTGCCGGTGCATGCGTTCCGCCTCCTGGATCATCTGACAGGCTTCGGTCCACATGACGGCGATGGGGTCGCGTTTGGGCATGGTCGTCGGGTACTGAAACGCGCCGCCCGCTGCCGAGAATTCCGGCCGCGGGACGGCGCCGTGATCGGTATATGGGGATGCTGAGGAGGATTTAAAGCAATGGGCACGCCGGGAAGGCGTACGGAGGCGATGCTACATGGGGGCGACGATCAGGATTTCAAGGGCGTTATTGACCGCCAAGGACGCCAAGGACGCAAAGGAAGGTCAAAGGCGCTTTTTAACTACAGAGGCGCGCGGAACGCATCGTCGTTCCCGCGCAGGCGGGAATCCCTGTCGAAAGACTCCAAACGTCAAAATGGATTCCCGATCCCCTCCGCTGCCGCGGGTCGGGAATGACGTTTTTGGTTTCCTTTGCGTCCTTTGCGTCCTTTGCGGTTAAACGCCTTTTATAAACCGCGCCGGCAGTGTGGCCGCGTCTTTCGCGCCCAGGCCGTCGAGCGACGCCTGGTCGAAGCACGCCAGCGCGCGTGCGGTGACCGGGAGATCGGCGCCCAGGGCGCGGCCTTCTTCGATCATGGTGCGCAGGTCCTTGCGGATCGAATCGACGTCGAACGTCACCGGAGCGACGTCCTCGCCGCTCAGCGCCTGCGCGATGGCGAAGCCGCGCGCTTTCAGCAGATTGGGGCCGCCTGACGTATCCGCAAGGATGTCCATCGTGCGTTTCGGGTCGAGACCGAGCGACTTGATGATGAGCAGCGCTTCGCCCAGCGCCTGCCAGTACACGAGGAGCGGAAGGTTGATCGCGAGCTTCATGCGCGCGCCGGCGCCGATGCCGCCGACGTGCTCGACGCGGCGGCAGAGCTGATCGAGCACCGGCTTGGCGCGCGCGACGTCAGCCGCCTCGCCGCCGACGAAGCCGAGGAGCTTGCCGTCGAGCGCCGGTCCGACCGTGCCGCCGACGGGACAATCGACGATCGCCCCGCCTTGCTTGCGAACGTCCTGCGCGAGCTGCTCTTCGATCGCCGGACGTACCGTGCTCATCTCGACGAAGAGCTTGCCGGCGACATCGCCCGCGAGCAGTCCGTCGTCGCCGCGGTACGTCGCATCGATCGCGTGCGCGTCGGTGAGTATCGTGATGACGAGGTCGACGCTTTGCACGAGCTCGCGCGGGCTGGCGGCGAGCTTCGCACCCCGGTCGACCAGCGGCTTCGTCTTCTCTTGCGAGCGGTTCCACACGCTCACTTCGTGACCGACGCTCATCAAGCGCTGCGCCATCGCCGCGCCCATCCTTCCGGTGCCCGCTATTCCGATTCTCAAAGCTTCCTCCTGAAGTCGATCATTTAATATAACAGCAACGAACGAGACCACAGGCTCACGAGGATGGCGGAAGCGAGCGGGATCCGCGACGGCATGCGCATCGACTGGGATGTGCCGATCGTCATGGACGACGATCTGACGTTGCGCGCCGATGTGTTCAGGCCGATCGCGGAAGGCCGCTATCCAGTCATACTCAGTTACGGTCCTTACGCCAAGGGACTCGCTTTCCAGGACGGCTATCCGGGCGCGTGGCAGCGCATGATCGCCGAGCATCCCGACGTCGCGTACGGCTCGACGAACCGGTATCAGAGCTGGGAAGTCGTCGATCCCGAGAAGTGGGTGCCCGACGGCTACGCGTGCGTGCGCGTCGATTCGCGCGGCGCGGGACGCTCGCCGGGCGTCATCGACCCGTTCTCGCCGCGCGAGACCGCAGACTTCTATCAGTGCATCGAGTGGGCCGGCGGGCAGCCGTGGTCGAACGGCAAGGTGGGACTGAACGGCGTCTCGTACTTCGGCATCAACCAGTGGCACGTCGCATCGATGCAGCCGCCGCATCTCAAAGCGATGTGCGTCTGGGAAGGCGCGGCGGACTGGTACCGCGACATGACGCACCACGGCGGTATCGTCAACACCTTCTGGGCGAACTGGTTCGACATGCAGGTGAAGACGGTGCAGTACGGCCTCGGCGAGCGCGGCCCGAAGAGCCGCGCGACCGGCGCGCTCGTGTGCGGCGACGAGACGCTGTCGGACAGTCAGCTCGCCGCGAATCGCGTCGACTTCGGCGACACCATCCTCGCCCACCCGCTCGACGACGAGTATCACCGCGCGCGCTCGCCGCAGTGGGACAAGATCGCCGTGCCTGTGCTCTCCGCGGCGAACTGGGGCGGACAGGGCCTGCACCCGCGCGGCAACTTCGAAGGGTTCGTGCGCGCCGCGTCGAAAGACAAGTGGCTCGAAGCGCACGGCCTGGAGCACTGGACGCACTTCTATACCGATTACGGCGTCGCGCTGCAGAAGCGCTTCTTCGGCCACTTCCTCAAAGGCGAGCGCAAGGGCTGGGACAAGCAGCCGCGCGTGCAGTTGCAGGTGCGCCATCTCGACCGGTTCGCCGAACGGCACGAGAACGAATGGCCGATCGCGCGGACGCAGTGGAGCAAGATGTACCTTGCATCCAGCGGCGAGCTGACACTCGAGCAAACCGGGGTCAGGCCCCAAACGCAAAAACCGGGGTCAGACCCCGTCACCTTCGACGCGATGGGTGACGGAGTCACGTTCCTGTCGCCGCCGCTCGAACAACAAACCGAGATCACCGGTCCGCTTGCCGCTCGGCTCTTCGTGTCTTCGACGACCGAAGACGCCGATGTCTTCGCCGTCTTTCGCGTGTTCACGCCCGATCTTCGCGAAGTGGTGTTCATGGGTGCGATCGATCCGCACACCCCCATCGCGCAAGGCTGGCTGCGCGCGTCGCACCGCAAGCTCGACGAAAACCTCTCGCAGCCGTGGCGGCCGTATCACACGCACGACGAACGGCAGCCGCTGAAACCCGGCGAGATCGTGCAGCTCGACGTCGAGCTGTGGCCGACGTCCATCGTCGTGCCCGCCGGTCACCGCGTCGCGCTCACGGTGCGCGGCCGCGACTACGAGTTCGCGAAATCCACCGGCGCGCGGCTCTCCAACTTCAAGAACGAGCTGAGGGGTTGCGGGCCGTTCCTGCACGACGATCCGCGGGATCGTCCCGCCGCGATCTTCGGCGGGAAAACGACGCTGCACTTCGGGGCGGAGCAGCAGTCATACATAATGCTGCCCGTCATTCCGTAACAAACCGCCCCCACCCTAACCCTCCCCTGAGGGGGAGGGAATGTTGCTTCGGTTTTCCTTTGCGTCCTTTGCGTCCTTTGCGTCCTTTGCGGTTAATGCTTTTGACTTTTACATGAGCGACATCCAGAAAACTGTCGACGCGATCTACCGCGCCGAATCGCGCCGCGTGCTCGCGACGCTGATCCGCCTGCTCGGCGGCTTCGACCTCGCCGAGGAAGCGCTGCACGACGCGTTCACCGCGGCCGTCGAGCAGTGGGCGCGCGACGGGGTGCCGGACAATCCTCGCGCGTGGCTCGTCTCCGCGGGACGCTTCAAGGCGATCGACCGCATCCGCCGCCGCGCGAAGTTCGACGAGAGCGTCGCCGAGATGGCGCGCGAGCTCGGCCCCGAGGACGAGATCGCGCCCGAGACCGACGCCGACGGCGTCGAGGACGACCGCCTGCGGCTGATCTTCACGTGCTGCCACCCCGCGATCCAGCCCGACGCGCAGGTCGCGCTGACGCTGCGCGAGATCTGCGGCCTCGCCACCGAAGAGATCGCGCGCGCTTTCCTCGCGAGCCCGAGCACGATCGCGCAGCGCATCGTGCGCGCCAAGGCGAAGATCCGCGACGCCAGGATCCCCTATCAGGTGCCGGCGAAAGAGGACCTGCCCGACCGCATCGAATCGGTGCTGCGCGTGGTCTACCTCGTCTTCAACGAAGGCTACTCGGCGTCCTCCGGCGAAGAGCTCACGCGCCACGACCTGTCGGCCGAAGCGATCCGTCTCGGGCGTCTCCTCCTCGAGCTCCTGCCCGAGCCCGAGGTCATGGGGCTGCTCGCGCTCATGCTGATCCAGGAATCGCGGCGCGCGGCGCGCACCACGGCGTCCGGCGAGATCGTCCTGCTCGACGAGCAGGACCGTTCGCTGTGGAATCGCGAGTACATCCGCGAAGGCATCGCACTGATCGAGCGCGCGCTGGGCACGCGCGGCTTCGGGCCGTATGCGATCCAGGCGGCGATCGCGGCGGTCCATGCGGAAGCGCCGACGCCGAGCGCGACCGACTGGAGGCAGATCGTGGCGCTGTACGACGTGCTCGCCCGCATGACGCCCTCCCCGGTCGTCGAGCTCAACCGCGCGGTCGCTGTCGCGATGCGGGACGGACCGGCGGCGGGCCTCGAACTCGTCGACGCCCTGCTCGAACAGGGCGAGCTCGACGGCTATCACCTCGCCCACTCCGCCCGCGCCGACCTCTGCCGGCGCCTCGGCAAGACCGAGGATGCGCGCGCCTCCTACCGGCGGGCGCTGGAGCTCACGCGCCTGGCGCCGGAGCGGCAGTTCCTGCAGGGCCGCCTGCAAAGCCTGGAAAAAGATCTACACCGCTCCTCCGCTGCGCTCCGGGCGCAAAAACACCCCAAAAGCGGCTAGCGCCGCAATTTTTTATGCGGCCCTGTCGAATCGGCCGGGCGCCGTTCGACTAGGAGGTAAGCGAGACTTCGAGACATGCCCCGAGTACTTTTCACATCCAACCTGCAGCGCTACGTCGCGGTCCCCGAGTCGGAAGTCGCCGGCTCGACCGTCGCCCAGGCGCTGGCCGCCGTATTCAAAGCGCAGCCGCAGGTGCGCGACTACGTGCTCGACGAGCAGGGCCACGTCCGCAAGCACGTCCACATCTACGTCGACGGTCACCGGCGCACGCTCGGCGACCCGGTGAGCGCCGACAGCGAGATCTGCGTGCTGCAGGCGCTGTCCGGCGGCTGAACATCCCAGGAGAACCCATGAGCGACAGACTGTACGTAGGCACGCGTAAAGGCCTCTTCACCATCGAGAAGCGCGGCGGCCGCTGGTCGTTCGGCGAGCCGGCTTTTCTCGGCGACCCGGTGACCGCGGTGCTGCACGACCGCCGCGACGGCACGCTGTACGCCTCGCTCAATCTCGGGCACTTCGGCGTGAAGATGCGCCGCTCGGTGGACGGCGGCAAGACGTGGGAAGAGCAGGCGACGCCCGCCTATCCGGCGCAGCCCGAGAACGCGCCGGGACCGGCGTGGAAGCTGCACCTGGTGTGGACGCTCGAACCGGCCGGCGGCGACGAGCCCGGCGTGCTCTGGGCGGGAACGATTCCCGGCGGACTCTTTCGCTCGGCCGACCGCGGCCACTCGTGGTCGCTGGTCAGATCGCTGTGGGACATGCCGCAGCGCCTGGAATGGATGGGCGGCGGCTACGATTCGCCGGGCATCCATTCGATCGTCGTCGACCCGCGCGACAGCCGCCGCATCCTCATCGCGGTATCGACCGGCGGCGTCTGGGAATCGCGCGACCGCGGGGAGACGTGGGCGGTGCGCTCCAAGGGTTTGTTCGCGGAGTACATGCCGCCGGACCGGCGCGAAGACCCGATCATGCAGGACGTGCACCGCATGGTCGCGTGCGCAGCCGACCCCGACCGGATGTGGATACAGCACCACAACGCGATGTTCCGCTCGACCGACGGCGCTTTGAACTGGGAGACGATCGAGAAGCCCGCGCTCTCGAAGTTCGGCTTCGCGGTCGCAGTGGACCCGAAGGACGGCGACACCGCGTGGTTCGTGCCGGCGATCAAGGACGAGCAGCGCGTGCCGGTCCGCGGCGAGTTCGCGGTGACGCGCACGCGCGACGGCGGCCGCACGTTCGAAGCGCTGCGGGAAGGGCTGCCGGCCGTGCCGGCGTACGATCTGGTCTACCGCCACGGCCTCGACGTCGACGAATCGGGCGAGCGCGTCGCGATCGGCTCGACGACCGGCGGCCTGTGGATCTCGGAGAACCGCGGTGATTCGTGGCAGTGCGTCTCGGCGCACTTCCCGCCGATCAACGCGGTGCGCTTCGAATAGGACGTAGCGCCGGCAGGCGCATAAGCGGGCCTTTGCGCCCGAAGCGAAGCGGAGGAGCGGTGTGAAATATCTGTGCCTGGTCTACATCGAGGAAACGAAGCGGGACGCGCTGCCGGCCGCCGAATTCTCGGAGCTCGTGAACGACAGCGTCGAATACATCGAAGAGCTCAAGCGCTCGAACCACTACATCGCCGCCGAGCCGCTGCACCCGGTGAATACCGCGGTCACGGTGCGGGTGCGCAACGGCAAAGCGACGACGACCGACGGGCCTTTCGCCGAGACCAAGGAGCAGCTCGGCGGCTTCTTCCTCGTCGACGCACGCGACCTCAACGACGCGATTCGTATCGCGGAACGCATTCCGCCCGCTCGTGTGGGTTCGATCGAAGTGCGCGCGATTCGCCCTCTGCAGGAATATGTCGAAATTGCGCGGCGCCGTTCGACTGGTGAGTGAGCAACAGCCTCGCACAAACAAGGAGACGAAGATGCGGTTCATGGTGATCGTGAAAGCGACGAAGGATTCCGAAGCGGGCGTGATGCCCGACGAGAAGCTCCTCGCCGCGATGGGCCAGTACAATGAAGAGCTGGTCAACGCCGGCATCATGCTCGCCGGCGAGGGGCTGCACCCGAGCTCCAAGGGCGCGCGCGTGCGTTTCTCGGGGGACAAGCGCACCGTCATCGACGGCCCGTTCCCCGAGACCAAGGAGCTCATCGCGGGATTCTGGCTGTGGCAGGTGAAGTCGAAGGAAGAGGCGATCGAGTGGCTGAAACGCTGCCCGAACCCGATGCCCGGCGAATCCGAGATCGAGCTCAGGCAGGTTTTCGAGGCCGATGACTTCGGCGCCGAGTTCACGCCCGAGCTGCGCGAGCAGGAAGAGCGCCTGCGCGCGAAGATCTCGAACAAATGACCAACGGTCATTGCGAGGAGCGGCAGCGACGAAGCAATCCCGAGACGCTCGTAACGCAATGCGGGATCGCCACGGCGCCTTCGGCGCCTCGCGATGACGAATTCAGGAGACCGCGATGAAAGTAGAGTCCTACCTTTTTTTCGAAGGGCGCACAGAGGAAGCGCTCGAGTTCTACAAGCAGGCGATCGGCGCCGAGGTGCAGATGCTCATGCGCTACAAGGACAGCCCCGAGCCGCCGAAGGAAGGCTGCACGCCGCCCAATTCCGGCGACAAGGTCATGCACTCCTCGTTCCGCGTCGGCGAGACGCTCGTGATGGCCTCCGACGGCATGTGCAGCGGCAAGCCCGATTTCAAGGGCTTCGCGCTGTCGCTCTCGCCCGGGACCGACGCCGAGGCGCAGACGCTCTTCTCCGCGCTGTCGCAAGGCGGCCAGGTGATGCAGCCGCTGATCAAGACCTTCTTCGCCTCGAGCTTCGGCATGGTGACCGACAAGTTCGGCGTGATGTGGATGGTCATCGTCGAGTCGAGCGGAAAATAAGGAGATCGCGATGCAATACCTCTTCATGTGCTGTTTCGAAGAGCAGGCGTGGAACGCGATTCCGGGCGAGGCGCGCGATCGCGTCATGCGCGACTACGGCGCGTGGGTGGACGCCCTGACCGCCCAAGGCCAGTACCTCGCCGGGGGCAAGCTCAAGCCCAGCGCGGCTTCGACCACCGTGCGGGTGAAGAACGGCAAGCCGTTCATCACCGACGGGCCTTACGCCGAGACGCGCGAGCAGCTCGGCGGCTATCACGTCGTCGAGTGCCAGGACCTCGACGAAGCGCTGGCGCTCGCCGCGCGCATCCCGACGCTGCCGGTCGGCGGCACGATCGAAGTGCGCCCGCTGGACTTTTCCACCACGCCCGGCGCCGCGTTCAACGAGCGCGAGCGCACGGCCGCCATGGGCTAACGGCCGGCTGCGCTGTATTCCAGGCGCACGCCGTAATCGAGAAAGAGCGCTCGCGCCCCCGGCGTTTCGGCCACGCGTGACAACGCGGCGGCGACGGGACGTACGAGCGCCGCCGGCGTGGCCGGCGGCGCGAATACCGCGAAAGCGACGACCGCTTCCGCATCCTGTAGACCCGCTTCGCGCGTCGTCGGTACGTCGGGGAGGCTCGCATAGCGCTCCCGGTCGGCGATCGCGAGGAAGCGGATCTGTCCCGACGCATAAGGCAGCACCGCCGGGAGCGGCACCAGCGCCGCGGCCACCTGTGCCCCCGCGAGCGCATTGAGCGCGGCGATGCCGCCGTTGTAGGCGACGGGCTCGAGCGCGATCACCGGATCCGAGCGCAGGCGCGCGAGGGGCCGGTACGCGGCCGTGCGCTCCCCCGGATGGCCGACGAGCAATCGCGTCGTGCCTCCACGCAGCAACCCCGCGAGATCGTGCGTCCCGCTCTGCGACACCCACACATACGGCATCCGGCCGACGGCCGCGATCCGCTCCACCCGCTCCGGTATGCCCGCCTGAGCGCGCACCGGCGTCGCCGGCACCGTCGCGAGCAGCAGAGTGCGGCCGTCCGGCGGCGAGCTGGCGACGGCCAGAGCCGCCGCGCTGCCGCCGCGCCTGTGCTGCCGCGTCACCGTAACCGGCTCGGAACGGTCCTCCCGCAGCGTTTGCGCGACGTGCATCGCGAGCACGTCGGTGAACGCGGGTGCGGCGTAGCGCTGCATCGCACGCAGCGTACGGCTCGCCCGCGTCGCGCCGACGACTTCCGCCGGGCCGCCCGGCGGAAACGGATGCACGAGCTCGCGCGAGGCCGTCGCCGCGTAAGCGCACGATTGCAGCAGCGTCGCCAGCACGAACACCGATCGGACGGTTTTCACCGCGCTACCATACGGCGTGTGCGCCGGAATTCACAACGCCTGAGGACACCCGTATGACCCTCATGATCGTCGGCCTGGTGCTTTTCATCGGCATACACCTGGTGCCGGTGGCGACGGCTTTGCGCGCGCGGCTCGTCGCGCGCCTCGGCGACAAGCCTTATCGCGGCCTGTTCGCGGCCGTCGCGGCGGTCGGCCTCATCCTCATCATGGTCGGCTATCACCTGCGTCCCGACCGCGTGCAGATCTTCACACCGTGGGCCACGGCACGCAGCGCGGCGCCGCTCGCGGTCACCCTCGCTTTCGTTCTCTTCGCCGCAGCCAACATGCGGGGCCACGTGCGCAGCGGGCTCAGGCACCCGATGCTGCTCGGGCTGCTGATCTGGTCGCTCACCCATCTGCTGGCGAACGGCGATCTCACCGGCACGGTGCTCTTCGGCAGCTTCGCCGCGTATTCGGTCGTCGCGCTCGCCTCGGCGATCCGGCGTCGTGCCGTCAAAGCCTTCGTCCCCGCGTGGAAGTACGACGTCATGGCGATCGCCGGCGGTGTCGCGCTCGCGTACGTGACGATGCGCGTGCACCCGGCGCTCTTCGGAACCGGGCCCGTCATATAGCGTTATCATCGCCCGACGCTTCAGGCTATTGGCGCGGCATGCACTGTCCGTATTGCGGATTCGAGATCGCGGCACGAGATGCGAAGTTCTGCGGCGGCTGCGGCAAGGCGCTCGGGATCACCTGCCCTTGCGGCTTCGTCAATCCGCCCGGCCATCGCTACTGCGGCGGGTGCGGCACGGCGCTCATCGCGACTGAGCCGCCTCCGGCAGCGGCGCTCCAACCCACTTCTTCTTACACGACTGCGCCGCAGCCCGAGCGCCGCCAGATCGCCATCATGTACTGCGATCTCGTCGGCTCGACCGCGCTGTCGCGGCGCGTGGACGCGGAAGACCTGCGCGAGATCGTCGACCACTGCTTCGCGCTGTGGACAAAGGAGATCGAGCGCGTCGAAGGCTGCGTCGCGCGGCTGCTCGGCGACGGCCTGCTCGCCTACTTCGGCTATCCGAACGCGCACGAGGACGACGCGGTGCGCGCGGTCAGCGCGGGCCTCGCCGTGCTCGACGCAACCGCGCAGGTGTCCGAAGCGGTCGAGAAGCGCCTCGGGCCCACGATCGAAGTGCACATCGGCATCGCGACCGGCGAAGTGGTCATCGGCGAGCTCGGCGAGCATGCCGCGCGCGAGTCCGCGGTCACCGGGGAAGCGCCGAACATCGCCGCGCGCATCCGCGACGCGGCCGGTCCCGGCGAGGTCCTGATCGGCCGCGTCACCCACGACCTCGTCGATCACGTCTTCGACTGCGAGCCCGGACGGGAGATCGCGGCGAAGGGCATCGAGGAGCCGCTCACCGTCTTCCGGGTGATCGGCGAGCGCCGGGACTGGCGCCACGCAGCGCTCTTCCAGACGCGCAGCGGATCGCCGCTGCTCGGCCGCGCCGAAGAGCTCGCTTTCCTGTCGAAGCAGTGGGACGGCGTGCAGGACGGCCCCGGCCGCGCCCAGCTCATCAGCGGCGATCCCGGCATCGGCAAATCGCGGCTGCTGCACGCGTTCCTCACCGGCATCGCCGAAGCCGGCGGGACGACGCTGGTCACGCACTGCATGCCGCAGTTCTCGAACACCGCGCTGTATCCCGTCACCGACCTGCTCCAGCGCGAGCTTCGGCTGAACCCGGCGGACGCACGTGCCGGGCTGCGCAAGCTCGAGCAGGCGTTCGCGACGCGCGCCCTCGGCGATCCCGACGCGTTGCCGCTGCTCGCGTCGCTCATGTCGCTCGCGGCGCCCGACACGCCGAAACCGGATCTCACGCCACGCCAGCAGCGCGACCGGCTGCTCGAGTGCCTGCTCGCATGGCTGCTCGCCGAGGCGAGCGCACGACCGCTCGCGCTCATCGTCGAGGACCTGCACTGGGCCGACGCGTCGACGCTCGAGCTCATCACGATGATCGTCGACCAGCTGCCGTCGGTACCGATGCTGCTGCTCGCGACCTTCCGCCCCGGCTTCGCGCCGCCGTGGTCGAACCGCTCGCTCGTCAATCACATGACGCTCACGCGGCTGTCGGGCGCCGATGCGCGCGAGCTCGTCCGCCACCTCGTGCAGCGCCGCGAGCTTCCGCCGCAACTGCTCGACCAGGTGATCGCGCGCACCGACGGCGTGCCGCTCTTCCTCGAAGAGCTGACCAAGATGGTCGTCGAAGCCGGCACGCTCGCGCAGCAGCAGGCGGTCGAAGCCCTGCCGACCGGATCGATACCGGCGACGCTGCGCGGCTCGCTCGTCGCGCGCCTCGACCGCCTCGGCCCGGCGAAGGCGGTCGCACAGCTCGCTGCGGTGATCGGGCGCGAGTTCAGCTATCGGCTGGTGCAGACGGTCTCGCAGCTCGGCGAGGCGGAGCTCAAGGAGGCGCTGCGCGGCCTCGTCGACGCCGAGCTCCTGTATCAGCGCGGCGCGGCGCCGAATGCGAGCTACAGCTTCAAGCACGCGCTCATCCAGGACGCCGCGTACCAGTCGCTGCTGCGAACCAAGCGCGCCGAGTACCACCGTGCGACCGCGAGCGCGCTCATCGACGGCTTTCCCGAGATCGTGCGCGCCCATCCCGAGCTCGCCGCGCAGCACTGCGAGCAGGGCGGCCTGGTCGAACAGGCGATCCGTTACTGGCAGCAAGCGGGCAAGCGCGCGCTCGATGCGTCGGCCGACACCGAAGCGGTGGCGCACCTTCAGCGCGCGCTGTCGCAGATCGCGGCGCTGCCGCCGGGCGCCGATCGCGCCGGACGCGAGGCGGAATGCCTGCTCTCGCTCGGTCCGGCGCTCAGCGCGACGCGCGGCTACGCGTCCACCGAGGTCGAGCAGACCTACGACCGCGCCGTCGCGCTGTGCGAGGAGAGCGGCGACGAAGGCGGTCTCTTCACCGCGCTCTCCGGGCTCGCGTCGTTCTACCAGGTGCGCGGGCCGCTCGCGACCGCGCGCGGTCTCTCTCAGCGCCTGCTCGATCTCGCGCAGCGCCGCGACGATCGCGTGTGGCTGTCGCAGGCGCACCGCAGGCTCGGCTGGTGTCTCTTCTGCCAGGGCGAGCTCGCGGGCGGCCGGCGCCATCTCGCGCAGGCGCTCGCGCTGGCGCAGCAGCTCCCAGCCCACGAGCATGCCCGCGTCCATGGCGCGCATCCGTGGGTGATCGGCGCGGTGAACAGCGCGCTGGTGGAGTGGTACGCCGGCGCGCCCGACGACGCGATCGAGCACAGCCGCGCCAGTCTCAGGGAGGCGCGCGCGCTCGGCTGGCCGCTCACGCTCGCCTACGCGCTGTGCATGTCGGCGGCGGTGCACCAGTGCCGCGGCGAGCGCGAGCCGACGCTCGCGCTGGCGACCGAGGTCGTGGCGCTCGCCCACGAGCACGACTTCCCGTACTGGATCGCCTGGGGCTCGGTGCTCGAAGGCTGGGCGCTCGCCGCGGGTGGGGCGCTCGAAGACGGCGTGGCGAAGATGCAGGCGGGGCTCGACATGTACCGCGATACCGGCGCGCTCCTCTTCGTGCCGTCGTCGCTGGCGCTGCTCGGCGAGACTTATTCCAGAGCGGGCAGAACGAAGGAAGCGCTCGACTGCACGCTGCGCGCGCTGGAGAGCCCGCAGCTCGGCGACGGCTATTTCTGCGCCGCCGAGATCCATCGCCTCAAGGGCGAGCTCGTGCTCGCGCGCGACGCCGACGAAGCCGCGGCCGCCGCGTGCTTCTCGGAAGCGCTCGCGATCGCGAAGAGACAGGGCGCGCAGTCGCTGGCGCTGCGCTCGGCGGTGAGCCTCGCCGAGCTACGACAGCGGCAGGGGCGTCACGACGAATGCCGCGGCCTCGTGCAGGATGCGCTCAGCGGATTCGATCAGGGTTTGGAGACGCCCGACGTGAAGAACGCGATGCGGCTGCTGGCGCTGCGCTGACTAATCCTACTGTGTCATTGCGAGGAGCCGCTCGCGCGGCGACGAAGCAATCCCGAGGGCTCGGGACGGCTCGTGCGCCACGCGATCCGCCACGGCTCGCTGTGCGAGCCTCGCGATGACACAGTACGACTAATCGGCGTCGCGATAGCTGTCCGCGCCGTCCATGTCGACTTCGTAGCCCAGGTCGCGCATCGCCGCGGCGGTGAGCCGCGTGAGCCGGTTGTCGCCCGAGTCGAAGTTTCCGGACATCAGCTCGTACACCATGATCCGGCCGAGACGGCTCTTGTCGCGCGTGCTCTCGTCCCAGTGCTTGCCGACGGTCGCCGAGTTTCCGCTCGATTCCAGGGGCACCGCGCCTTTGCCCCCGATCGCCGCGTATTCTTTCATCGCGTAGCGGCCGATGAAGAAGAACCGGTTGCGTCCCCGATCCTCGATGAGGCGCGTGCACGGCGCGCACGAGCCGAAACCGAGCGCGTGACCGACCTCGTGGGCGATGAGGTCGCGCACGACCTCGGGACGATCCTCGACCGCGGTGCGGAACTGCTTCCTGTCGAGCTGCATGAGCGCGCGGGTCGGAATGCCCGCCGCGCGGCCGGCGGCCTTGGGCAGCGACTCGGTCACCTCGGTGTGGCCGAGCGTCAGGTCGTCCTTTTTCTTCCTGCCCGCGTTGAGATCCGCCATCTCGACGCGGATCTTCAGCGACTTCAACGCCGGTTTGCCGCGATCGTTCTTCGGAAAACCGGTGATGAGGTTCGACCAGCGCCTCGCGGCATCGCCGAAGCGCAGGTCGAGCTCGTCGTCCGACAGCCCGAGCTTGTGGAAATCCCACTCGATCCGGAAGCCCGCCATGGTGTAGCGGCGCGCTCTCAGCCGCGCCGCTTCGCGACGGCCGCCGCCGCGTCGACCGTCACCTGGAGCATGAACGGGTTCTCCTTCATGTCCTTCAGGTTGGCGTAATTCGAGGCGAGGCCGAACCGCGACTCGGAGCGCCCGGGGTCCCTCACCCAGAACGCGCGGAGCTGCACGATCAGATCGCGCAGGTTGCGCGGAATCTTGTTCTTCGTCCACGGCGATTCGGTCTCCAGCGCCTCGTCGGAGCTGTACTCCCACCACGTCTGGTACATGGGCGAGCCGGCGTCGACGTTCAGGTACGTGCCGCGGTAGTAAACCTTGTCCTTGGCGCCTTTCATCGCATCGGTGAGCTGGCCGGCGAGCGCGATCTCGTTCGCACGCAGCCACAGGTGCAGGCTGTCCATCTCGCCGAACGGCACGCCGAAATTCCACACTGCGAGCACCGGCGCTACGGTGTTCGGTACGGCGAACGGTTTTTTCGCGCCTTTCGTCATCCGCCATTTCACGTCGGAGCGAATTTCCGGCAGAAACGTTTCCACGCTCGCGGGCTCGTGCGCCGTCGCGTAGCCGTTCGCGCGCTCGTTCGTTCGGGTCTTGGTCGCCATGTCGTACGATCTCCCCTGAGTGTCGATGTCAGTTGCGTTGGGTGTTGCGGACGATCCCTTTGCGGTGCAGGTCTTCCAGCGTGCGCCGCAGCTCCGCCGCGGCAGCGGCGCGGCCGATCAGCGGCCCCATGGCCGCGCAATAGCCTTGCTCCAGCTCGCGCCCGCTGCGGCCGTCGCAGAGCAGGAGCACCAGGCGCGCGGCGTCGTTCAGGAAATGGATGTTCGGCTCATCGGGCGTGAACACCGCGTACTGATCCATCTCCGGGATCGGGCGGTGCTTCAGGTTCGGCGTCTCCGCGTAGCAGCCGCTTCGGGAGAACGCGTAAGTCGATGCCGCCGTTGCTGTGGCTGCAGAACGGGTCGGGCGCAGTCCAGCGACCGGTGAACGCATACGCCGTCGAGCGGCAGCCGCCGCGCGTGCCTTCGTTGCTTTCGCAATGCTCACACGAGCTCTCCACGGTGCCGGCACGCAGCGCCTTGTACAGGGCGTTGCCGTGCCAGGTTTCGAGAAACGGGGTTTCGCGCACGTCGCCGAAATCGACGTACTCGCGCAGATACATGCAGCCGATCGATCGTCCGAACGGATCGACCGCGGCGGCCTGCCAGCAGCAGTTCGCGTCGTTCGGATGCCACGATCGCATGACGGCGAGGCCCGGCGGCGGGCGCACGGCCGCGAGCGCTTCTTCCTGCTCTTCCAGGGACAGCGCGAGCTCGCTCCAGCGGTGCCTGGCGCGTCCGAGCGGATACAGCCTCAGGATGCCGGCGCGCTGCGCGCCGAGCGCGTGGGCGAGCTCGAGATACGCCTGGAGCTCGTCGACGTTGTGGCGCGTGAGGATGAGGACCACGTCGGTCGGCAGGCCCGCCTCCACCGCGTTTCTCACCCCCGCGCACGACCTGGCGAAGCTTCCCGGCGTGCGCGCGGCGGCGTCGTGCACGCCCGCGCTCGCGCCCATGAGATCGACGAAGAGCCGTCCCACGCCGAGGCGTTTGAGCTTGCGTGCGCGCGCACGGTCGATCAGCGTCCCGTGCGTGCGCACGAGCGTCATCATGCGGCGGCAGCAGCTTTGGAGGAGGGTGTCGAAATCGGGGCGGTGCAGCGGCTCGCCGCCTTCGAAATAGATCTGGATGAAGCCGTTCTCGACGAGGTACTCGATGAAGGCCAGCCACTCCTGCGTCGTGAGCTCCTTGCGCTTCGGCCGCCGGTTGCAGTCGGCGTAGCACGTCTCGCAATCGAGATTGCACGTGGCGGTGATCGAGACCGTGATCTTGGGCGGCGTCTCGAAGTACGGCTGCTTCACTTGCGAAGTCCCCCTCGGCGTGCAGCGGCTTGTTATCGGCAGGAGTGTGCTTCCGCCGCTCGCGTACCGTCAAGGCGCCTAGCGCCCCATCGGCGTCAGCGGCTCGCCCGCGATGAAGCTCCTGATGTTCTTCAGCGCGTTCTCGTAGAACCGCTTCATGTTGATGTCGACGACGTACCCCAGGTGCGGCGTCATGACGACGTTGTCGAGCTTGCGGATCGGGTGATCGGGCTGGAGCGGCTCGGTCCAGAACACGTCGAGGCCGGCGCCGGCGATCCGCTTTTCCTTCAGCGCGGACATCAGCGCCGGCTCGTCGATGAGCGGCCCCCGCGAGGTGTTTACGAGGTAGGCGGTCTTCTTCATCGCGCCGATCTCCTTCGCGCCGACGATGCCCCGCGTCGACGCGTTCGACACGAGGTGCAGCGAGATCACGTCCGACTCGGCGAAGAGCTGCTCTTTCGACACGCGTTTCACCGACGCTTCGGCAGCGCGCTCGTCGGTGAGGTTGGGGCTCCAGGCGATCACGTTCATGTCGAACGCCTGGCCGTAGCGCGCGACGAGCTTGCCGAGGCGTCCCAGCCCGAGCACCCCCAGCGTCTTGCCGTGCAGGGATTCGGTCATCACGTGCTCCTGCCAGCCGCCGCCGCGCATCGCCTCCTGCGACTGCGGGATGCGTTTGACCAGCGCGAGGACGAGCGCCCAGGCGACTTCGGCGGTTGAGCCGTGGCCGGTCGCCGGATCGCCCGGGGCGCTGCACAGCGCGATCTTGCGCGCCGCGCACGCCTCGGCGTCGATGCTCGGATTGCGCCCGCCGGTGCTGATGAGCAGCTTCAGGTTCGGCAGCGCCTCGAGCAACTCGCGGGGAAAGCGCGTGCGCTCGCGCATCGCCACGACGACGTCATAAGGCTCGAGCCGCCGTTGCAGCGCGGCAGGATCGGCCAGCGTGTCCCCGAACGAATCGACCTGCGTCCCGGCGGGAAGCGAGCTCCAGTCCGCCGAGGTCTTCCCGATCTGCTGGTAGTCGTCGAGCAGCGCGATTTTCATCATGCCCTCCGGGTTGTGAATTTTTTCGAATGGCGACACTGCGAAATTTCATCCTGCCCGAGATGTCCGGGGCGCGGGCGTGTGTTATAGAAAATACCATGCGACTCGCACGAAACGCCGTCGCCGCGGGGATGCTCGCGCTGGCGGCGCTGCTCGCAGCGACATCGGGATATCGTCTCGCACGCGCGGCCACGCCGAATACGCTCGTCGTGGCCGGCTCGCCCACGCTCGCCCCGCTGATGGCCGATATCGCGCGACGATTCGAAGCGGCCAATCCCGGCGTTACGGTCGAAATCCGGGCGTTGAGCTCCGGCGCCGGCGTCGAGGAGCTGCGCGCGCGACGGTGCGACGTCGCCATGATCGCCCGGCCGGTCGGGCAGCGCGAGAAAGGTCTTTACGCATTCCCGATTGCGCGCGACGGTGTCGCGATCATCGTGCAGCGCGAGAATCCGGTGCGCGCCCTGACCCAGCGACAGCTCGTCGGGGTTCTGACCGGCGACATCACCGACTGGAAGCACGTCGGGGGACGATCAGGCCCGATCCGCGTAGCGTGGCGCACCGAGGGCGCGGGAACGACCGACGTGCTGCTCCAGAGCCTGAAGCTCAGGAGCAGCCAGATCCGCAGCCACGCGGTGTTCTTCGAGAGCACGGACGCATTGCAGTATGCGGCGGCGAACCCCGGCGCGATCACGTTCGCATCGCTGGGTGTCGCCGAGAGCCTCGCGAAATCGGGAACGTCGGTAAAGCTTCTCGCATACGACGGCGTCCCGGCATCCCGCCGCACCCTGAGCGACCACACCTATGCGCTCGCGCGACCCCTGATCCTGCTCACGACCGGCATGCCCTCGGGCATGCACAAGCGGCTGATCGACTATGCGACGTCGGGCGCGGTCGCCGATCTGGACGAGAAGCACGGCTTCGTGCCCTATCGGCAGTAGCGCCTGACCTGCGATTTCAGGCGGTCGCGGGCGACCTCGAAGCGGTCCGGGCGCGCTCGGCCGGCACCGTCGCCCGCACGAGCTCGCGCGCGTCCGGCAGATCGCGGCAGCGCTCGAGCAGCGCGAGCAGCTTTTTCGCGCCCGGCTCGCCGAGGACGCGGCCCGCACAATCGAGAAACTTCTCGACGCGGTCTTCGCGCGTCATCGGCGCGGCGGGCGACCCCGGCACCTTGTCCACGCGCATCTCGAAGCGGCCGCGCTTGGTGTCGATCGCGACGTCGTTGTAGCCGACGACTCCGGAGAACACGCCGCTCGGATCTTCGATGCGATAGCGCCGCGCCTTCGCCATCATCGCGCGCGCCTCGGGACGCTGCACCATCGCGTCGGTGAACGTTTCGAGGCCGAGCTTGCCGTCGAGCACCGTCGCCGCGGCGACGTACTCGATGCTGAACTTGCCTTCGAGGCCCGTCGTGGGGTTGGTGCTGACCAGCGCGGTATCGGCGCCCGGCGGGAAACCGATCTCGATGGCGGTCACTTCATCGGGTTTGATGCCGTGCTTCGCGATGAGCTCGAGCATGCCGCCGATCGGGCGGTGGTTGCAGTAGCAGCACGCCCAGCGTTTCACGTAGATGCCCGGATCGGTCATCTCCCACGGCTTGCCCAGCTTGTCGACGACTTCGGCGAGCGGCACGCCGGCGCTGCCGTAGGTGTCGATCACGTTGTTCTTCCCGTCGAAGATCGATTCGTCGGCGGTGAAGCCGTGTTTCGCCATCCACGCCGAGAGCACACCCACGCGCGCCGCGTGGCCGGCATGGAACGGTTTGGTCATCGTGCCGAAGTTGCGAATGAGCCCGCTCATCTGCGACGCCGCGAGGCCGAACGCGTTGCGCATCTGTTTGACGTCGAGCTTCCACACTCTCCCCGCCGCGGCGGTGCACGAGAACGCTCCGCCCGTCGCGGTCGAATGCCATCCCCGGCTGTAGTGACCGTGGCCCAGTGCGCGGCCGATCTTGCCCGCGACTTCGAGCCCGAGCGCGTGCGCGGCGAGCACTTCGGCGCCCGATGCGCCGACCGCTTCGGCGACGGCGAGCGCGGCCGGCACCATCGTCGGGCTCGGATGCCCGCGCAGGCTCGGCAGGCTGTCGTCGAAGTCGAGCGCGTGCGCGCACATGCCGTTGACGAACGCCGCCTCGGCAGGCGAAGTCGCGAGCGGCTGGCCCCAGAACGTGGACTGCGGCTTCGCCCCGACGTCGGCGATCCACTGCACCGCGATGTCGGCGATCGGCTCGAGCGTGCCCGCGATCGCGACGCCGATGGTGTCGATCAGCGCGTCGCGCGCGCCGTCGAGCACTTCTGCGGGGATGGTGTCGAGCGGCGTCTCGACGACGAAGCGGGCGAGTTTCTCGGTGATCATGAGTCCTCCGGTGGGCGGTCGTTATGGGTCGAGTCTACCGCCAAGACGTTTTCGACCACAAAGGACACCAAGGCGCACGGAGGCGCGCAGAGGATTCAAAGCATTCCCTCGAAGGCGGGAATCCATTCCATGCCTGGAGCATTGACACTGGATTCCGCTTGAATGACGTTTTGCTTCGCGTCCTTTGCGGTTCAAGCTTTTGCCGGATAATCGGGCCGGGCATGCACGTGCGCGCCAAGCGCCGGGCGCCATCACAACACACACGAGATACGAAGACGCACGATGATCTCCCGTAACACACCGAAAGCTCATGCATTCGCATTGATGGTCGGCGTCGCCGGCGTTCACGCGCCGGCTCACGCCCAATCGAACTACCCCACCAAGCCCATCCGCATGCTCGTCGGCTACACCCCCGCGGGACCGACCGATCTCACCGCGCGCATCGCCGCGCAGCATCTCACCGAGACCCTCGGCCAGCAGGTGATCGTCGACAATCGCCCCGGCGCCAACGGCATGCTGTCGGGAACGATGCTCTCGCGCGCGGCGCCCGACGGCTACACCATCGCGCTCGGCTCCGGCGGGGAGATGGCGATCGGTCCCAACCTCACGACGAAGATGCCGTACGACCCGACGAAAGACTTCATCGCGGTGAGCCGCATCGGCACCGCCCAGCTCGTGCTGCTGGTGAACCCGGGCGTCGCGGCGAAATCGACCGCCGAGCTCGTCGCGCTCGCGAAAGCGAAGCCGGGCACGATCAACTTCGCGTCGTCGGGGACGGGCTCCACGGCGCATCTGTCGTCCGAGCTCTTCAAGCACATGGCGGGCATCGACATCGTGCACGTGCCCTACAAAGGTGCCGGCCCCGCGCTCACCGATCTCATCAGCGGCCAGGTGCAGATGCTCATCACCGGCTACTCGGGCGCGGTGCCGCACATCAAGTCGGGCAGGCTGCGCGCGCTCGGCGTGACCGGCACCAAGCGGCTCGCGGCGGCGCCGGACATTCCGACGATCGCGGAGACGATCAAGGGTTACGAAGTGCTCGCGTGGTACGGCATCTTCACGCCGGCGAAGACGCCGAACGCAATCGTCATGCGGCTGAACAAAGAGCTCGTGGCGATGACCCGGAAACCGCAGATCGTCGAGCGCATGACCGCGCTGGGGATAGAGCCCGAAGGCAATACACCCGAGCAATTCGCGGCCCAGGTGAAAGAAGAAAAGCAGAAGTGGGGAAAGATCGTGAAGCTCGCGAAGATCCCGGTGGAGCAGTAGACCGTCATTCCCGCGAAGGCGGGAATCCATTTTCGGACCGTCATTCCCGCGACGGCGGGAATCCATTTTGGGGCCGTCAATCCCGCGAAGGCGGGAATGACGGTCGCCGCTACGCGGCCTTGGCGGCCGCGATCCGCGCCGCCTTCAGCTTCGCATCGAGGTCGCGCAGCGCGGTGCGCAAGCCCTCTTCGATCACCGGGTGGTAGAACGGCATGCGCAGCATCTCTTCGACGGTGTTGCCGTTCTGGAGCGACCAGGCGAGCAAGTGGCCGATGTGCTCCGCCGCCGGGCCGATCATCTCGGCGCCGAGGAGGCGCCCGGTCTCGATGTCGGCGTAGACGTTGAGCAGCCCCTTGTTCCGGAAGAGGATGCGCGAGCGCCCCTGGTCTTCGAAGCTCACCTGCCCCGTCGCGTAACGCCCCGGCTCGAGCGCCTCGTAGCCGCCGCCGACGATCGCGATCTGCGGGTCGCTGAACACGACGCCGAGCTGCGCGCGCCTGAACCCGCGGCTCACCGGCTTGCCCGACGCGACACGCGCCGCGTTCTCGCCCGCGATGCGCCCTTCGTCCGCCGCTTCGTGCAACAGCGGGATGAAGTTGGACACGTCGCCCGCGACGAAGATCGTGCTGTCGCCCTTCGCGCTCACGGCCTGAGTCGTCGTCGCGTCGAACACCGGCACGCCGGCGGCATCGCGATCGATCGTGGTGTTCTCCAAGCCCAGCTTCTCCACGTTCGGCACCCGCCCCGTCGCGGCGAGGACATACTCGAACCGCTCCTCGAATTCGACGCCGTGCGCGTTCCTGCGCACGATCGCGACGTCATCGCCGACGCGCTCCATCGAGACGAAGTGCGCGTCCGGCTCGAGCACCACTTCCTGCGCGAGCGCCCGGATCGTGTAGTCGCGGATCTCCGGATCGTTCACCGGACCGACGCGGCCGCCGCGCCCGAGGATGGCGACGCGCACGCCGAGACGGTGCAGCGCCTGCCCGAGCTCCAGCCCGATGACGCCGGGGCCGATCACCGCCACCGATTTCGGCAGATCGCTCCAGTCGAAGACGTCGTCGTTGATGATCAGACGATCCCCGAGCTTCGCGAATGCCGCCGGATAGGAGGCGCGCGAGCCCGTCGCGATCACGACGCTTTTGGCGGTGATGCGGGTGCGGTCGTCGACGACCAGGGTGCGGTCGTTCTCGAATCGTGCGTGGCCGCGAAGGCGGTCGGACGCCGGGATCTTCTCGATGTCCCGCGTCACGAAACCGACGAAGCGGTCGCGCTCGCTGCGCACGCGCGCCATCACCGCACGCCCGTCGACGCGCACCTCGCCCGTATGCACGCCGAAGCCTTCGGCGAGCCCGGCGTGGTGCACCGCTTCGGCCGCCGCGATCAGCAGCTTGCTCGGCATGCAGCCGACGCGCGCGCACGTCGTACCGTATTGCCCGCTTTCGATGATCACGACGCTCGCGCCCGCGGCCTTCGCCGCGCGATACGCGGCGAGGCCGGCGGTGCCGGCGCCGACGACTGCAACGTCAACTTCGAGGGTTTTCATTTACGCCGCTTTCGATTTTTCGAAATACTTCTGCACGTCGTCCGCCGTGCCGATCAGCTTGCCGCCGACGAACACCTGCGGCCACGTGCCCGCGCCGGTCACGCCGCGCAGCGTCTTCGAGGTGACGCTGCCGCCGAGCGTGATCTCGTCGTACTGTATGCCGTTCGCGTCGAGCACCGACTTGGCGCGCGCGCAGTGCGGGCAGCCCGGCTTGGCGAAGATCACGACGGGCTCGGGCGCCTTCGCTTTCGGGTCGATGTAGTTGAGCATCGTGTCGGCGTCCGACACTTCGAACGGGTCGCCCGGCTTCTGCGGCTCGATGAACATCTTGTCGATCACACCGTCCTTCACCAGCATCGAGTAGCGCCACGAGCGCTTGCCGAAACCGAGGTCGGCCTTGTCCACGAGCATGCCCATGCCTTCGGTGAACTCGCCGTTGCCGTCGGGGATCACGGTGATGTTCTCCGCTTCCTGGTCGCGCTTCCACGAGTTCATCACGAACGCATCGTTGACCGAGATGCAGACGATCTCGTCCACCCCTTTGGCCTTGAGCGTCGAGGCGAGCTCGTTGTAGCGCGGAAGGTGCGTGCTCGAGCACGTCGGGGTGTAAGCGCCCGGCAGCGAGAACACCGCCACGGTCCTGCCCTTGAAGAGGCTGTCGGTCGTGACTTCTTTCCACTGGTCGTTGTCGCGCGTCTTGAACGTGACGGTCGGGACGCGTTTGCCTTCGAGCTGTTGTGCGGTGGGGAGCATCGGTCTATTCCTTTGTGGAGTGAGCATCTTGCGATGACGTGCAAGATACAGACGCGTCTTGCGCGTGACCAATTGAATGTCGTCATTGGAGCGATAGGGAAAACCTAGCGCCCCGCGTCTACAATGGCGCGATGGGTTACCGCTACATCGAGGCACGGCCGATCGCCGGTGCGCTCGGCGCGGAGATCGAAGGTGTCGACGCGGCCAGGCCGCTCGCGCCGGAGGTGACCGCCGAGATACGCCGGGCGTGGCTGGACCACCTCGTGATCTTTCTGCGCGACCAGCAGCTCACGCCCCAGGCGCTCGTCGCGTTCGCGCGCGCGTTCGGCGAGCCGATGGAATACCCGCAGCTCAAGGGTCTCGCCGAGTGTCCTTTGGTCACGCCGGTGATCAAGCTCCCGCACGAGCGCGTGAACTTCGGCGGCGTGTGGCATTCGGACACGACCTATCTCGAAAGACCGCCGATGGCGAGCATGCTCTACGCGGTGGAGACGCCGCCGCACGGCGGCGACACGCTGTTCGCCAACCAGTACCTCGCCTACGAGACCCTGTCCGAAGGATTGCAAGCCACGCTCGATCGCCTGATCGGCGTCAGCACGTCGACCAGGGCGGAAGTCTCTAGGACGCGCGAAGACCGGCTGCGCGACGCGGGCGCGACCCTGAAAGCGCTGAGCAGCGAGCACCCGGTGGTGCGCACGCATCCCGAGACCGGGCGCCGTGCGCTCTACGTCAACGTGGCGCACACCAGCCACTTCAAAGGCTGGAGCGAAGCGGAAAGCGCGCCGCTGCTCGATTACCTGCACGCGCACCAGGTCAGGCCCGAGCTCACCTGCCGCTTCCAGTGGCGGCCCGGCTCGCTCGCGTTCTGGGACAACCGCTGCGCGCAGCACAACCCCGTCAACGACTATCACGGCTACAAACGCGTCATGCACCGAGTCACGCTCGCGGGCGACCGGCCGGTATAACCCTCGGGAGTCCTGAATGGCGTCCGAACGCCTCCACAGCATCTGGTTCACCCTGGCGAACATCGCGCGTTTCCTGTTCTGGGCGCTGCTCGTCTTCGTCGTCGTCATGGTGATCTTCGGGCGCTCCGCGGATCTGCAGGGCGCGCGCAACGCCTTGCTCGAGGAATTCCAGGCCGAGCGCAAGACGCGCGTCATCGCGATGATCCACCGGCAGGAGAGCGCGAGCGTGCTCGGCGTGCCGCTCGCGAGCCACATCGACATCGAGGACTCGGAGGCGGTGCTGCGTGCGATCCGGCTCACGCCGCCCGACCAGCCGATCGACCTCATCCTGCACACGCCGGGCGGCCTCGTGCTCGCGGCCGAGCAGATCGCCAAGGCGCTCGCGGAGCGCAAGGCGAAAGTGACGGTGTTCATCCCGCACTACGCGATGAGCGGCGGCACGCTGATCGCGCTCGCTGCGGACGAGATCGTGATGGACGCGAACGCGGTGCTCGGACCGGTCGATCCGCAGATCGGCGACGCCCCCGCCGCATCGATCCTGCGCGTGCTCGAAGTGAAGAAGCCCGAGGACATCGACGATTCGACCATCATCCTCGCCGACATCGCGTCCAAGGCGCGGGTGCAGGTCGCCACCTTCGTCGCGCAGATTCTCGCCAAGCACTTCCCCCAGGACAAAGCGGAGCAGACCGCCATCGCGCTCAGCGAGGGGCGCTGGACCCACGATTTCCCGATTCCGGTCCAGATGGCGCGGCAGATGGGGCTCAACGTGAGCACCGAGATGCCGCTCAAGGTCTACCAACTCATGGACCTCTATCCCCAGGCGGACACGCAGCGTCCGTCGGTCGTTTATGTTCCGACGCGCAACACGCCGGAGCGACCCAAGGGCCAGGCGCCGACGACGCCGCCCGCACCCACCCAGTAAAGGAGCAAGACGATGGACAAACCGGTCGACGGCAACAACCTGCCGAGCGAGGTCGGCAATCGCATCATCGACAAACCCGAGCTGCCGACGCAGGGCGTGACCACCGACAACGAGGTCTACACCGAGTTCGTCGCGATGGAAGGGCAACTCAAGCGCGGGACGTTCGGCGACTTCGAGGTCTTCAGCGACGAGGCCGCGCGCATCGGCGGCAGCGGCAAGCACCCGTCGCCGATGACTTACATGGCGATGGGGGTCGGCTTCTGACTGCTCACCCAGGTTGCGCGGTACGCGCACATGATGAAGATGAAGGTGAGCAAGGCGAGCTGCAAAGTGAGATTTCGGAAGTTTCTCGGCGGCTCGGTGATCAAAGGGACCGTCTACAACCGCTGGGACGGCGTCGACACGCACCTATCGCTCGAAAGCGACGAGCCGGCCGACAAGCTCGCTCACCTCATCAGGAACGCCAAGGCGGGCTGCTTCGCGGAAGGACTGATCACGCAGGCGGTGCCGTTGAACGGCACGGTGGAGGTCAACGGCAAGGCTTTCGAGATGGAATGACGTAGCGCCGAACTGTGCGACACGGGATCGCCGCGTCGCGCTGACGCGCTCCTCGCGATGACGTCATTGCGAGGAGCGGCCGCGACGAAGCAATCTCGGGCGCTCGAATTACTTCTTCATCCCCGAGACCGGCGGCTTGATCGCGCCGCAGTCCGCCGACAGCCACTTCCCGCTCGACTCCATGTTCATCGTCTGCGGCCTGCCCTCGACCTTGCTGTTGACCACCATCTTCATGGTGTAGGCCTCGGATCCCTGATAGGTGATCTGCCCTTCCGCGGTCGAGGGCGGGTTGGTGCATTGCACGGTGAACTTCATCGTGTTGCCGCTCTTCGACTGCGAGGTCTGCCTGCAGTCGCCTTTCTGTTGCGGCATCTCGTGCCTGTCGATCATCTCCCTGGTCATGCAGGTCTTGATGCTCATCCCGCCGCCTGCCCCGCCCATCTGCACGCCGTGCTTGGCCATCATCTCCTGCATCATCTTTTTCTGCTCGGGCGACATGTTGGCCATCTGGGCCTGCATCTTCGCCTGCGCCTCGGCCGCCTGGCTGCCGGCGGCGCCCTGGTTCTTGTGCGTGATCTCCCACAGGCCGGGTTTCATCGACTGCGCCGATGCGGCGGCCGGACATGCGATGGCGAGCGCGGCGAGCGCGTAGCGGATTTTCATTCGTATCTCCCTGTTATCGATCCGACCGTCATTCTGCCTTACGCGAGCCTCGGTTGTGGCGTGGACCACAGGACCGACAGAGCGGCGGCGGCGAACGTGAGCACCGCCCCGATCGCGGCGAGGAGGCCGGTGAGCTCGCGCGTCCCGGTCTCGCGGATCGCGCGGTGGCCGAGGCGCTCGTAGACCTTGTGCACCTTCTTCGCGTTGCGCGCGAGGAAGTATTCGCCGTCGGTGATGTCGGCGATGTCCTTCAGCGTGTCTTCCTCGAATTCGGCGTGGATCGCGGGCCAGCCCTCGACGTTCGCGACACCGCCGTAGAGCGTACCGACGCCGATGGTGTAGACGCGGATGCCGAAGGCGGCGATCAGCTTCGCCGCTTCGGTCGCCGGGACGCCCATGGTGCCGCGGCCGTCGCTGACCAGGATGATCGCGGCCGAGAGCGATCGCGCGTTCGGCGTGCGCCGCCGCACCGCCGTCGTCGAGCCTTCGGGCGGCGTGCCGGCGCCGAAGATGTCGTAACCCTGCGGCACGTCGGCGTCGGGAACGATGGTGAGCAGCGCGCCCATGAGGCCGTTGCCGAGCGCGGTGAAGCGCTGGAGCTCGAGCCGGTCGAGCGCGGTCATGACGCTCTCGCGATGCGACGTCGGCGCCTGCACCAGGTGAGCGTGCCCGCCGAACGCGACGACCGCGATCTTCACGCCCGCCGGCTGCATGCGCACGAACTGCTTCGCGGCTTCGCGCGCGGCTTCCAGCCGGGTCGGACGCACGTCGGAGGCGGCCATGCTCAGCGATACGTCCATCAGCAGCACGATCGTGGTGTCGGCCGAAGTCGAAGGCGCGAGCAGCGCGGGACGTGAGATCGAGAGGATCAATGCCGCGAGCCCGGCGAGGAATACCATCGGCGGCACGTGAGGCTTGAGCAGCGACGCGCGCGTGGTCGCTTCGCGCACCAGCGCAAACGTCGGGTAGCGCGCGCCCGGGAGCATCCTGCGGCGCAGCCGCCACAGATACCCGCCGGCGAGCACCGGCAGCGCCAACAACAGCCAGAGTGCGTGGTGCCACAGAAACTTCACAATGTGGCCTCCGGCAGTGCGTGAGGTGCTTTCACTATACCTCGCTCGGCGCGAATATAGGGGCCGTAAAAAGGGGGAGCCGACATGCCGCATCGATCCGCGATCGCGTGGTTGTATTTCTTCGTCCTTGCGGCGACGATGAGCGTTTGCGCCGCTGCGCAAATTCCGGAAGCGACGGGCCTCGTCGTCGATCAGGCGGACGTGCTGACCGAGGACCAGCGTCAAGCGCTGACGGACCGGCTGACCGCCATCCAGAAATCCGGGCGCGCGCAGATCGCGGTGCTCATCGCGAAGGACGTCGGCGGCGCCCCGCTCTCCGATTACGCGCTGCGCGTCGCCGAGAGCTGGAAGATCGGCCGCGCCGGCCGCGACGACGGCCTGCTCATCCTCATCGTGCCCTCGCCCGCCGGCGCGCGGCTCGAAGTGGGCTACGGCCTGGAAGGCGCCATACCCGACGCGCGCGCTTCGCAATGGATCGACGAGCTGTTGCCCGCGATACGCGCAGACCGGATCGCGACGGGCTTGAATCGCCTGCTCGACGAGATCGACGGGGCGCTGCCGGCGGCCGAGGCGAAACGCGAAGGATTCATACTGGACGAGCACCCCGAGTGGAAGCTTCCGTTCGTGCTCATCGTGTTCTCGCCGTTCGCGATCTTCCCGCTGTTCTTCGGGCGTTGGGGCGGCATACCGTCGGCGTTTCTCTTCGCATGCTTCATGGGCGGCGCGGCGTTGTCGCTGCAAGGCCTGCACAGCGGGATCGTCGCCGCTGCAGCCGCCTTCCCGCTGCCGCTCATGTGGATGCTCAACCACTGGGACAACCTCGAGCTGCCGGCATGGCTGCGCGGGGTGAAGCACTTCGGCAACTTCTTCGCGGTCCTGATCTTCTTCACCGTCATCAGCATCTTCGTCGGCGGCGGCCTGATGATGGCCGGCGAGATGTGGTGGCCGGGGCTGTTCTTCTCAGGCCTGCTCTCGATCGGTGTCGCGGTCTTCCTCTTCCCCGGCAAGCCCGCGGAATACCTGATGATCCTGCTGCGCAGCCTGATGCAGTTCGTATTCGTGCTGGCGCTGACTTGGACGGCGATGGGGGCGTTTACCCCGGATCCTTCGCGGCTCGCGTTCTCGACGGCGGGGCTCGTCACCGCGCTGACCGCCGTCGGGCTGTATCTGGGCAGCCGCGAGGAGCTCGGCCACCGCTGGCGCGGCCGGCGGCTGTCGCTGGTGTTCTACAGCCTCGCGCTGCTGGTCGCGCTGCCGTTCGCGCTGCTGGCGCTCTTCCTCGCCGTGGGCGGCGAGGATGCGCAGAACCAGCTCGTGCAGGCCGCGGCGGGCGGAGGCTCGCTCGCCGTCATCCTCGGCATCGCCGCGCGCGTGGGGCTCATCGCGGTGGTGAAAGTGGGCCTGGGCGGACTGTTCGGCGGCGGGGGTGCGGGGCGCAGCGACTAGGGGTTAATCTCGTAAACTCGGGCTACCCATCAGACCGAGGTTACCGATGTCGCTGAACCACAAGCTCGTGCACGTCGAGGACGTCACTCCCGAGAACATGAAGAAAGGCGAAGGCTGGGCGATCTCCGAGTTCCGCCTGCCGATCACCGGCGCCGACGGCAGCGCGACGACGCTGTTCCATTCGATCTTCCGTCCCGGCTCGACGCACAACAAGCACCTGCACAGCCGCTGCGACGAGATCGCGGTGTATCTCAAGGGTCACGGCATCGTCGGGCAGTCCGACGAGCGCACCGAGGTCGGCCCCGGCGCGTGCCGCATGATGCCCAAGGGCTCGGCGCACTTCTTCCACAACGAGACCAAGGACGAGGACGGTCTCGTCATCGGCTGGTACGTCGGCGCGAAGGACGTGAAGGACACCGGCTACGCGTTCGCGGGCGCGGTGGAGCAAGCGGACCTCGAGATGCCGCGGCGCAAGGGGCTCGGGCAAGGGATTCTGCTGAACGTCGCAGACGTGAAGCCGTTGGCCGCCTCAGGCAAGAATGCGCCGAACCTGAAGGATTTCCGCCTGCCCATCGGCCGCCACAACGGCAGCGATGCCGCGCTGTACTGGGCGAAGCTCCAGCCCGGTGAGTCGCACCACAAGCACCGCCTCGACAACGCCGAAGAGCTGTACTACGTCGTCAGCGGCCGCGGCATCGCCGGTGCGGGTGCCGAGCGTGCCGACGTCCGCGCCGGCCATGTCGGCTTCGTCGGCAAAGGCGTGGAGCGTTACGTGACCAACACCGGCGCCGAGCCCCTGGAGATCATCGGCGTCTACACCGGCGCCGGCAGTCTCGAAGACGCGGGGTACGCGTACGTCGGCGAGGCTGGGTAACGGACGCTCCGGAATTGCTTCGTCGCTGTCGCTCCTCGCAATGACGTCATCGCGAGGAGCGCGTCAGCGCGACGTGGCGATCCCGTGGCGCACGTCCTACTGGAGAAACCCGCCCTTCACGTCTTCGTGCGATAACAATCGCACGGGCACCGCCTCGACCTTCCAGATGTCCTCGCAGTACTGCCGGATCGTGCGGTCCGACGAGAACTTACCGCAGCGCGCGGCGTTGAGGATGGACATGCGCGTCCAGCGCTCGAAGTCGACGTACGCCGCCGAGACTTCGTCCTGCGCGCGGTCGTAGGCCTCGAAATCCGCGAGCACCATGTACGGGTCGTGGTAGAGCAGGTTGTCGACGATCGGCCTGAACAGGCTCGAATCGCCGCGTGAGAAGAAGCCGTTGGCGACGAGATCGATCGCATCGCGCAGGATCGTATTCGAGGTATAGCGCTCACCCGGGTGATAGCCCTGCTTCTTGAGCGCGGCGACCTCGGTCGCCGTGAGCCCGAACAGAAAGAAGTTGTCCGCGCCGACTTCGTCGCGGATCTCGATGTTCGCGCCGTCGAGCGTGCCGATCGTGAGCGCGCCGTTGAGCGCGAACTTCATGTTGCCCGTTCCCGACGCTTCCTTGCCCGCCGTGGAGATCTGCTCCGACAGATCGGCCGCGGGGTAGACGCGCTGGCCGCTGCTCACGTTGTAGTTCGGCAGGAACACCACGCGCAGGTGCTCGCGGGCGATCGGGTCGCGTGCGATCGCGTCCGCGACCGAGTTGATGAGCTTGATGACGAGCTTGGCGAAGGCGTAGCCGGGTGCGGCCTTGCCGCCGAAGACGTAGGTGCGCGGCGGCACGTCGGTGTGCACGCCGGACTTCACGCGGATGTATTCGGCGACGATGCGCAGGATCGCGAGATGCTGCCGCTTGTATTCGTGGATGCGCTTCACCTGCACGTCGAACAGCGACTTCGGATCGATGGGCATGCCGGTGCGTGCGCGCACGTACGCCGCGAACTCTTCCTTGTTCGCGCGCTTGACCGTGCGCCAGCGCTCGCGGAAGGCAGGATCGTCCGCGAAGCCCTCGAGCCCGATGAGCTGGTCGAGGTCGCGCACCCAGTCCTCGCCGACCGTGTCGGCGATGAGCTGCGACAACCGCGGGTTCGCGAGCGCGATCCAGCGTCGCGGCGTGACGCCGTTGGTCTTGTTCCTGAACTTGTGCGGCCATAGCTGGTGGAAATCGCTCAAGACGTCCTGCGTGAGCAGCTCCGAATGCAGCTCGGCGACGCCGTTGATCGCGTGCGAGCCCACGCACGCCAGGTGCGCCATGCGCACGTAGCGCTCGCCGCTCTCGTCGATGAGCGACATGCGGCTCATGCGCTCCTCGTCGTAGGGGAAGCGCTCGCGCGCCTCGTCCAGGAAGCGCGCGTTGATGTCGTAGATGATCTCGAGGTGCCGCGGCAAAAGGCGGGCGAACAGCGGCAGCGGCCAGCACTCGAGCGCCTCGGGCAGCAGCGTGTGGTTGGTGTAGCCGAAGCTCTTCCGGACGATCGCCCACGCGTCGTCCCACTCGACGCCGTTCTCGTCGACGAGGAGCCGCATGAGCTCGGCGACCGCGATCGCCGGATGCGTGTCGTTCAACTGCACCGCGAACTTCTCGTGGAACCGCTCGATCGGTATGCGCTGGCCGCGCATGATGCGCAGCATGTCCTGCAGCGAGCACGAGACGAAGAAGAACTGCTGCTCGAGCCTCAGCTCCTTGCCGCGCACCGCGTCGTCGTTGGGATAGAGCACCTTGGTGAGGTTCTCCGAGACGACCTTCGCGCTCACCGCACCGTAGTAATCGCCGCGGTTGAACACTTCGAAGTCGAACGACTCGACGGCCTCGGCGCGCCACAGCCGCAGCGTGTTGGCGGTGTTGTTGTGATAGCCGAGGATCGGCGTGTCGTACGGCACGCCGACGACGACGCGCTCGGGCATCCAGCGCACGCGCCAGCGCCCCGTCTCGTCGGTCCAGCGCTCGGTGTGGCCGCCGAAGCGCACCTCGACCGCCCACTCGGGACGCGCGACGTCCCACGGCGTGCCGTAGCGCAGCCACTTGTCGGTGCGCTCGACCTGCCAGCCGTCGACGATCTCCTGCTCGAAGATGCCGTACTCGTAGCGGATGCCGTAGCCGAGCGCGGGAATCTCGAGCGTCGCGAGCGAATCGAGGAAGCACGCGGCGAGGCGGCCCAGGCCGCCGTTGCCCAGCCCCGGCTCTTCCTCCTGCTCGAGCAGCGTGTCGAAATCCAGCCCGAGCTCGGTCATCGCCTGCTGCACTTCGGCGTAGATGCCGAGGTTGACCAGGTTGTTGCCGAGGTGCGGCCCGATCAGGAATTCGGCCGAGAGATACGCCACGGTGCGCGATTTCTCCTCGGTGTACTCCGCCGCGGTGCTGACCCAGCGCTGGAGCAGGCGGTCGCGCACCACGTACGCGAGCGCCAGATAGCAGTCGCGCTGGGTGGCGAGGGCCGGAAACTTGCCCTGCATGTAGAACAGGGCGTCGAGAAAAGCGCGCTTCAGCGCTTCCTTGTTGAGCCCGGTACGGTCGCCTTCGGAAGTGTCGGCGACCTCGCCATGGGCGTGATAGTCGTTCGGCATTTGCATTCTGCGGGCGTGAAACCCAAGAGCGCGCGCAAGAAACGTGCGCGGCCCGTGCGCGCTGCGATGCAGCACGGCGGCGGCGCAGACGCCGCCGCCGTGCGCGATTACGCGCTCATTCCCACAACCGCTCGGGGAGCGGCAGCCCGGCGAGGTCCTGCGCGGTGAGCGGCCGGTCGGGCGTGATGCCCATGCGCTCGAGCACTGCGGCAAGCTGGCGGCAGTGCTGCGCCGAGTGCCACGTGATGCGCTCGTACACACGGTGGCCGCCGGTGTCGCCGTAGTAGGTGTTCAGCACTTTCGACAACGCCTTGTCGTCGAGATTCGCCCACCATTGCTGGTAGCGTTTCTGGATGCTCTCGCCGAAGCGCGCGACGTCGTCCGGCGTCACCATCTCCCCGGGCGGCTCGTTGTCGGCAATCTTCACGGAATACTCCGCGCCGTCCCACGTCTCGAGGAACGCTTCTCCGATGCGGAAGATGTGATAGCACATCGTGCGGATCGGGCGCTCGCGATTGGGAATGACCTGCTCGCGGAAGCGCTCCAGCGGGAACTGCCTCGTCAAGCGCTGCGCCGCCTCGAAGATCGTCTGCTGCTTCTTGTACAGCGCTTCGGGCGACAGGCGCTCGAGCGTCTTCGGATCGATGCCGATGAACTGCGCGAACGGATCGAGCATCTGGCCGAACGCGTAGTCCTTGCCTTTGGCGAGCACCGGCACCTTGCGGATGCCGTACTTCTCGACCATGTACTCGCGGGCGCCGGGGGTGTTCAGGACGTCGATGACGGTGAAGTCCAGACCGGTTTTCGAAAGAAACTCTTTCGTTCTAAGGCAGGAGCTTCATCCCGGCTGCGTGAAATAGAGGTATTGATCGTCGCGAAATTCCATTTTCTGGACTCCTGGCGCGCATGAGAAAGGCAGCATTGTAACGCTCCGCCATTTGGGCGATGTCGCGTCCCCCTTCGCTACGCATACTCGACGCGAAAAAGGGAGGCGATCATGTCCCAGGCGGGCAAGGAAGGCAGCGGGTTTCCGTTCACCGGGCTGGCCGCCGTGCTGCTGCTCGCGCTTGGCGTCGCGGTCCAGCAACTCCCGCTGGAAGTGACACGGCCGTCCCCGTCACACGTGCTGCGGGAAGGCTACCCCACGCTGCAGAAAGTGCCGGCCCGGCTGTGGGAAGACCCTTTCGACGCCATCGCGGGCCAGACGCGACGCGGCGGCGAACAGTCCGCAGGCAAAGCTCGCCCGCGCGAAACGCTGCTGACCGATGTCAGCAGCGAAATCGAAAAACTCGGCCGAAAAGCACAGTGCGTCTCCATCATGCCGGTGACGGTGTTCGGCGGACCGTTCGGCGAGTACTCCGAAGTACGTCGACGTACGCGGCACGCCGTCGTTTCGGGGCTGCTGCGCTCGGGTTTCTCGGCCCTGGACGAGGATCACCTCGGCTACGTTCGCATCGGCAACGACCCCGGGGACGGACCCGAAGTGCTGTCGCAGGTCATTCCTTTCGAATGGTTCGAGCGCAAAGCGGCCGATGCGCCGAACCAGGCATGGCGCCGTCTCGAATCGTGCGAGCACAAGGAGAGGGTATTGCTGCTGTGGCTGGATGAAGACAATCTGTTCGAATCGCCGCTTCGGAAAATCATGAGCATTACGGAGAAGTTCGCGCGCTACAGCGCGGACATCGACCGCGTGCGCCTGATCGGACCGGCCGGCTCCCGGACGCTGGAAGAAATGGTGTCCGAGCTCAACCGGTACGAGCAGCCCAAACCCGCGGCGCCCATGGACATCGCCGCGGCCTTCGTACGCGCCGCTTATGCACCCCGGGACGGTAGCGGCGCGAATGGCAACGGCGGCGCCGACACTGAATCTTCGCGCGGCACGCGCCGCGAGCCGCTGTGGACTTACGGCGCGCCGCTCGAGATCTTCGTGTGGGGCGCGACGACGCCGCCGGACGAAATCAAGGGCAGCGCCGATCGGCCGGCCGCTCTGCAATTCGCAAACAACGGCATCAGCATCGTGCGCGCGGCCGCCGACGATCTGTCAGTGATCAGGCGAATCAAGCCGGAGCTCGAGCAACGCGGCGTCGTGCTCGGCCGCGATCCCATCGCGCTCGTCTCCGAGTCGGAAACCTCTTACGGGCGTCAGCTCACATCGCTGATCAAGAAAGAAGTGTTGATCAGCGCGCGCGCGGTAGCAGATCGGCCGCAGCAGGTGAAGGAAGGCGATCTCGTGCTCGGCTTCAACTATTTCCGCGGGCTCGACGGGGAAACCGCATTCGCGGCGGCACAGGGTGCGCAGGCCCGCAGCGAGAAGGACGAGAAGCGCAAAGCGAGCGAGCGTGGAGAAACCTCGAGCGGCCTGGCACAGCTCGACTACGCCCGGCGCATCGCGGCTGCCGTGCGGGAGCGGCATAACGAGCTGCGCAGCCTCGGCTCGAAAATCGGCGCCATCGGCATACTCGGCACCGATTTCTACGACAAGTCGCTCCTGCTGCAGGCACTGAAGAAGGAGATGCCGCAGGCGGTCTTCTTCACCACCGATCTCGACGCCCGGATGACCGACGAGAACCAGACACGCTGGTCACGCAACCTCCTGGTATTCTCGGGACTCGGCCTGTCACTGCACCCGTCGCTGCAGGGCGGCATCGGTCCGTTCCGGGACGCCTATCAGACCTCCGCCTTCCTCTCGACTCTGCTCGCCGTCAACATGCGGCAGCAGCATCCTGCGTCACAGCGGCCGTCGGACCGCGACGGCATCATCCATGCCGTAGAGGCGAGCACCCTGCTGGCGGAGCGCGTGGCCCCGCGGGCATACGAAGTCGGTACGCGCGAGTTCTTCGACTACGGCCCGGCAGTCAGCGCCAATCACGTTGCGGAAGTCCAGGACGACGACTGCTCGGCTTTCAACGTTCAGAAGTGCCGCACGCTGTATCCGAAGGTTTCCCGGTTCGTGCAGCTCGAAGGGGTGCGCAGCCTGCTCTGCGCGGCCTTGATATTGCTCGGCGCCGCAGGCCTGGTATACACGACGAGCCGCTTCGCGCGAGACAAGTTCGGCGACGCCTACGCGCGCATCCGCAATCCGGTGCTGGCGATGATCGTCGCGTCCTTCGTCGCCCTCGCGCTGTGGGGATTGGTGCTGGCGTGGAACGACAGCATCGTTCGCGAGCCGTTCCGCTGGGCCGAAGGCTACAGCGCGTGGCCGAGTCTGATGCTGCGCTATCTCGCCGCGCTGCTGTCGGTGTGGTTTCTCTATGCGGTGGTCAAGGACCACAAGCACATGATCGAGGTCCTCGGAAAGTTCGGTCTGCCGACAGAGCCGGACACGAAGGACACGACGGCGGTGCCGTGGTGGCTGACGAGAGCGAGGCAACTGCTGTCGGACGGTTCTTACCTGCGAAGAATCGACTGGTCCATCCTCCGGTGGGCAAGGCAGCGACCGGAAGGACCGGTCAACGCGGTGGAAGTGACCCGGGATTATCTCGTGCTGGCAAGCGCCGAGCGCAGGTGGGACCGCCTGTGGCCCGTCGTCTCCTGCTACGTTATCTTCGGTATGTCGCTGGTGCTGCTCTGGGACGAACCCGGCAATCCCGTACGCGGCGCGGGCACGCGCGCGTTCTCTCTCACGCTGCTCGTGATCTACATAGCGGCCTACTCGTTCCTGCTGTTCGCCGTCGTGGACGCCGTGCGGCTCTTCGACGCGTTCGTCGAAAAGCTCATGGTCGCGGACACGAAGTACGCGCCCGCGACCCTGCAGACCTTCCGGGCCGAGCTCAACCTGCGCGAGGACCCGCTCGTCGATCGGTACCTGGCCGATTGGCTCGACATCAAGCTCTTCGCCGAGCAGACCGAATCGACGATATCGCTGGTGTACTTTCCATTCGTAATCCTGGCGATCTGGCTCATAGGCCGCAGCCAGCTGTTCGACGCGTGGTATACACCCCCTTCGCTTGCGATCATCTTCCTGCTGGGCGCGCTGTACACGGCTTTCGCCACGCTCAGGCTGCGCAAGACGGCTGAACGCGCGCGCTCCACGGCGGTGGACAGCATGACCCGACTGCTCGTGGGCATCCGCGGCCGCGTCGCCGAGGCGATCGACGTGCCGGCCGACGACCTGCAGGTCTGGGCCGGCCTCAATGCGCGCAGGGCCGCAGAAGACCGCAAGAACGAGCATCTGATGATGCAGCTCGGCCTCATGCTCGAGCAGGTGAAGACGATGCAGCGCGGGGCCTTCATGTCGCTCGCTCAGCAACCCCTGTGGAAAGCCGTGCTGCTCCCGCTGAGCGGCTTCGGCGGCATCGAGCTGCTGCAATACATCTGGATGGTGACGAAGTAGGCGCGGACGGTGCGGCTCACCTTGCACGCCGGAAGCACGCGTCGATATGATCGTCGACGATGCCGGTGGCCTGCATCCACGCATACACGATGACCGGTCCGACGAACTTGAAACCCCGCGCCTTGAGCGCCGCCGAGATCTCCTCCGAGAGCGGCGTTTGCGCAGGCACGTCGCGCGCGGTGCGCCTTCTTTTGACGATCGGCTTTCCACCGGCAAAGCTCCATACGAAGGTCGAAAAGTCCTCCCCCGCCTCCTGCATCGCCAGGTAAGCGCGGGCGTTTCCCACCGTCGCCTCGATCTTGGAGCGCGAGCGGATGATGCCCGCATCCTTGATCAGCCGCTCGACGTCGCGCTCACCGTAGCGGGCGATGCGCGCGGGGTCGAAGCCTTTGAATGCCTTTCGGAAAGCGTCGCGCTTCCTGAGGATGGTGATCCACGCGAGGCCCGCCTGGAAACCGTCGAGGATGAGCTTTTCCCACAGGGCGCGGCTGTCGTATTCAGGCACGCCCCACTCGGTGTCGTGATAGTCCGCGAGCAGCGGATCGTTTTGCGCCCATGCGCAGCGGTTGTTCGTCGTCATGGGCGGTATGATCACATGACGTGCGCAAAAAGGGGGACGCATGGCGACGGAGCAGACCACCGACCTGCCGCGCGAAGTCGCGCAGGCGCTCGACGATTTCGTGCTGGCGGCGCGCGATGCCTTCGGCGGCGACCTCGACTCGGTCGTGCTCTTCGGCAGCGGCGCCGAAGGCGCGCTGCGGCCGACCTCCGACGTCAACGTCGTGGTCGTGCTGTCGGCGTTCGATCCGCGCAAGGCGGCCGGGTTGCGCGGCGCCGCTCGCACCGCCCACGCCGCGGCGAACCTCGCCGCGATGTATCTCCTGCGCGACGAAGTGCCGGCGGCCGCGGAAGCCTTCGCTCAGAAGTTCGCCGACATCGGGCGGCGGCATCGCGTGCTCTACGGCGACGATCCTTTCGCGACCCTCGCCGTCCCGCGCGACGCACTGATCAGGCGCCTGCACCAGGTGCTGCTCAATCTCACGCTGCGGCTGCGGGCCGCATACGTCGAACGCGGCTTGCGCGAAGAGCAGCTCGCGCACGTCATCGCGGACTCGGCCGGGCCGCTGCGCACCTGCGCGGCCAACCTGCTCGCGCTCGAAGGCGGTTCGGTGGCGTCGCCCAAGGCGGCGCTGGAGCAACTCACGCAGCGCCTGGGCGAAGATTGGAGCGGGACGCTCGCGGACATCACGCGCGCGCGCACCGGCGAGGCGCTCGCGCCGGGCGTCGCGGAGCGCACCCTGGTGCGCCTCATCGATCTCGCCGAGCGCATGCGCGCCCGCGCGCGCGAGCTGCGCTGAGCGGCACGGCGATGTTCAATCCCTTCGATCTTCACGGTCCCGCGTTCCTCTTGTTCTATGCCTGCCTCGGCGTGGCCGTCGCGCTCGCGCTGCGCACGTCCCGCCGGCGCAACGAGGAAGGCCCGGCGCCGCGCATCGATACGAGCGACCCCTATCTCATCGCCTACCTGCGCGGGGGCAAGAACGAAGCCGCGCGCGTCGCCGCGGTGTCGCTCGTCGATCGCGGTCTCCTGAAGGAGGAAGGCGACGACAAGCTGTGGGCGGTCGGCGGCAGCGGCATGGTTCGCCGGCCGATCGAGAAAGCGCTGCTGCGCGTGTTCGCGCATCCCGCAGCGGTCGGCGCGATGTTCAACGACCGCGAGATCGAGGACGCGTGCCGCGAGTTCGAGGATCACCTCACCCGCCGAGGCTGCCTCCCGAACGCGGATGTCCGCGCGCAGCGCCGCCGGCTTTTCCTGATGGCGCTCGCGGTGCTGCTCGGCGTCGCGGCGATCAAGATCGCGGTCGCGCTCGCGCGCGGCCGGACCGACATCGTCTTCCTGATCGTCTTCGCGATCGTGCTCACGATCGTCTGCTGGAATGTGGTGAACCGCCGCCGGACGCGCCGCGGCGACGAAACGATGCAGGATTTGCAGAGTCTGTTCGCGCGCTTGAAGACCCGTGCGCTCTCGCTCGTGCCCGGCGGTGCGAATGCGGACGCGGTCATGCTCGCGGCGGTGTTCGGGGTCACCGCGCTGCCGTCCACCGGCTTCGCGTATGCGCACCGGCTCTTCCGCAAATCGAAGAGCTCGGACAGCAGCGGCGGCGGCGGATGCGGCTCGTCGTGCGGCTCTTCGAGCGGATCGTCGTGCGGAGGCGGCGGAGGAGGATGCGGAGGCTGCGGTGGCGGCGGCGACTGATCGCGTCGGCCTGGGCTGGCGCCCCGAGCTCGCCGCCGGCATTCTGTCGAACCTCGACCGCATCGACCTCGTCGAAGTGATCGCCGACGATTACTTCGGCCGCAACGCGCGCGAGCTGCGCACCCTGCACGCGCAGGTGCCGCTGGTGCTGCACGGCGTAGGTCTCGGCCTCGCGTCCACGAGCGCGCCGGACGCGAAGCGCCTCGATGCGATGGCACGAGTGGTGGATATCGCCGAGCCCGAGTTCTGGTCGGAGCATCTCGCTTTCGTGCGCGCCGGCGGCATCGAGATCGGTCACCTCGCGGCGCCGCCTCGCAACGCGGCGCTGGTCGACGCGACGGCGCGCAACGTGGACCGCGCCCGTCGCGTGGTCGGCACGCGCCCCGGGCTCGAGAACATCGCGACGCTGATCGATCCGCCGGCAAGCGATCTCGGCGAAGCCGACTGGATCTCGCGCGTCATCGCCGCGAGCGGCGCGGGACTCCTGCTCGATCTGCACAACGCCTACGCCAACTGCTTGAACTTCGGCGGCGACGCTTCCGCGTTCGTCGCGCGGCTGCCGATGCACGCGATCTGCGCGATACACCTGGGCGGCAGCAAATGGATCGCCGCGTCGAACGGCGAGCGGCGGCTCCTCGACGACCATCTGCACGACGTGCCGGCGCCGGTCTACGCGCTGCTCGAACAGGTCGCTGCGCTCGCGCCGGAGCCGCTCACCGTCATCATCGAGCGCGACGGCAACTATCCGCCGATCCAAAGGCTGCTCGACGAGATCGACCTCGCGCGCGCGGCGATCGCGCGCGGCCGCGCTCGCCGGCACATCGCCACGCTGGCCGCATGACGACTGCGCGCTTCGAGCGCTTCCTCGCGAGCCTCTATGTCGACGACGACCTGCGGCGGCGCTTCGCCGCCGATCCGCGGGCGTGCGCGCACGCTGCGGGGCTCTCATCCGAAGAGATCGAAGCGCTGATGAACATCGACACGACCGGCCTCGAGCTCGCCGCGCGCAGCTACGCGGCCAAGCGCAACGGGGTCGACATGCGATTCGTCGGCTCCTGGCGGAGGCGCTTTGGATGGATGCGGCGCCGAGATCGCTCGCCGTAGCCGTTGCCACACTACTGCTCACCAACCCCATGGCAGCGCATCAGAAATTGGGCGGGAGCAACGGATCGGGGAAGACGAGTGAACGAGATGGCCCTCGTGAACCCGAAACGTTCGCCGCTCCGGCCGAACGTGCCGGCGATCGCGGAGATACCCCCGACCTTCGCGCGACTCGGTGCACGTTCTCATCGCACCGGCGCGCACGCCTAACGCATCGTCAAGCAGATCAGCGCCGACGTCGCGCACACTCGACGTGGCCGACGTGGAAGAGCGACTTCAGGCAATCGGTTCGAGAGGTCGCGTTCCAGGCCGGGGGAGGGCCACCGCACGATTCGCAGGCGCATGGAAATCCTCGGGCGAAGCAGGCGGACATCCAGGTCTCGGCGATTACCTAGAATCGCAGGTGCATCTGCTTGCGCAGTCGCCACATACTATAGAAATCCTACGTACGCAGGATTTTCAACCATTCTCACGCGTCAATAACACGGTAGTTCCTATGATCATAGGCATTTCGTTGACTCAGTCGCATGATAACGATAAAATACCTATGATCTTAGGTACTCCAAGAAGCTATGAAACAATCCATTCATTCCGTCGCTGACCTGGGCATAGTTCTTCGTGCGGTCCGAAAGGCTTCACGGGTCCGCCAAGACGACCTCGCCGCAACCGCAGGTGTCAGCAAGCAATTCACCGCCGACGTGGAACGGGGGAAGCCCACGGTGCAGATGGGGCTCGTATTCAAGCTACTGAAAGAAATGGGGATTGGCCTGAGCGTGGACATTCCAGACGCTGTCGCACCAGTGCTGCACAAGCTGCAGTCGAAGCAGCGCTCCACCCGAACGACTTGAACATGCGCAGCCTTGTCGTCTATATCGAGCAGCGCCGCGTCGGGACTCTGTTCGAAACGGACGATCTGTGGGCCTTCGAGTACGACTCGGCATGGGCCAGCGCGAGTGACAGCTTTGACTTGTCGCCTGCGTTGCCACGCGCTCAGTTACGACATGACGACGGCGGTACGAACCGACCGGTGCAATGGTATTTCGATAACCTGCTGCCCGAAGAACTGCTGCGTAGCGCCATTGAACGCGAAGCTGGCATTAAAGGCGACGACGCTTTTGCGTTGCTCGAGTACTTGGGTGCCGAATCGGCTGGCTCGCTCACACTGCTGCCCCCCTCACAGGAATTGCCAAAGGTCGGCCGACTGCACCCATTATCTGCGCCACAACTGAGCGAGCGGATCGACAATCTGCCGCGCAATACCCTGGTCAGCAACGCACCAAAGCGTATGTCGCTCGCTGGAGCTCAACATAAGCTGCTCGTAGTAGTTAAAGGTGACCAGCTGTTTGAGCCTGAAGGTGCCACACCCTCTACCCACGTCTTGAAGCCTAACCATCCAGACGCCAACACATATCCGGCGTCCGTGTTCAATGAATATGTGACCATGCGTTTGGCATCCGCGCTTGATCTGCAGGTCCCGCCGGTTAGCCTGATGTACGTGCCACAGCCGGTGTATATCGTCGAGCGTTTTGATCGCATCGTATCAAACGAGGATGGCGGCGATGTACGGCGGTTGCATGTCATCGACGCATGCCAACTTCTAAACAAGGCTCGCAGCTTCAAGCATACGGGCGCGACTCTGGAGACTCTCGCACGAATCATCGATGCCACTACGAATAAGATCAGCACACGGCTACGTTTGTTTAGTTGGCTCGTCTTTAATGTGCTGACCGGCAACGACGACTGCCATCTGAAAAACTTATCATTCCATGTCAGCGCAGACGCGATTGCACTAGCGCCACATTACGACCTGTTAAGCACGGGCGCTTACTACACTCGAGCAATCGCCAGTGAAAAAGCAACTTGGCCGAATGTGAAGATGGCTTTCGCGCTGCCGGGCGCAACGCACTTCGAGCAGGTAACGCCCGCCACGATTTTGGAGGCTGCAGCTGTTCTCGGCGTACCTGAACGAATTGCGCGGCGCATTCTTTCCGCAATGGTGCGCAAGTTTCTTCCGGCATTTCACACGCTCACAGCGGAAGCGGAAGCGGAAGCCGCCGAACCCGCGTTACCTGAAAACGCGCGGCGGTTCGTCGGCGCTCAGGCTCACCTCGCCCGAGTGCTTGATAAAATCACCTACCATGACATGCTTCAGCGCTTGCGCGAGTAGGTCACGTGCAGAACGCTTGAGCGCCCGTTCCTCCGCGGTTGTATCGCGATGTGCCTGACGTGTGCCATCGCCACCTCCCTCGTGGCTTATGATTCAATCCAGCCTAAACGAATCACCTGAACGGTCGATCCCGATGAAAACGCTCAAACCACACGATCTGCGCCGCATGCTCGACGATGGCGGCGAGATCGCACTCCTCGATGTTCGCGAAGAAGGCGTCTATTCGCGCGACGGCCATCTTTTGCTCGCCTCGAACCTGCCGCTGAGCCATCTCGAGATGCGCGCCGCGGCGCTGCTGCCGCGGAAGAACGTGCGCGTTGTCGTCTGCGACGCCGGTGACGACGTCCTCGCGCAGCGCGCCGCGGAACGCCTGACCGAGATCGGCTACGGCGACGTGCACGTGCTCGAAGGCGGCACGCGCGCGTGGCGCGACGCGGGCTTCCGCCTCTACACCGGCGTGTACGTGCCGAGCAAGGCGTTCGGCGAATACGTCCTGCACGAGGACCGTCCGCCGGAGGTCACTGCGCAGGAGCTGCACGCGTGGCAGCAGGAGAAGCGCGACCTGATCGTGCTCGACAGCCGCCCGCTCGACGAATACCGCCGCAACAGCATCCCCGGCGCGATCGACTGCCCGAGCGCGGAGCTCGTGTATCGCGCCCACGACCTCGTGCGCTCGAACGACACCGTGGTCGTCGTGAACTGCGGCGGACGCACGCGCAGCATCATCGGCGCGCAGGCGCTGATCAACGCGCGCTTTCCCCATCGCGTGTACGCGCTCAAGGACGGCACGCAGGGCTGGCATCTCGCGGGTTATCAGCTCGAGCATGGACGAACGGAGGAAGCGCCGCTGCCGACCGAGTCCGGACGCGGCCTCGCGCGCGAGGCCGCGGTGCACGTGGCGCGGCGCTACGGCATCCGCTCGATCTCGAAAGACGCTCTCGCGAAGCTGCACAGCGATGCGTCGCGCACCGTGTATCTGCTCGACGTGCGCAGCCCTTCGGAATTTCTCGAAGGCCACCTGCCCGGCTCGCGTACAGCACCCGGCGGTCAGCTCATCCAGGCGACCGACACCTTCCTCGCGGTGAGACATGCCGCGGTCGTGCTGATCGACGACGACGGCTCGCGCGCGACGACCACCGCGGCGTGGCTCGCGCAGATGGGTTGGCGCGACGTGTTCGTGCTGGAGAACGCTTTCGACGGGACGAAGCTCGAGCCAGGCCCGGTGCGCGAGCGCGTGCCCGACATCGACGTCGCGCTCGTGTCGGCGAAGGAGCTGCACGAGCTGCTGCGATCGGGATCAGCCGCAGTCGCCGACCTCGCGACCAGCCTGCGCTACGCCGAAGGCCACATCCCCGGCGCATGGCACGTGGTGCGCTCGCGCCTGGCCGAGAACCTGCGCAAGATTCCCGATGCCCAGCGCCTCGTCTTCACCTCCACGGAAAGCGACACGCTCGCACGCTTCGCTGCCCAGGACGCCAAAACCCTGACGTCCGCCGATATCGCAGTGCTCGAAGGCGGAAACGCTGCGTGGACTGCGGCGGGATTCCCGCTCGAAAAAGGCCTCGAGCGCGCCACCGGACCGACCGACGACATGATGTGGAAGGCGCTCGACCGCACGCCGGAAGAGCGCGAGGCCGCGATCCGCGAGTACCTCACGTGGGAAGTCGACCTCGTCAACGCGACGTATTCGGATCCGGATTTCGGCTTTCGTCGCTACGCGTGATCGCAGTCCCGGCCGCGCTCAGATCGAAAGTGCGCGCGCTGCCCGTGGCGAGATCGAGCGAGATCAGCCACTCGTGCGCGTCGTGATAGGGATCGCCCATGTCGCGGTTCGGCGCGACATGGGCGCGACCGAATAGCACCAGCGGACCCGCGCCCGGCATCACCGATTGCAGCACCGACAGCGGCGACGCGGCGTCCCACAGCGTCCGGCCGTCGGGCCCCGCGATGCGCGTGACGTGCAGCCGGCCTTCGTCGTCGATGCGATCGCGATGCAGGACGAGCACGCTGTCCGGATCGCGCAGCAGGATCGGCAGGCGCGAGCGCCCGTCGCTCAGCAGTCCGGCCTGCAGGAACTCCGGGCTCTTCTCGAACGGCGCAAACGCCGAATAGCGCGGGCGCTTGCCCCACCGGTCCGGCAGTGTCTTGGGCCAGCCGGCCGGAGCCGCCGACACGTGCTCCACTTTCGACCGCCAGAGGCGATAGCGCTTGGGACCGGTGTGCGACAGCTCCGGCGGCGCGTGCGTGTATTCGAGGAACTCGGCCATCGCGCGACGGCGTTCGCCGGGGCGCGCGCCCGGAACCTGCGGACCGCGATTCATCGCCTCGCCTTCTTCCTCGGTCAGCACGCCGAGCCAGTTCTGCTCGAGGGTGAGCCCGCGCTTCTGGAACGTGGCGAGCGAAGACGGCGCGTAGTGCGGCAGCCCGATCGCGGACGGGCGCTTCACCGCGGTCTTGGCGTCCCACGGCGTCGCTTCCAGCGTCGCGGCGTCCACGCGCCACGCGCGCGCGTTTGCCGACGTGAACACGAGACCGTAACCGTGAAAGAAGCGATAGTGGCCTTCGTCGAGCGGCACCACGTTCTTCAGCGCGGGATTGCGATCCTCGATCGCCGCCGCACCGCCGACCACCTCCCCGCTGGCCGTCGAGGCGACGACGGGACCGCCGAGGAACAGCCACACGCGGTTCGCCTCCGCGCCGAGCACGCCGACTTTCGAGAGATTCGGCCGGGCATCGGTCAGCAGGCGCTTGCGCCACACGGGCCGCAAGGCAGCGGCGTCGAATCGCCAGAGGTCGAAATGGACCACGGTCTCGAAGCCGCGATACGTGCTCCAGCGGCCGGCGCCGCCCACGATGCGCGTCTCCTTCTGGCTGGTCATCACGAACACCGCGTCGCCGTCGGGCGCGGCCACGCGCAGCGGCGTGCCCGCGACGCGCGGCGGGCCGATCTCCGCCATGTGCGCGTGAATGATCAGCGACCCGACGTATGCCGCGCCGATGAGCAGCATGGCGAAGGCGGCGAAACCGCTCGCGAAGCCCAGGCGCCAGCCGCTCGGACGGTCCGTACTGTGATCCCTGAATCTCGATCGCATCGCGCGACGTTAGCACGGCGGCCTTGTTACACTGTCCCCGGCGGAGTTCATCTGGAGGAGACCAGCATGCAATACAACCGCATCTCGGCCGACACGCACATCGACCTGCCCTGGCTGCCGACCGACCTGTTCACGTCCAACGCTTCGGCGGCGCTCAAAGACCGCATGCCCCACGTCGTGGACGGACCCGACGGGCCGCACTGGACTTCGAAGAAGGGCTATTCGTACGGGCTGGTCTGCGGCGTCGGCCCCTCCGGCGCGAAGCTCGTGCCCGGACAGAACCACCGCGTCGACCGCATGGCGGAAGCGGGGCTGTTCGACGATTACAAGACGCGCGGCGTGCGGCGCGTCACGACGCCCGAGCTGCGGATCAAGGACGCCGAAATGGACGGCGTGGACGCCGAAGTGATCTTCGGCATCCTCGGCGCCGCGACGCGCCTCGGCGACCAGGAAGCCGCGCGCGAGATGTTCCGCATCTACAACGACTGGCTCGCCGACTTCTGCAAGCCGTATCCCGATCGCCTGCTCGGTCTCGCGTGCCTGCCGTACGGCGACATCGACGCCGCCATCGAAGAGATCCATCGCGCCGCGAAGCTGGGACTGCGCGGCGTCGAGCTGTCGTGCTCGTGGGACATGGAGCCGATGTGGCACCCGATGTGGGAGCCGCTGTGGCAGGCGGTCAACGAAGTGAACCTGCCGCTGCACTTCCACACCTTCCCGTCGCAGTCGCCGGAAGAGCGCGCGAAGACGCCCAAGGAGCGCCAGCGCGCCGCGATGTTCACGCGCGTGTCGGGCTTCCAGCTGAACCTCTCGAACATCATCGCCGGCATCATCGGCGCCGCGGTGCTCGAGCGCTATCCGAACGTTCGCATCTCGTTCGGCGAGAGCGGCATCGGCTGGATCCCCTACGTGCTCGAGCGCATGGACTTCGAATGGGAGGACCGTTTCCGCGACCTCGGCCTCAAGATGAAACCGAGCGACTACTGGAAGCGCCAGTGCAAGGCGACGTTCCAGTTCGATCCGGTGGGCGCCAAGCTCATCGAAGAGCTCGGCGAAGAGACGCTGATGTGGGGCTCGGACTATCCGCACACCGACGGCGTGTGGCCGGAGTCGTCGAAGTACATCACCGAGCAGTTCCGCGAAGTGCGGCCGGAGACCGTGCGCAAGATCACCTGCGACAACGCGGCGAAGTTCTACGGCCTCGCGTAAGCGGCGCCGATAACACCGACAAAAGGGGGACGTGCATGCACCCAGTGCAAGGGGCGGTCGCGGCCGTGAGCGCCGCGATCGCGATGGGGGTCGCCGCGCCTGCGGCGGCGCAGGCGCCGCAGAAGTTTCCTTCCAAGCCGGTGCGCATCGTCGTCGGTTTCTCGCCGGGCAGCACGACCGACATCACCGCGCGCATGATCGGGCCCAAACTCTCGGAGATGTGGGGCCAGCCGGTGATCGTCGACAACCGCTCGGGCGCCGGCAGCACGCTCGCGTCGGGGATGGTCGCCAAGGCCACGCCGGACGGCCATACGCTGCTGCTCGTCTCGGCTTCGTTCGCGATCACCGCGGTGATCACCAAAAACCTGCCCTACGATCCGCTGAAGGATTTGCGCGGCGTGGCGCAGATCGGCTCGACGACCGGGCTGCTCGCGGTCGCGCCGCAGCTCGGCGTGAAATCGGTGAAGGAGCTGATCGCGCTGGCGCAGCAAAAGCCGGGCGAGCTCCTGTTCGGCTCCGCGGGGCCCGGCAGCGGCCTGCACATGACCGCCGAGCGCTTCAACCTGCTCGCCGGCATCAAGGTCGTGCACGTGCCGTTCCGCGGACAGCCCGAGATGCTCGTCGACATGGTCGCGGGGCGCATCCATTACGGCGTGCCGGGCCTCGCGCCCGCGATGCCCTTCCTCAAGGACGGCCGGCTGCTCGCGCTCGCGGTGGTCAATCCCAGGCGCTCGCCGCTGCTGCCGAACGTGCCCGCGATGGCGGAGATCCTCCCCGAGTTCCAGCGCGATGCCGCGCACGCGCTGATGGCGCCTTCCAGAACGCCTGACGCGCTCGTCCGGAAAATCAGCGCCGACGTCGCGCGCGTGCTCGAGCTTCCGGACGTGAAGGAGCGCATGGCGAGCATGTCGTTCGACCCCGCGCCGACGTCGCCCGAGGAGTACGACCGCATCGTGCGCGCGCAGATCGACGTCTTCACCAAGGTCGCCAGATCGGCAGGATTGATCGGGAAATAACCGTCGCACCACGTCAAGGGAGGAGCCATGGCAACGCTGAAGCGCATCGCCCAGGTCGTTTGCATGCTGTCGTCCGTCGGTTTCGCCGCCCAGGCCGCCGAGCCGCCGCGGCCGGAGTACGGTCCCGACATCACCATCGAAGCCGCCAAGAAGATCGCCGCCGGCGTCATCGCCGAATGCACGAGCAACAAGTGGAACGTCGCGGTCGCGATCGTCAACACCCACGGCTCGCTCGTGTACTACGAGCGCATGAACAACACCCAGTCCGCGAGCGCCCGCATCGCGGTGGACAAAGCGAGCGCGGCGGCGACGTACCGCCGTCCGACGCGCGCGTTCGTCGACGCGATCGCGAAGACCGGCCCGGCGACGATGACCCTGCCCGGCGTCGTGGCGTCTCCGGGCGGCCTGCCGATCTTCAGCGGCGGCAAGGTGATCGGCGGTGTCGGCGTCAGCGGCGTCACCGGCGATCAGGACGAGCAGTGCTCCAAGGCAGGTCTCGCCGGCATGTCGTAAGCACCGCCGCGCCGCGCGGCGTGTAGCGCGCGGCTGCGGGGCCGGGCGGCCCCGGCACCCGCTTTGCCTTTCAGAGGGCCGTGAGTCCCCAGCCCGAACGCGGAACGAATGCGCGGCGCCGGCGCATCGTCGCGTCGGCGCTGGGCGCCGCCGCGCTCGCGCTCGTCGCGTTCGTCGTCGCCTTCGACTGGAACTGGGTGCGCGGCGCGGTCGAGCGCCATCTCACCGAACGCTCGGGCCGCGAGGTGCGCATCGCCGATCTCGACGTCGATTTCGATTCCTGGCTGGAGCCGACGGTGCGGCTGCGCGACGTGTACGTGCAGAACGCCGAATGGGCGTCGTCGAAGGAGCCGCTGCTCGCCGCGCACGAGATCTCGTTCGAGTTCGCGCTGTCGAGCCTGTGGGGCGACCACGTCGAAGTGCGCCACCTCACCCTCGTCGAAGCGAAAGTCGACATGGAGCGCCTCGCCGACGGCCGCCGCAACTGGCGGCTGACCGAGCCCCGCTATACCGGACCCGGCCGCGTGCGGGTCATGTTGCTCGAAGCGCACGATTCACGGCTGCGTTTCGCCAACCGCGCGATCGGCCTCGATCTCACCGCGACGGCGACGCCGCTCGACGCGAACGACGCCGACGCGCTCGCGCACGGGCTCGCCACGCGCATCGCGTATCGCGGCGAGTACGAAGGTCACGCATTCGCGGGCGAGGCCGCGGTGCCGCGCGCGTTCAGCTTTCGCGGCAGCGGCCTCTCGTTTCCCGCACGAGGACACCTCGTCTCGCGCGACACGCACGTCGAGTTCGACGGCTTGTTCACCGACCTCTTCGACGTCGGTCCGGCCGACGCGAAAGTGACGCTGAGCGGCCCGTCGCTCGCGCTGGTCTATCCGTTCGTGCGCATGCAGCCGCCGCCGTCGAAGCCGTACTCGGTCGAGGCCCAGATCACGCTCGCGGGCGAGGTCTACCGCTTCTCGCACATCGCCGGGAAGATCGGGTCCACGGCGGTGAGCGGCGATGCGGTGTACGACCGCCGCGGCGACGAGCGTCCGCGCCTCGAAGCCTCTCTGTCCTTCGGCAACGCGAAGGCAGCCGATCTCGCACCGCTCGCCGGCGTGCGGCGGGACGGCAAACCCGGCCCGTTCGATCTAGGGGCGCTGCGCGCCTTCGACGCACGCGTGGAGGCGCGCGCCGCGCGGCTCGCCGTCGAGTCGCTGCCGCCGCTGGAGGACGTGCGCGTGCAGGTGCGGCTCGACGACGGTCTCCTCGCGCTCGAGAGCTTCGAGCTCAAGGCCGGCGGCGGCCGCGTCGCGGGCTCGGCGTCATTCGACGGCCGGCGCGACGCCGCCGGCGCCTGGCTGCAGGCCGACATGAAGGGCGCCAGCGTGCAGGCGCTGCTGCCGGCCGTGCGCGATCGGGGTGTCTCCGGCTCCTTCTTCGCCAGGCTCGCACTCTCCTCGCGTGGCAAGTCCGCCGCGGAGATGCTCGCCAACCTCGGCGGGACGTTCGAGGCGCGGCTCGATCGCGGCACGATCGCCGAATCGAGCGACGCGAAGCTCGCGATGGCCTTCGGCAAGACAATCGGCGTGAAGCTGCGCGGCGACCGCGAGCTCGCCATCGGCTGCGCGCTCGCGGCGTTCGACGTGCGCGGCGGGGTCGCGCGCTCGCGCCGCATCACGCTCGACACCGAGGCGACCCGCGTCGACGGCACCGCGACGGTCGACCTGCGCAAGGAGACGCTCGACGCGGTGCTGACGCCCGAGCAGAAGAAACCGGGCCTGCTCACTCGCCGCGCATCGCTGCATGTCACCGGCGAGATCGACAACCCGGTGGTGAAGGTGACCGAGCGCGTGGATCAGCCCCGCGCGCCGTGCGCTTCGTGACGCGTCAGCGTTCGATCACGATCCCCGCCGACTTCGCGAGCTTGCCCCACTTCTCGATGTCGGCCCTGATGAAGCGCGTGAACTCGTCGGGCGACATCGTCTTGGGATCGGCGCCCAGGCTCATGAAGCGCTCGCGCACGCTCGGCGTCGCGATGGTCTTCACCAGCGCGTCGTGCAGCTTCGCCACGATCTCCTTCGGCGTCTTCGCCGGCGCGAGCATGCCGTAGCAGTTGGTCATCTCGACGCCGGGGTAACCGGCTTCCTTCGTCGTCGGGATGTCCGGGAAGTATTGCGAGCGCTCGGTGCTGGTGACGGCGAGCGCCTTCACCTTGCCGGACTTCACGTACGGCGAGATCACCGGCAGGTCGACGAACATGGCGTTGATCTGGCCGCCGACCAGGTCGGTGACGGCCGGCCCCGCGCCCTTGAACGGCACGTGCGTGAGCTTGATCCCCGCCTCGCGCTGGAGCATCTCGATGCCGAAGTGCAGCGTGCCGCCGGTGCCCGCCGAGCCGAACGTGATCTGGCCCGGCCGGGCTTTCGCGAGCGCCACGAGCTCCTTCAGCGTCTTCGGCGGCATCGACGGGTGCAGCACGATCAGGCTGGTCGTGAACATGAGCGAGGTCAGCGGCTGGAGGTCGCGCAGCGTGTCGTACGGCGGCTTGTCGCCGTAAGTCACCATGTTGATAGCGGTGATGCTCGACGTGGATTCGAGCAGGGTGTAACCGTCAGGGGCCGACCGGATCGCGTTCTCGACGCCGATCACGCCGTTCGCACCGCCGCGATTGTCGACGATGATCGGCACGCCGAGCAGCTCGGTCATGCGCGGGCCGATGGTGCGCGCGGTGATGTCCGACGGCCCGCCCGCCGCGAAGGGCACGACGATGCGGATGGGTTTGGACGGGTACGCCTGGGAATACGCGTTCGCTGTGGCGAGTACCGATGCCACGCCGCAGATCAACTTCACTACCTGCATTGCTCCTCCATTGTTGAACGTCAAAATGGATTCCCGATCGCGCCGGCGCGCGTCGGGAATGACGGTGGGGGGGATGCGTCGTTCCCGCGAAGGCGGGAACCCATTTTTAGCTTTTCGAAAGTCCCGCCAGCCTTTCGATCACCGTAAATATCACACTCGTGTCCTTCTCCCCCAGCCCCGCCGCGAGCGCCGCCTGCTGGTAGCGCTGCGCGACGTTCGCGAAGCTCACCGGCACGTGCAGCTCGCGCGCGATGGTGTTGAAGGTGTCGAGGTCTTTGTTCATGAGCTGCACCTTGAACCCCGGCTCGAAGTTGCGCGGGATGAGCGCACGGTCGACGCGCGCGAGCGCGTTGCTGTTGCCACTGCTCGTCTTCACGATGTCCGCGACGGTCTTCAGGTCCAGGCCGGCTTTCACGCCGACGATGAGCCCTTCCATCATCGCCAGCGCGTTGACCGAGGACATCATGTTATTGATCGCTTTCACGGTATTGCCCGCGCCCGCCGGGCCGACGTGATAGAGGTTGGGCCCGATGCACGCGAGGATCGGCCGTACGCGCTCGAGCACCGCCGCCTCGCCGCCGGTCATGACCGCCAGCGTCGCCGCGCGCGCCCCGGTGACGCCGCCGCTCACCGGCGCTTCGAGGAAGTCCACGCCTCGCGCCTTGAGCACCGCTTCGAGCTTGCGCGGCGTCGACGGCAGCACGCTCGACAGATCGACCAGCGCAGAACCCTTTTTCGCAAGCTCTGCCAGCCCGTTGCCGCCCAGATACAGCGCTTCGACTTCGGGCGAGCCCGGCAGGCACGTGAGCACTACTTCCGAGCGCTCGAGCACTTCGGCCGCGGATGCCGCGCCTTTCGCACCTGCGGCGACGAGGTTCTCCATCGCGCGCGGGTTCTTGTCGAAGACGGTCATCGCGTAACCGTTCTTCAGCACGTTGCCCGCCATGGGATTGCCCATGTTGCCCAGACCGATGAAACCGACGGTGACGCTCATGATGACGCCAACTCCTGTAGGTCCGTTGTAATCGTGTCGCGCGCGGACATTCTGCGCCTGTGTCACACTCTTCGTAAACCTGCGGAGGGGCACATGCCAGGCGCGCTCGACGACATCACCGTGCTCGACCTGGGCCAGGTCATCGCGATGCCGATGTGCACCATGCTCCTCGCCGACATGGGCGCGCGCGTGATCAAGGTGGAATCCAGAGAGCGCGGCGCCGACCGCATGTCGATCGGCATTCCGCGCACGGTCGACGGCAAGCGCGAGCGCGTGCACGCCGCGCAGTACCGGGAGCGCAACAAGCTCGGCGTCACGCTCGACCTGAAGCATCCGACCGGCGTCGCGCTCCTGAAAGAGCTCGTCAGGAAAGCCGACGTGCTCTGCGAGAACTTCAGCGTCGGCGCGATGGCGCGGCTGGGCCTCGGTTACGACGACCTCGAGCGCGTGAACCCGCGCCTCGTCTACGCCTCGATCACCGCCTTCGGACAGCACGGGCCTTATGCCCGTCATCGCGGCTACGACATGCTCGCGCAGGCGCTGTCGGGCTACATGAGCATCACCGGCTTCCCCGACAACCCGCCGACCCGCTCGGGGCAGTCGATCTCCGATTACTACGCCGGGATGCTGTGTGCGTTCAGCATCGTCTCGGCCCTGCGCTACCGCGACCGCACCGGCAAGGGCCAGCACATCGACATCGCGCTGCTCGACAGCATGCTCGTCTGCCTCGACAACCTCGGCGAGCGCTACACCGTCGGCGGCGAGCTCCTCACGCGCGCGGGCAACGTGTCGTTCGGCGGCTCGGCGTCGGGTGTGTATCCGACGACCGACGGTCACGTCGCGATCGCCGCGAGCACGAGCGACCTCGTGTGGCGGCGCTTCGCCAAGGAGATCGGCAGGCCCGATCTCGCGAGCGATCCCGATTTCGCGACCGTGCCCGCGCGCCGCGACAACCAGAAGCGCGTGGTGGAGGTGATCGAGGGCTGGACCCGCACGCGCGCCAAATCGCAGGTCGTCCAGGCGCTGTCCGAAGCGGGCGTTCCCGCGGCGCCGGTCAACAACGTCGCCGAGATGATCGCCGACCCGCAGGTGCGGGCGCGCGAGATGTTCGTCGAGCGCGAGCACCCCCTGTACGGCAAGCTCACGATCACCGGGACGCCTTTGAAGCTCTCGCAAACGCCGGGCCGCATCGACCGGCTCGCGCCCGTACCCGGCGAGCACAACGAAGAGATCTTCGTCGGCATGCTCGGACACTCGAAGGAGGAGCTGGCGCGATGGAAAGACGAAGGGATTATCTAGGGCATCGTCGTTCCCGCGACGGCGGGAACCCATGTTCAATGACTCTAAAATGGATTCCCGATCCCTTCGGCTGCCGCCGGTCGGGAATGACGATTCTTTGCTCGGCGATTCTGGGCGCGAGCGCCGCAATCGCCGCGCAGGGTAACGATTCCGCCGCGACCTACCCCCAGCGCCCCGTGCGCTTCGTCATCGGCTTCACGCCGGGAGGGCAGCCCGACCTCACCGCGCGGCTGCTCGCGGTGAAGCTGACCGAATCGCTCGGCCAGCAGGTCGTCATCGAGAACCGTCCCGGCGCCGGCGGAACGATCGGCACGAAGATCGTCGCGGAGGCGACGCCCGACGGGCACACGCTGCTGTCGGTGTCTTCGTCGTACGTGATCACGCCTTCGATCTACGCGAAGCTTCCGTACGATCCGAAGCGAGACCTCGCGGGCATCACGACGACCGCGAGCGCGCCTTACGTGCTCGTGGTGTCGAATGCGCTGGGCGTGAAGACGGTGCAGGACCTCGTCGCGGCCGCGAAGGCGAAACCGGGGCAGCTCAACTTCGCCTCGGCGGGCGTGGGCAGCGGGCTGCATCTCGCCGCCGAAGTCTTCGTCGCGGCCGCGCAGATCCAGGCCGCCCACATCCCGTACAAAGGCGTCGGCGAAGCGCTGACCGACACCATCGCGGGACGCACGCAGTTCGTGGTCACGCCGCCGCCCACGCTCGGCACGGTGGTGAAGGACGGCAAGCTCCGCGCGCTCGCGGTGACCGGCAAGCAGCGCTCGGCAACCTATCCAGATGTCCCTACGATGTCGGAGTCGGGGTTCCCCGGCTACGAGTGGTATGCGTGGGCGGGCATGCTCGCGCCTTCGCGCACGCCGCGGGCGATCGTGGAGAAGCTCAACCGCCACATCCACGCCGCGCTCGCCATGGCGGACATCCGGCAGCGCTACGCCGCGATGGGCTCCGAGCCCGCGCCTCGCTCTCCTGAAGAATTCGACCGCATGATCGCGTCCGAGATGGCGCGCATCGCGGCGATCGCACGCAAGGCGGGTATTCGAGCGGAGTAGCCGACGACGCGCCCGGCGTCGTCGTCCCGGGCCTGTGCGCGATAGCACACGCGATCGGGACCCATTCTTACGTTCCGCCAGCGTTACAATCGGCGCCGTGAAAACGACAACACCCGGGGACGGCGGCCGCTTCAGGCTGCTGCGCTATTTCGCGATCGCAAGCCTCGTCGGCGTCGTGCTCGCGGGCGCGGGCTTCGGTCTCTTCTTTCGCGGAACGGCGTTGAAGCAAATCGTCCGGATGGGCGAGGACAACAACGTCGCCCTCGCACGCGCGCTGGCCGGCTCGCTCCGGCCCTATTACGCGCCGCTCATCGCCGGCAAATCGCCGGACGCGCCGCGCCTCTCGCGAGAGCTTGAGCAGATCGTCCGGGAGACGGTGCGCGACACCCGCGTCGTCAAGGTCAGCCTCTACGACCCGGCGGGCCGCACGGTCTATACCAGCAACGCGGACGTGGGCCCCGACGAAGCGGCCGCGCCCGGTTTCATCGATGCGCTGGCAGGCAACGTGAGCACGCAGCTCGACCGGCCGTCGGCGTTCGACATCACGGGCCTCGCGCTCGCCGAGCCGAGCGTGCTGACGACGCACGTGCCGGTCCGCGCGTCCGGATCGGACAAGGTGGACGCGGTGTTCGCCCTGTCGAGCGACGCCACGCCCTTCTTCGAGCAGATCAGGCACACGCAGATCGCGCTGCGCTACGCCTCCGCGGCGGTGCTGATATCGCTGTTCGGCATCCTCTTCCTCGTGGCGAGGCGTGCCGACAAGGTCATCAAGACGCAGGACGACCAGCGCCAGCGCGACGCCGACACCATCCGTCATCTCGCGCAGCACGACGAGCTCACCGGCCTTCCGGGCCGCAAGCTCTTCGCGGACCGCCTCGCGCTGGCGCTGGCCCGCGCCCGGCGCAACAAGACGGCGGCGGCGGTGATGTTCATCGACCTCGACAACTTCAAGGAAGTGAACGACACGTTCGGACACACAGTCGGCGACAGGGTGCTGGTCGGCGCGGGCAGGCTGCTGCGCGCCGCGCTGCGCACGAGCGACACCGTGGCGCGCCTCGGGGGCGACGAGTTCACGATCATCGTCGAGAACGTAGCCGACGCGCAGTCGGTCGAGACCGTCGCGGAAAAGATCCGCAGCGCCTTCATGCCGCCGGTCGTGGTCGCGGACGGCGAAGCGGTGTTCGTCACGCCGAGCATCGGCATCGCGCTGTACCCGCGCGACGCGGTCGAACCGGAGGCGCTCATGAACGCCGCCGACGCGGCGATGTACGACGCCAAGGCCGCGGGGCGCGACGCCTACAGCTTCTACGGCGAGAAGCCCAAGGCCCGCGTCGAGGAACCGGTCACGAGCGCGTGAGGAAGCGCTCGACGCTTTCGCTGAAGGCGTCGGGCCGGTCGGTGAAGAGCCCGTGTCCCGCCCCTTCGATGCGCTCGACCGTGCAGCGCGGCATCGTCGCGCGCAGCCGCTCCGCGAGCTCGGCGTTCACCACGTCGCTCTCGCTGCCGTACTGGAGCAAGGTCGGCACGTTCACGGTGCTCATCGCGTCCCACAGGTCGACACCGGGCGGCAGCGGCACACGCTGCCTGAAGAGCACCGGGTCGTATTTCCACACATGGCGACCCTCGTCGTTCCTGCGCAGGCCGTGCCTCACGCTTTCCTCGACCAGGCTGCGCGGCGCCCGCGACATCGCACGCGAGAGATAATCGACCGCCGCTTCTACGGTCGCGAAGTCCCGAGGCTGTGCGCCGTTGCCGCTCTGCGTCGCGGCCGGCACCGAAGCACGCCCGGGCGTGATGTCGACGAGCACGAGCCGCTCGATGTCCGCCTGGTGCCGGCTCGCGTAGAGCATGGACACCCGGCCGCCGAGCGAATGGCCGATCAGCGTGTAGCGCGTGAGGCCTTGCGCTTCGACCACCGAGCGCAGGTCGCGATAGAGCGCCTCGAGCTGGTAGTCGGCCGGCCCGCACCACGCACTGTCTCCGTGACCGCGCTGGTCGACCGCGATGACGTGATAGCGGTCGCGGAACCGGCGCCCGAAATCGTCCCAGACGTGCGCATGCAGCCGGCTGCCGTGGACGAGCACGATCGGGTGCCGCCCTTTGCCGCCCCAGTCGAGGTGGTGCAGGCGCAATCCGCCGCTGTCGACATAGCGGCTGCGGGGCGCCGTATCCGCGGTGGCGTTCAAACCGGCAGCCGCCACGAGTTGCGCGCGTGCATGTCGTTGACGATGTCGAACTTCACCCCGTTCGGATCGACGTATTTGCGCTGCTCCTGCCGGCGCGCTTCGGCGGTGAGCTCGCCGTTCTGCTGGACCTGCCCGCGATTCGCGAAGCGCTTGGCGACGTTCTCGTCCTTGTCCGCGTAGATCGCGCCGGCGGCCTCGGCCTTGGCCGCGGTGTCGTCGACGTTCTCGGCGATGACGCCGAAGTGGTGCAGGCCGGTCGCGCCGAGCGCTTCGTGACTGTTCTTGTTGTCGAGTATCGCCAGGCTGATCACGCCGTCGGACATCAGGATCGCGCTCGTCGACTCGCGCACGCGCTGCATGCCGAACGCCTGCTCGTAGAACTTCGCGGCGGCGTCGGTGTCCGGAACGGCGATCGCGATGTGGCGGAGCTTACCCATGGGTCCCTCCTTGGATGAACGACTCGGTCGATTGTAAGTCAGCGGCCCTGCGTTTCGATCTCGCGCACGAGCTTCGCCCATTTCTGCGCGCCGTTCTTCATCGTGCGGGCCAATTCGTCCGCGCTACCGCTCGCGATGTCGCCGCCGAGGTTGAGAAAGCGCTGTTGCACGTCGGGGAGCTGGAGCGCTTTCACGACGTGGGTGTTCAGCGTGCCGACGACGGCCTTCGGCGTGCGCGACGGCACGATGAGGCCGTACCAGCTGGCCGCTTCGTAGCCGGGGAGCGTCTCGGCCATGGTCGGTATGTCGGGGGCGGCCTGGGTGCGTTTGGCGCTCGTCACTGCGAGCGCCTTGAGGCGTCCCGCCTTGATGTTCGGCACCGCCGCGGCGAGGTTCGGGAAGTACATCGCGACCTGGCCCGAGATCGTGTCCCCGAGCGCCTGCGCCGTCACCCGGTACGGCACTTCGACGATCTCGAGGTTCGCCATCGAGCGCATGAGCTCGGCGGAGAGGTGGCTCGCCGAGCCGCGCCCGGCGGTGCCGTAGTTGAGCTTGCGCGGGTTCGCCCTGGCGTACGCGATCAGCTCCGACGGCGACGACGCCGCGACCTGCGTGCCGGTGACCAGCACCGTCGGAAACGTCGCGATGCTCGCCACCGGCGCGAAATCGCGGAAGACGTCGTACGGCAGGTTCTTGATGAGGAGCGGGCTCACCACGATCGACGTCGACGCGATGAGCATGGTGTGACCGTCGGGCGTCGCGCCGGCCGCAAGGCCCGCGCCGATCGTTCCCGACGCACCGTCGCGGTTCTCGACCACCACCTGCTTGCCGAAGCTGCCGGTCAGCTTCTCGGCAAGCTGGCGCGCCACGATGTCGGCGGCGGTGCCCGACGTGAACGCGACGATGATGCGCACCGGGCGCTGGGGGAAAGGCTGAGCGTGTACGGACGAGACCAGCGCGAACGCCGCGACGGCGAATACGATCGTGCGCCACGAGATCGCCACGTCGCGCTTCGCGCTCCTCGCGATGACAGTCATTGCGAGGAGCGCCAGCGACGAAGCAATCCCGTGCCGCACGGGCTACCTGAGCGTGAGCTGAACCAGCTTGTCCGCCCGCTCGGCTTTGTCGAGCGTGCGGCAGGTCTCGATGATCTGGTCGAACTGTGACGCGGGTATCGGTATGACCGGCAGCACGCCGCGGATGCGCTTCACCTCTTCGTCGAAATCCCAGACGAACTCGCGTCCCGTGCCCTGGCGCGTGTAGCTCTTGCCGTCTTTCGTGAAGACGGTGATGCGCGGCCCGAACAGCGTCATCTCGTTCGAGGGAATGATCGTCACGCGGTTCATGAGGTCGAGCACTTCGCGCGGCACGTCGGGGCCGGACATGTCCGCGGTCTGCGGACGCTCGACCGGATAGCCGCGCGCGACCGCCCCGTAGGCGGTGAAATACGCGGTGCCGCCCGCCCTCGCCTTGCCCGTCTCCTTGCGCGCGGGGAAAGCGGGGCTCGGATACTGCGTCTCGAGCCAGTTCACGACCGCTTCGATGCGGTCGATGTCCGCCGGCTCGATGTCGTTCTCGCGGCACACCTGCGCCGTCACGTCGACGTGCGCGATGTTGTAGCCCGCGGTCGAGTAGATGCGATACAGCGTCTCGAGAAAGATCCAGTCCTTGCCGAGTCCCTCGGTGATCTTCGCCAGGCTCGCTTTCACGTCGCCGGTGAAGCTGTAAGTGAGGTTTCCGGCGTTGTTGCCCGCATACGCGTGATAGAAGCCCGCGTCGCCTTCGAGCACGGTGTCGCCGGTGTCGTGCCCGCGCTGTGCGAGCGACACCGCGAGCATCGCGTTGCGCACCGCCGCGCCTTCACGCAGCATCTTGCCGCCGCTGCGGCCCAGTTCGGGGTTGCTGCCGGCGAGGCTCGCGCAGAGGCCGATCGCGCTGTTGATCTGGTCTTCATTGAGCTTCATCACCTTCGCCGCGGCGATCGCCGCGCCGAAGATGCCGAACACCGGGCTCGGGTGGAAGCCGCGCGCCATGACGGTCGGGATGAACTCGGCGGCGAGGCGCTCGGTCGTCTCGTACGCAGCCGCGATGCCGGTGAGCGTGTCCTTGCCGTTCGCACCCGCCGTCTCCGCCGCGATGAGCGCGGCGGGGATGATGCTCGTGCCGGGATGCGTGAGCATGCGGAACGAGTCGAGCTTGCCGCCCGACATCTGCATCTCGGAGTTGGCGTAAGCCGCGCCGCCGCGCGTGACCTTGGTGCCGTACACGAGGAGCGTCGCGCCGTTCTTCGCCGTCGATTCTTCCTCGGTGACGAAATCGACCGCGTGCTTGCCGGCCTTGCTCTGCGAGCCCACGAGCGCCGACGCGATGCCGTGCAGCGTTACGCCCTTGGCGCGGTCGACGACCGCCGGCGGTAGGTCCTCGTATTTGAGATTCGCGATCCACTGCGCGAGCTGCCGGCTGATCGATGCCATGACTCCCCCCTTTTGTTCGGACGGCGTAGATTAGCCCGATAAACGTCGTCGGGGTATCTCATCATGACCGTCAAGCTCAATCACACCATCGTCCACGCGCATGACAAGCGCGCCTCCGCCGACTTCTTCTCGCAGGTGTTCGGCCTCGGCGCGCCCGTCGCCTTCGGACCGTTTCTCGACGTCGAGACCGCCAACGAGGTGACGCTCGCCTTCCTCGAAACCGACGACGAAATCCAGACGCAGCACTACGCGTTTCTGGTGAGCGAGGACGAGTTCGACGCGATCTTCGCGCGCGTAAAGGACCGCGGGCTCACCTGGTGGGCCGATCCGATGCGCTCGCAGCCGGGCCGCATCAACACGCGCGACGGCGGCCGCGGCTGCTACTTCGAGGACCCGGCAGGCAACCTGCTCGAGATCATCACCCGCCCCTACGGCGCCTGAAAATCCGGGTCAGAGTCAGATTAATCAGGCGAAATGTGACTCCGACCCGGATTTCTAGTCGAGCTTGAGGTTGAGCTCCTTCACGATCTTCTGCCAGCGCCCGCTGTCGGTCGCGACGAACGCCGCGAACTGATCCGGCGTGTTCGGCGGATATTCGCCGCCGAGGCTCGTCAGCAGCCACTCCTTCATCTGCGGCGTATCCATCATCTTCGCGATCTCGCCGTTGAGCTTGTTGAGGATCGCCGGCGGCGTGCCGGCCGGCGCGAAGAGACCGGTCCAGAGGTTCGCTTCGACGTTCACGCCCGATTCGAGCAGCGTCGGCACGTCGCTCATCGCCGGCGAGCGCTTCGGCCCGGTCACCGCCAGCGCGCGCATCCGCCCCTGATTGACGAACGGCTTGGTATCGAGAATGTTGTTGACGGTGAACACGACTTCGCCGGTGGCGAGCGCGATCATCGTCGGGGACGAACCCTTGTAAGGAACCGGGACCGTCTTCATGCCGGTGGCCACGTTGATCATCTCGGCGACGAGATGCGAGCCGCTGCCGACGCCGACCGTGCCGTAGGTGAGCTCGCCCGGCCTGCGCTTCGCCAGCGCGACGAGCTCCTTGACGTTCTTCACCGGCAGGCTGGACGCCGACACCAGGATGAACGGGTTCACCGACAGATTGATGATGGGCGCGAACGCGTGCGCGTGGTCGTAGCCGATCTTGCGATAGAGATAGCCCGCGATGTAGGTGCTCACCGAATGCATGATGAGCGTGTGACCGTCGGGCGCGCTGTTCGCGATGATCGCGCCGGCGATGGTGCCGGTCGCGCCCGGGCGGTTGTCGACGATGAACGAGCCGGTCTTCGTCTTGTTGAAGTGATCCGCGACGAGGCGAGCCAGCACGTCGGTGGATCCCCCCGCGGCGAACGGCACCAGTATCCTCACCGTCTTCGCCGGGTACTCCTGAGCGTAAGCAACACCTGCGAAGAGCATCGACAGCACGCACGACAGACGCTTCATGGCTCCTCCGTGGATTGACTAGAACGTCTGCTGCGGCACCTTCGCTTCGCGCACCACGCGCTTCCACGTCTCGGTTTCGCGCCTGATGAAGTCGGCGAACTGCTCGGGCGTCGTGGGCGTCACGTCGACGCCGATCTCGACCAGCTTCTTCTGGGTGTCGGGCGCGTTCAGCGCGCGATGGAAATCGGCGTTGAGCCTGGCCAGTATCGGCTTGGGCACCGCCGACGGCGCGCAGAGGCCGTACCAGACCGTGACCTCGATCGCCACGCCCGATTCGCGCATCGTCGGCACGTCGGGCAGATGGACGGTGCGCTTGGGCGACGTGACCGCGAGCGGCCGGGTGCGGCCGCTCTTCATGAGCGCGAGCTGCGTCGTCATGTTGTCGAACATCGCGGGGATGTGGCCGCCGAGGAGATCGACCAGCGCCGGTGCGCTGCCCTTGTAGGGCACGTGCACGAACTCGGCGCCGCTGGTGAGGCGGAAGAGCTCCATCGTCATGTGCGGCGAGCTGCCGACGCCGGGCGAGGCGATGGTCGTCTTGCCGCCGTTCGTCTTCAGGTAGCCGAGAAACTCGCTCACCGATTTTGCCGGCACCGTGGGGTTGACCACGAGCACGTTGGGCGTCGTGCCGAACATCGTCACCGGCGCGAAATCCCTGTAGTGGTCGTACGGCAGCGACTTGTAGAGCGCCGGCGCGACGCCGTGGGACCAGATGCCGCAGAACAGCAGCGAATAGCCGTCGGGCGCGGCCTTGGCCGCGATGTCGGTCGCGATGGTCCCGCCCGCGCCCGAGCGGTTATCGATCACCAGCGGCTGGTGCCAGATCTCGTTGAGCTTGGCGGAGAGGATCCGCGCGGTCTGGTCGACCCCGCCGCCGGGCGCGAAGCCGACCAGCAGCCGCACCGGTTTGACGGGATAGGACCGGGGTTCCGCCGCGCACGCTAGCGGGGTGACGACAAGCGCAGCCGTGAACGCCGCCGCGCGCAACACAAGCTTCAGCATATCCGCTCCTCCCGTGTGTCGTTCTTGTAGCGCAGGCGCCCTCGCCTGCAGTCGAGGTAACCGCCGATGAAGCTACCACTCCGGCAAGGGCAAAGCGAGTGAGGGGCTTTCAAAGCAGGGGGAGAACAAGGACGCAAAGGAAAAGAAAGGACGCGAAGAAAAAGCTAATCGGCAAAAAGCAAAAAGACCAAGGTGAAGGGCAAGGGCGCCAAGCGGCCGCCTCATGCGGGTGTGGTCGCGGCAATGTGTGGGTCTGACCCCCGGCTTCATCGGGGTCAGACCCTGGTTTGTTCCTACTGCGGCTCTATCCCGATCGCCTTGATCACCTTCGCCCACTTCGCCCGCTCGGCGCGCGCCCACGCGGCGAACTGGTCGGCGGGCAGGTAGTGAGGCTGGAACGCCTGGTCCTGGAGACGCTTGCGGATGTCCGGGTGTTCCGCGACCGCGTTGAACACCGCGCGCAGGCGCGCGAGCGCCGCGGGAGGCACCGCCGCCTGCGTGCACAGCCCCTGCCACGACACGACCTCGAAACCCGGGAAGCCCTGCTCGGCGACGGTGGGCACCTCGGGCACATCCGAATCGCGCTTGAGTGAAGTCACGCCGAGCGGCCGCACTTTGCCGCCGCGCAGCGCGGGCAGCACCGACGGCACGGTCGAGGTCATCGCCTCGATGCGGCCGGCGATGAGGTCCAGCACGGCCGCGCTCACGCCCTTGTAGGCGACGAGCACGATGCGGATGTCGGCCTGCATCCGGAAGAGCTCCATCGACAGCGTCGGCGAGTTGCCGAGGCCGGCCGATCCGTAATTGAGCTTGCCGGGATGCGCCTTGGCGAGCGCGATGAACTGCTGGATGTTCCTCGCCGGCAGCGACGGGTGGATCGTGAACACGTTCGGGTTGCTGGCGATCATGCCGATCGCCGCGAAATCGCGATCGGGATCGTACGCGAGCTTCCTGTAGAACGAAGGCGCGACGGCGAGCGAGGCGATGTTGCAGCCGAAGACCGTGTAGCCGTCGGGCGCCGCCTTGGACGCGATCTCGGCGCCGACGGTGTTGCCGGCGCCGGGCCGGTTGTCCACGACGATCTGGACGCCGAGGGCGTCCGCCATGGCCGTGCCTACGGTGCGCGCAATCAGGTCCGACGCGCCGCCGGGGGCGCTCGCCGAGATCCACCGGATCGGGCGGCTCGGGTATTCCCCCGTGGGCGCGGTCGCCGCGGCCGCGCCGCCGGCCGGGAGTGTCAGCATTGCCAGGACAACAAACCGGACGCTATTCATCGTCGGCCCTCCTGTCTCTGACTGCGCGTCCATTATGGACCTCGGCCCGCGGTTTGCGTCTGCGAGTGGAATCGAAACCGGGGAGTGACCTTGACCGAACGCGAAAAAATGCTGGCCGGCGAGCTGTATGACCCGTTCGATGCGGAGCTGGTCCAGGCCCGGAATCGGGCGCGCGATCTTTGCCAGGACCTCAACGCCACGCGCGAAGCGGATGCCGACGAGCGCCGGCGCCTCCTGAAAGCGCTGTTCGGCGCCGGCGGCGACAGCGTCTGGATGCAGCCGCCGTTCTTCTGCGACTACGGCGCGAACATCGAGCTCGGCGAGCGCGTCTTCTTCAACTTCAACTGCGTCGTGCTCGACGTCTGCCGCGTGACCATCGGCGACTACACCCTGTTCGGACCGGCGGTGCAGATCTACACGCCGATGCACCCCTTCGAGGCCGAGCTGCGGCGCAAGCAGGAGTACGGCAAGCCGGTGACGATCGGCTCCGACGTCTGGGTCGGCGGCGGCGCGATCATCCTCCCCGGGGTGCGCATCGGCGATCGCGCGGTGATCGGCGCAGGCAGCGTGGTGACGCGCGACGTGCCCGACGCCGTGTTCGCCGCGGGGAATCCGTGCCGGGTGATACGCGAGCTGTGACGGAGTGTCACTCCGCCTTCGCGCCGGATTCCTTGACCACCTTCGCCCATTTCCCGATCTCGTTCCTGAGAAAAGCCGCGAACTCTTCCGGCGAGTTCGGCTTCACCGCTTCGAGCCCGACGCCGTGCAGCGCCTGGAGCACCTCGGGCTGAGCGAGCGCGCGCGTGATCTCGCCGTGCAGCTTCATGATGACGTCGCGCGGCGTGCCCGCCGGCGCGAGAAAGCCGTACCAGCCGAGCACTTCGTAGCCTTTGAGCCCCGCTTCGGCGAACGTCGGAAGCTCGGGCATCAGCGCCGAACGCTGCGCGCTCGTCGTCGCGATGCCGCGCAGGCGATGCGCCTTGAGCTGAGGCACGACGGAAGACAGGCTGACGAACGCCATGTCGACGTGGCCGCCGATGAGATCGGTCACCGACTGCGACGCGCCGCGATACGGCACGTGCACGATGTTGACGCCGGCCATCGACTTGAAGAGCTCGCCCGAGAGATGCGGCGTGGTGCCGTTGCCCGACGAGGCGTAGGAGAGCTTGCCGGGGCTCGCCTTCGCCAGCGCGATCAGCTCCTTGAGCGAGCGCACCGGCACGCTCGGATGCACGACGAGCACGTTCGCGCCGCTGACTGCAAGGGTGATCGGCGCGAAATCGCGCAGCGGGTCGTACGCGAGCTTCCTGTAGAGGCTCACGTTGACCGTGAACGCCGGCTGCGCGAGTAAGAGCGTGTGGCCGTCCGCAGGCGACTTCGCCGCGATGTCGAAGCCGATGTTGCTGCCTCCGCCCGGGCGGTTGTCGACGAGTACCTGCTGGCCCAGCGTCGTCGTCAACCGCTGCGCCAGCGTGCGCGCGATGATGTCGGTCGCGCCGCCCGCGGCGACGGGAACGATGATGCGCACGGGTTTCGTCGGATAGTTTTGCGCCGTTGCGATCGGGCTCGTCAGCGCAGCCGCAAGCACGAACGCGCTTGCGATCGTAGACAGTACCATTCGGTGCATGGTTCTCCTCGCGTAGGTTTTTCACCGATTGTAGAGCCTGAAGCTGCGCGATAATCCGCTGGCTCCAGAGAAACTCCTCGAGAAGAAATCCATGTCGAAAATGATATTCGCGGCCGCCGCCGCCTCCGCGCTCGCTCTGTCGTCCATGACGGCCGGCGCCGCAACCACTCAGGACTATCCGGTAAGGCCGGTGCGCCTCATCATCCCATTCGCGCCGGGCGGAAGCTCCGACCTCGTCGCACGCCCTGTGGCACAGCTCATGTCGGAGCGGCTCGGCCAGTCGATCGTGGTCGACAACCGCGGCGGCGCCGGCGGCGTGGTAGGCGGGCAGATCGTCGCAGGCGCGCTGCCCGACGGTTACACGCTGCTGCTCGCGAGCAGCAGCGGCATGAGCGTCGCGCCGATCTTCACCAGGCTGCCCTACGACCCGTTGCGCGACTTCGCGTCGGTCGGGCAGATCATCTTCTCGCAGTACGCTTTCGCGGTGCGTCCGTCGCTGAACGTGCGCACGGTGAAGGACGCGGTCGACCTCGCCCGGGCGAACCCGAAGAAGCACACCTACGGCTCGCCCGGGCGCGGCACGATCGGGCACCTCGCGGGCGAGCTCTTCAACAGCATGGCCGGCGTCGACCTGCTCCACGTGCCGTACAAAGGCGCCGGCCCGATGATGGTCGATGCGATCGGCGGGCGTATCGACTTCGCCTTTTCGGGGTTGTCGGGAATGCTGCCGCAGATCAGGAGCGAGAAGCTGCGTGCGCTCGCGGTCACGGGCGCGAAGCGTGCCGCAGCGACGCCCGACCTGCCCACGCTGTCCGAAGCCGGGCTGCGCGGTTACGAGGCGAGCGTGTACTACGGGCTGATGGGACCTGCGAAGCTGCCGTCTCCCGTCGTGACGAAGCTGAACGCAGCGCTGCAGCAAGCGCTGAAGAATCCCGAGCTCACGCGCACCTTCGTCAATCAGGGCAACGACCCCGCGCCGAGCACGGCGGAGCAGCTGCACGCACTCATCGGCCGCGATCTCCAGAAGTGGTCGAAGCTCGCCAAGGACGCGAAGATCAACGTGGATTAGACTTCACGAGCACGATCCCGGCCCATACCGCCAGAGACAGTCACGATGATTCATGCGAAAGACGGAACCGAAGTACTCGAGAACCTGCAGCCGGTGAAATCGCCCGGAACCGGCGTCGAGCATTGGGGATCGTCCTACTTCGGGCCGCGCTACAGCACCGCGGAAGCGTCGGCGCAGCCGCAGAAGCTCAAGCCGAGCAAGCGCCGCAACTGGATCTCGTCGCACATCGCGCTGTCGACGCGGCCGGTGCTGCAGTACCGCAGGGAAGTCGCGTGGGAACCGGTGTTCGATCCTTCGAAGATCGTCGACGAGCTCTCGGCTCAGTTGGTGAGGCTCGGCGGCGGCATGTCGGCCATGGGTCCCGACCCGAAAGCCGGCGGCGGCTATTACCTCTTCGTCGCGAACGGCAGCCTCGAGCTGAACGGCGAGACGCTGCCGCAATGGTCGATGCTTTACGTCGACACCAGCGAAGACAAATTCGAGATACGCGCCGGCCGCCACGGCCTCGAGGCGCTGGTCATGCAGTTTCCGCGGGACGACGACTAGCATGACGCTCACTGCTTCGCGATACCGGCATCGGCGATGAGCTTGCGGTAGCGCTCGATGTCGGCGCGGATGTGTTTTCCGAACTCCTCCGGCGTCGATCCGACGATCTCGTTCGCACCTTCCGTGAGAACGCGCCGCACATCGGGGGCGGCGAGCGCCTTCACCACCTCGTTGTGCACCCGGTTGACGATCTCGCGCGGTGTGCCTGCCGGCAGCACGACCGACTGCCATGCGTCGAAGCGATAGCCGGGCACGCCGCTCTCCGCGATCGTCGGCACCTCCGGCAGCGACGGCGATCGCGCCGGGAGCGTGACACCGAGCGCACGCACGCGACCGTTCTTCACCAGCGGGATCGACGTGATCAGCGTGTCGAACATGAGCTGGATCTCGCCCGACAGGAGCGACGTCAGCGCCGGTGCGCTGCCTTTATAGGGCACATGGCTCATCTTCACCTTCGCCATCAGCCTGAACATCTCGCCCGCGAGATGGTTCGAGCCGCCGGTGCCCGAGGTGCCGTAAGAGAGCTCGCCCGGCCGGGTGCGCGCGAGCGCCACGAGATCGCTCACGCGCCTCACCGGCAAGGCCGGATGCGCGATGAGGACGTAGCCGTAGCGCGTCATCTGCGTGACCGGCACGAAATCGGTCAGAGGATCGTAGGGAAGCTTCGTATAGAAGACCGGGTTGATGGCGAGACTGCCCTGCACGCCGAGCAGCCACGTATAACCGTCCGGCTTCGACTTCGCGACGTACTCGGTGCCGATGATCGTGTTCGCGCCGCTGCGGTTGTCGATGATGACCTGGGTGCCCCATTGCTCCGAGACCTTGGCCGCGACGGTCCGCGCCACGATGTCGCCCGCGCCGCCGGGCGAAAGCGGGACCACGAAGCGCACGGGTCGGGTGGGATAGGTCTGGGCCGATGCGCTCGGCAGAGCGGCCGCGGCAGCCAGCACGAATAGTCCGATAAATCCATTCATCTTCATTCATGTGCTCTTGGTAACTCTCTCGATCGTAACCGAGTTATGCGCGCGCGCACCGTGCGTGGCTGAGCGGTTATGACGAAGCGCATTCGCGCTACAATCCGCGCCGTGACTCCTCTCGCGCGTCTTCTGCATCCGCCTTCCCTCGCGTAGCTTCACCGTACGCGTGTCGTCGCGGTTCGTCCCGAATTCACGACGACGCGTCTCGTAACTTCTCTACGATCGAAGCATCACGCGGCCACGCGCGCGCCGCCGCAACGCGCGCCGCGAGGCAGGAAACATGAAGATTCGATTGGTACTGACGATATTTCTTGCGGTTGCAGCCGCGGCACCGGCGGCAAGCCAGCAGTACCCCGCCAAACCGATCCGTTTCATCGTTCCGTTCGCTCCCGGCGGCAGCTCCGATATCCAGGCCCGGGTCATCGGTCAGAAGCTCACCGAGGCATGGGGGCAACCGGTGATCGTGGAGAACCGCGCCAGCGGCGGCGGCATCGTCGGCGCCGAGATTGCCGCGCACGCGGTTCCCGACGGTCATACGCTGTTCCTCGGGCACGTCGGCACACAGGCGGCGAATCCCAGCCTCTACGCCAGGCTGCCGTACGATCCGGCCCGGGACTTCATTCCCGTGATCCAGACGATTACGCAACCGCTCGTCCTGGTCGTGCCGCCCACTTCGAAGATGGACACCGTCTCCGACCTGATCGCGTCGGCACGACGGGAGCCCGGCAAGCTCTTGTACGCCTCGGCAGGCAACGGCAGTCCCAACCACATCGCCGGCGAGATGTTCAGGGCGATGGCGAAGCTCGACCTGGTGCACGTGCCTTACAAAGGGTCGGCCCCGGCCGAGATCGACCTCATGGCAGGCCGCGTCACTGTGTTCTTCGACACCATGCTGTCGGCCATGCCGTTCATCAGGGACGGCAGGCTCAGGGCTCTGGCGGTCACGAGCAGCCAGCGCTCCGCGACGCTGCCTCGAGTTCCGACCGTGGCGGAGTCGAGCCTTCCGCAGTATGAGCTCATGACCTGGAACGGCTTCTTCGTTCCGGCCGGAACGCCGCAGCCGATCGTGGCGAAGCTCAACGGCGAGATCGCACGCATACTGTCGCTTGCCGATACTCGACGACGGCTGGCCACGGACGGCGCCGAGATCGCGGCGGGGTCGCCTGAAGCGTTCGCGTCATACGTTCGACGAGAGCGGGACAAGCTCGCCGCGGTAATCAGGTCCGCCGGTATTCGCATCGAATAAACTGCGCTTTTCGACGAAAGGGAACCCGCCGATGGCCGACGACGATCGACTGCACACCGATGCCGGCGCAGCGCCGCCGAAGCTGTTCGAGCCGATCAAGCTGCGCTCGATCATCGCACGCAACCGCATCGTCGTATCCCCGATGTGCCAGTACGCATCGGTCGCCGGCAGCCCGACCGACTGGCATCTCGTGCACTTCGGCAAGTTCGCCGCGGGCGGCGCCGGCATCGTGTTCGGCGAAGAGACCGCGGTCGAAGCGCGCGGACGCAAGACCTACGAGTGCGCCGGCATCTACGACGACCGGCACACGCGCGAATACGTGCGCATCACCGACTTCATCAAGGCGATGGGCGCGGTGCCCGCGATCCAGCTCGGCCATTGCGGCCGTCGCGCCGGCACTCACGGTGCGATGCAGAACTGGAAGCCGCTCACCGAAGAAGACGCGCGCGCGGGCCGGCCGCCATGGCCCGGCATCTCGGCGAGCGCGGTGCCGACGCGCCCCGGTGCGCGAGTGCCGCTGGAGATGACGCTCGACGACATCCGCACGAACATCGCCGCATGGAAGGAAGCCGCACGGCGCAGCGCCGACGCGGGCTTCGATCTCTGCGAGATCCACGGTGCGCACGGTTATCTCATTCACCAGTTTCTCTCGCCGCTGTCGAACAAACGCACCGACGCATACGGCGGCGACCTCCAGGGCCGCATGCGTTTCGCGCTGGAGATCGTCGACGCGGTGCGTGCGGCATGGCCCGCCGATCGGCCGCTGTTCTTCCGAACGTCCGCGGTCGAAGGCGCCGGCGGCGAATGGGTGCTGGAGCACACGCTCGCGCTCGCGAAGGCGCTGAAGGATCACGGCGTCGACGTCGTCGACATCTCTTCCGGCGGCGTCATGGGCGACAGCGAATTGCCGGCGATACCGCGCGTGCCCGGCTATCACGTCGGCTACTCGGGCACGATCCGGCGCAAGTGCGAAGTGCCGACGATGGTGGTCGGGCTCATCACCGAGCCCGAACACGCCGAACGCATACTGGGCGATGGGCACGCCGACCTCATCGCCCTGTCGCGCGAGCTCATGTACAACCCGAACTGGCCGGTGCATGCCGCGATGGCGTTGGGTCACCGCGATCCGATGGCGTTCCTTCCGCCGCCCGAAGCGTATCGATTGCGCGGCAGGCTGGAACAGGTGAAGGAGATCGCGCCGGGCAGCGAGGTCACGATCCCGTTCGGTCACGGGGTCGACGTGCCGTATTCATGGCATGCCGGCTGTGCATGGCCCGGCTCGGACTGAGCGGGCGAGCGTCCTTCGCCACGCGCCGTCGCTGACCGTGGCGCGGGTATCATCAGGCACACGAGGAGCGAGGAGCGAAGGCCGCGGGCACCGCGCCGCCTGCTGAAATCGAGCAACGAATTTCAAGAACGTCGCGGATGCGAGAAGCTCAGCTTCGAAAAGTACTGCTGGTCAGAGCCGTAGAGGAAGCCGAAGGGACCGCGCGTCTGATCCCCGAGGCCGAGCGCAGGAGCGCTACGCGCGAAGCCGCCCGAAACACCGGCGACCCGCCGAACGGCGATGCCGCGCGGGAGGGCGGCGCGCTGACGCGGCGTGCGCAGGCCATGCTCGCCGCGAGAGCGGAGCTTCTGATCGAGCCGGTGCTCCGCGACCACCGTTTCGTCGATTCGGTCTTGCGCCTCGCCGGCGGGTCTGCGACGGCCGGCTGGCTCCTCGTCCTGACGAGCGTGGTGCTCGGCGGCGCATTGTCGGTGCTCGACGGCACGCGCCGCATCGACATCCTGTCGCGTCCGCTCCTCGCGCTCGTCCTGTGGAACCTGCTGGTGTACGCAGTAGTGATCGCAACCGCCGCGGGCTCGACCGCCGGGCGCCGTGCGAACCGCCCGGTCCTGCGCGCGCTCGCGGCGGAGAGCGTGCTGCGCAGGGTGCGGCATATGGTCGCGCGCTCGGCGCGATACGACACGGCGCTCGCAAGAGCGCTCGAGAGCTTCGTGCGTCAATGGACCGAAGTCGCAAAGCCGCTGCTGGTGGCGCGGGCCACGCGTCTCTTTCACTTGTGCGCGGCGGCCGCGGGGCTCGGCTTCATCGGCGCGCTCTACCTGCGCGGCCTCACCATCGACTATTCGGCAGGCTGGGAAAGCACTCTGCTGGATGCGGAACGGGTGCGCACGTTCGTGTCCGTCTTCTACGGCCCGGCTTCCGCGCTCTCCGGAATCGCCCTGCCCGACGCGCCGCACCTCGAGGCGATCCGGTGGGCCGACGGTGCGGGCGGCGAGCGCGCCGACTACTGGATACATCTGCTCGCCGCATCCGTCGCGATCTATGTCGTGGCGCCGCGTCTGGTGCTTGCGTTCGCGGGCATGCTCGCGGTCTGGCGGCACGCGCTGAACATTCCGTTGCCGCAGGGGCTCGCGGCGTACTTCGCCAGGACGTTCGGCGAAGGACAGGCCGGGGGCCTTCGTGCGGTGACCGTCGCGCCGTACGGGTACGAGCCCGCGGGCGATGCGCCGGCGCGGCTCTCGCAGCGGCTGCGCTCCGCGCTCGGCGAAGGCGTCGCGATCGACTGCATAGCCGCCGTGCGCTATGGAGACGAGGACGGCCTGCTGCGTGACGCGCGGCAGGCGCGCGACGGCGTAGCGCTCGCGCTGCTCGTCAATCTCGCGGCGACGCCCGAAGAGGAGAACCATGGCGCGGCGATCGGACGGCTGCAGGCGCGCCTCGCGCACCACACCTCCGGAGGTGGTCTGGTGCTCGTCGACGAAGGGCCTTACGCGGCGCGCATGCAGGCGCTCGGCGGCGCGGCGGAGCGCATGAACGAGCGCCGGCGCACGTGGAAAGCGTTTGTGGAGCGGCATGGAGCGCAGCCGTGCTTCATCAACCTCGCCGACGACCCTCCGCCGGCGGAAGAAACCGAGCGCCTCAAGGCGGCGGTGTTACGGCGATGACGACCGCGATCGACATCACGCTCGTGTCGCACACCAACGCGGGCAAGACGACCCTGCTGCGCACGCTCGTGCGGCGCGACGTCGGAGAAGTCGCGGACCGCGCCCACGTGACCTCGCGTGCCGACGCGCACGTCCTGGTCGAGACTCCCGAAGGCGACGTGCTGCGCCTGTGGGACACTCCGGGCTTCGGCGACAGCGTGCGGCTGCTCAAGCGCCTGCGCATGAGCTCCAATCCGATCGGCTGGTTCCTCACGCGAGTCTGGGACCGCTATACCGATCGCCCTTTCTTCAACAGCCAGATCGCGATCCGCAACGTCCGCGAGCGCACCGACGTCGTGCTGTACCTGGTGAACGCCGCCGAAGACCCGGCTTCGGCGGCCTACGTCGACGTCGAGCTGCGTATTCTCGACTGGATGAAGAGGCCGGTGCTCGTGCTCCTCAACCAGATGGGCGCGCCGCGGCCTCGCGACCAGGAAGCGGCGGAAGAGGAGCTGTGGCGCGCGCACATCGCGCGGCATCCCGCTGCGGTGGGACCGGTCGCGATGGACGCATTCGCGCGCTGCTGGGTGCAGGAGGACCGGCTGCTGGCCGCGGTGGCGGATCTGCTCGCAGGGGGCAAGGCGGCTGCGTTCGATCGCATCCGCACCACGTGGCGCACGGGCAACCTCACGATCTTCGTGCGATCGATGGAGATCCTCGCGAAGCAACTGGCGCTGGCAGCGACCGATCGCGAAGCGCGCAGCGCCCCGGGACTCGCGCACCGGCTCACGCGCTGGCTGAAGCAGTGGCGCACGAGACCGGCGCAGCTCGAGCCCGAGGTCGAGGCCGCGATGAACTCGCTCGGCGAGCGGCTGGCGGTGTCGGTGAAGGAAGCAACCGACGAGCTCATCGCGCTGCACGGGCTGTCGGGCCGCAGCGAGAAGCTCATCCTCGAGCGTCTCGCCGGAGACGCGGCTGTCGTGAAAGAGCCGGTCGACGTCGGCGCGACGGGCGTGCTGGGCGGCTTCGTCACCGGCGCCGCCACCGGGCTTGCGGCCGACCTCGTCGCCGGCGGCATGTCGCTCGGCGCCGGCGCGCTCATCGGTGGCATCGTGGGCGCTTTCGGCGGCGCCGGCGCCGCGCACGCCTACAACCTCGCGCGCGAGGCGGACGAGCTGCACGTCGGATGGTCGGGGAAATTCCTCACGCAGCGCGTGCAGGCGGCGCTGCTGCGCTATCTCGCGATCGCGCATTTCGGCCGCGGCCGCGGCGACTGGATCGAAGGCGAGTATCCGCCCCACTGGCAGACGCGCGTATCCGGGTTGGTATCGCGCAACGCGCAGGCGCTCGAAGACGCGTGGGGCGCCGCACACCGCGGGGCGTCGCCGAATGAAGTCGCGCAATGGCTGCAACCGATCATGACGCGCCTGGCGGCCGAAACGCTGGTGCGGCTCTATCCGGAGTCCGCGCGGATTTTCGAGGCGGCGGACGCGCGCTCCGCCGCCTGCGACCTTTAGACTTTTTCTTCGACGTCCGCGGGGATGCACCACACCCGCTGCACGTGCTCCGCGGTCGCGATGTCGAAGTGGATGCCGTTCGGGTCGCGATACTTGCGCTCCGACTTCGGCCCGCCGCCTACGCCCTTGATCTGGCCGTGATACACGCCGCCGCTGCCCTCCACCTTCGCCGCGGCGTCTTCCATCTCGTCGATCTGGAAGCCGATGTGGTGCAGGCCCCGACGCCCTTCGGCGTTGATGTTCTCGGAATGGATGATCGCGAGGCTCATGACCCCGTCGGACATCATGATGGCCACGTCGGACTGGCGCACGCGCTTCATGTCGAATGCCTGTTCGTAGAACCGGGCGGTCTGTTCCATGTCGTCCACGGTAATTGCGATGTGTCTCAGCTTGGCCATGAGGGCTCCTTCTTCGTTGTGTGGATGATCAACCTGCGACGGCGGCTTGCCGCGAGGGCTTCGCACGCGCGGCGCCGGCGAGCGCCGCCACGCTGGAACACTGTTCGAGCGCCTGGATCGATTCGAAGAGCGCGCGCGCATCGAGCGGCAGCCCCGACCACGCGGCGCAGTCCTCGAACTTCGCCCACAGCTCGGAAGGCGCGAGCGGCGCTTCCGCGTCTCCGCGGGCGTGCCTGACGTGCTCGCTTTCCAGCTCGCGGCCGTCGGCGAGGACGACGCGCACCACGTCGTACGGCGAATAGCCGGACGTGCCGGCCATCTCCTCCGGGTTGATGTCGATCTGCACGCGCTCGACGAGCTGCTGCACGGCCGCGGATTGCACGAACTCGTCGGTGAGGTCCCGCAATCCTACGCGCCGCTTCAGCAGCGCGCACGCCAGCGCGAACTCGATGCTGAACTTCGCGTCGATGGCGCTCTGCGGCCGGTGGTTCTTGAGGATCACGTTGTGCGACGCGCTGAAGCGCACGGTCATCGCGTGCACGTCTTCGCCCGCGAGATCGTGCTCGCGCGCGAGTCCCAGCATCGCATCGATCGCCCGGTGCGCGCGATAGCACACCGGATACTGCTTGATCGCGAGACCCTGGTCGACGATGCGCCAGCGCGAGGGCGGCAGCGCCGCTGCGCCTCTGAGGTCCAGCTCGCCCCTGGGGGACAACGCGGCAAGAAAACCCTGCTCGTGCTCCAGCGCATCGGCCGCGGCGGTCACGCCTTCGCTCGCGAAGCGCGCGGCGAGCAGGCCGCAGGCCGCGGCCTTGCCCGCATGCATGGGCTTGGTCATGAAGCCGAGGTTCGCCATGACGCCGCTCGCTTCCGAAGCGGCGATGCCGAGCGCGTTCCTCGCCTTCACCGCGTCGAGCCTTCGCAGCGAAGCGCAGGCCGCGGCCGCGCCGAGCGCCCCGAACACGCCGGTCGGATGCCAGCCCTTGCGCTGGTAGTTGCCGCGCTCGCGCGAGATCAGCTCGCCCCACGTCTCGTAGCCGGCGATGTACGCGAGGAGCATATCGGCGCCGGTCGAGCCGAGCGTCTCGGCTTCGGCCAGGATCGCGGGAACGAGCACGGCGCTGGGGTGGCTGCCCTTGAGCGCCACGTCGTCATAATCGAGGACGTGGGCGGCGGTGCCGTTCACCCATGCCGCGATCGGCGCGGTGGTATGCCTGCCGCTGAAATACAGCGATGCCGCTCCGCCTGCGGGCGCATCGATCTCGAAGGCTTTCTGAACCGCCGCGACCGCCGGCTCGCGTGAGCCGGCGAGCATCGCACCGATACAGTCGGCGATGCCCTGCTTCGCAATGCGTCGCGCGGCCTCCGGGACGTCTTTGATGCGCGTGCATGCGATGAACTCGCCGAGGACGGCCGTGAGACCGGCCCCGCTCATCGCACCAGCACCTGCATGTTCGCGCCGGTGAGCCACGGCGTCTCCGCTTCGAGCTTGCGCTCGAGCGCGTCCCGCTGCCCGGCGAGCTTCTGCGTCGCGGCGATATCGTCCATGCCTTCGAGCATACGCTCCTTGCGCGCGGGCTCGATCTCGAAGCGATGCTGACCGCCCGCCGGATCGGTGACGGTCTGGCCGGGCAGGTCGATCGTGATCTCGGCGCCGGGTTTGTCGTGAAGCTGCTTCAGTATCGCGCGCACCGTGTCCTCGGGCAGTACCACCGGCAGCAGCCCGTTCTGGTAGCAGTTGCTCGCATAGAACGGCCCGAAGCTCGGCGCGATCACCGCGCGTATGCCGAAATCGACGACCGCGTACACCGCGCCTTCGCGCGTCGAGCCGCAGCCGAAGTTCGGCCCCGCGACGAAGATCTTCGCGCGGTTGTAAGGCTCGCGGTCGAGCAGGAAATCGCCCTTGAGCTTGCCGTCGGCGTCGTAGCGGTCGTTGTAGAAGAGAAAATTACGATAGCCCACCGTCAGGGGCTGGCGCAGGTAGCGCTGCGGGATGAGCATGTCGGTGTCGATGTCGGCGCGCTCGAGCGGCGCGGCGACGGCGGTGAGTCGGGTAAACGGTTCCATGAATCGCCCCTAGTCGAGTGTGCGTACGTCGGTCAGATGTCCGGTCACGGCCGCGGCCGCGGCCATCGCGGGGCTCACCAGGTGGGTGCGCACCCAGCGGCCCTGGCGGTTCTCGTAATTGCGCGGCGACGTCGACGCGCAGCGCTCGCCCGGCTGCGCGAAGTCGCCGTTCGAACCGACGCACATCGAGCACGCCGAGTCGCGCCATTCGAAGCCGGCGTCCTTGAAGATGCGGTCGATCCCCGCCGCCTCGGCGCGCCGCTTCACGTCGCTCGAGCCCGGGGAGACCATCGCCGGCACGACCGCGCGCCGTCCTTTCAGGATCTTCGCGGCCGACACCAGGTCGTCGTAGCGCGCATTGGTGCACGAGCCGATGAATACGCGATCGACCGCGATCTCGGTCAGCGCCTGTCCCGGCGTGAGCTGCATGTAAGCGAGCGCGCGTTCGATGTGGCCGCGCTGCTGGGCGGTCTTGGCGTCGTCCGGGTGCGGCACGCGCGCCGTGATCGGCAGCGCATGCTCCGGCAGGTTGCCCCACGTCACCATCGGCGCGATGTCTTTCGCGGCGAGCGTGACCTCCTTGTCGAAGGCGGCGCCTTCGTCGGTCGGGAGCTTGCGCCAGAACGCGAGCGCCCGCTCCCAGTGCTCGGGCCCGGGCGCGAACTGGCGGCCCTTGAGATACGCGAAGGTCGTCTCGTCGGGCGCGACCATGCCCGAGCGCGCGCCCATCTCGATCGACATGTTGCACACGGTCATGCGCTCATCCATGGTCATGCCGCGGATCGCCGAGCCCGCATACTCGATCACGTGCCCGTTGCCGCCCGACAACCCGACTTTCCCGACGATCGCGAGGATCACGTCCTTGGCCGTGATGCCGGGAGGCAGGTCCCCGTTGACGGTGGCGCGCAGCGTCTTCGGCTTGCGGAACCACAGCGACTGCGTGGCGAGGATGTGCTTGATCTCGGATGCGCCCACGCCGAACGCGAGCGCGCCGAACGCGCCGATGCTCGTGGTGTGGGAATCCGCGGCGGTGGTCACCATGCCCGGCTGCACGACCGCGAGCTCCGCGGCGACGACGTGCATGATGCCCTGCCGCGGGTCGTCCATCCCGATGAACGGAACGCCGAAATCGAGCGTGTTCTTCTCGAGCTGCTCGATCATGCGGCGGATGTCGACGTCGCGTATGGCCGCGACGCCCGCCGCCCGGTTGAGCGACGGGGCGTAATGATCGGCGATGGCGAACTGCTTCAGCGGCCGATGGATGCGGCGGTTCTCGAGGCGCAGCGCATCGAAGGCGTAGAACGGACCTTCGTGCACGAAGTTGCGGTCGATGTAGATCAGCGACTCGCCGTCGTCGCGCTTCGAGATGACGTGGCGATCCCAGATCTTCTCGAACATGTTGCGCGGCCGGTTCGCCGCAGTGCCGTCACTCATTGCGTTCTCCTTTGACCGTCCTGCCGTCCTTGAGATGGGCGCTCATTCGCCCTTGATGCCCGCTTCCCTGATGATCTTGCCCCACTTCTGCGTCTCGGCCGCGATGAGCTCGCGGAATTTCTCCGACGACAGCACCGAGGGCTCGCAGCCCACCCCGTTCTTGAGCTGCTCGGCGAACTGGGGCGAGTTGCCGAACGCCATGATGTCGCGCTCGAGCGTCGAGACGATCGCCGCCGGCGTCTTGGCCGGCAGCATGTAGCCGTACCACGAGCCCGCGTCGTAGCCCGGCACGCCCGAATCGGCGATGGTCGGCAGGTCGGGCAGCATCGCGCTGCGCTTCAGACCCGTCGTAGCGAGGGCGCGCAGCTTGCGCGCGCCGCCGCTGATGAACGGCAGCATCGCGGGAATCGGCGCGATGGTCATGTCGACCTGGCCCGACATGAGATCGACGATCGAAGGTCCGTTACCCTTGTAAGGCACGTGCAGGATGTTGGTCTTGGTCATGCTCTTGAAGAGCTCGGTCGCCATATGGGTCGAGCCGCCGATACCGCCCGACGCGTAACTGAGCTTGCCGGGGTGAGCGCGTGCGATCGCGACGAGCTCGCGCACGCTCTTCGCAGGCACGGCGGGATGGACGACCAACACGTTCTGCGTGGTGGCGACGAGCGCGACCGGGATGAAGTCGGCGCGCGTGTCGAACTTGAGCTTGGTGCCGGCGAACATGCCGGGGATGTAGGCGAATGACGAGTTCGCGAGGAGCAGCGTGTAGCCGTCGGGCGGCGAGTTCGCGACCAGCTCGTTGGCGATGAATCCGCCGGCGCCGGGGCGGTTGTCCACGACGACCTGCTGGCCCATACGCTCGCCGAGGCCCTTGGCCACGACCCGCGTCACCATGTCGGCTGCGCCGCCGGGCTGGTAGCCGACGACGATACGCAGAGGCTTGACGGGAAACGACTGAGCGCCAGCCGCGGTGGCGGCGAGGCACAGTGCTGCTGCTGACAGGATCCTGCGCATTGATCTTCTCCTCGTTTCTCTTTGTAGTGTCAGACCGTCGCGGTACCGCCGCCGTCCACCGCGAGCGTGATGCCGCTCACGTACGACGCAGCAGGACTCGCAAGGAACAGCACGGCGTCCGCGATGTCGCGCGGCGCGCCCAGCCGCCCCATCGGCGGCAGCTTCTTGGCAGCCGCCGACTTCAGCTCCGCATTGCTGCTGTCGATCGCGTGATGGCGCGGCGTGTCGATCGGCCCCGGCGCGACGGCATTGATGCGCAGGCCGCGTCCGGCATACAGATCGGCGACCCCTTTGGTCAGCACGTTGACCGCGGCATTCGCACAGCACCCGGGCAAGTGCGCCGCGGTGGGCTGGCGGCCGCCGCGGCCGCTCACGTTGACGATCGCGCCTTCGCCGCGCTCGAGCATCGAAGGGATCACCGCGCGCATCGAGCGCATGTACCCGAGGAGCTTCGACTGCAGGACGGCGTCCCAGCCGGCGTCGTCCAGCTCGAGGAAATCGCCGAAGATCGGCGCGGCGCTGCAGTTGACGAGCAGGTCGATGCGCCCGCAGCGCTCCAGGATCTCGCGCGCGGCGGCGTCGACCGATGCGGCTGACGCGAGCTCGACCTTCACCGCGCTCGGCGGCCATGCACCGGCGCCGTCACGCTCGCGCCATTGCGCCGCGACGCTGCGCGACGACACGATCGCACGAGCATCCGCTTCGGTCAGCGCCGCGGCGATCTCCTGTCCGAGCGACCCCGAGCCTCCGATCACCCACGCGACTCGATCTTCGAGGCCGTATGCTCGCGCCGCCATCATTCCGCCTTGAGCTGCGCTGCTTTGATGACCTTTCCCCACTTCAGCGCGTCCGCCTTGATGAGCGCGGCGAACTCGCCCGGCGTATTGGGCGCAGGATCGAGTCCGAGCTCGGTCAGGCGCTTCTGCGTGGCGGGCACCTTCACGACCTGCACCAGCGCGTCGTTCAGCCGGGTGACGAGCTCGCGCGGCGCCGCGGCCGGCGCGAGGATGCCGTACCACGTGCTCACTTCGAATCCAGGCAGCCCGGATTCGCTCGCGGTCGGCAGCTTCGGAAAGAGCGGGTGGCGCTCCGCGGAGCACACCGCCAGCGCGCGCAGCTTTCCCGACTCGACGAAGGGCACGGCCGGCGGAATCGTCTGGAAGAGAAGCTGGCTCTCGCCGACGAGCACCGCGGTGAGCGCCTGTCCGCCGCTCTTGTACGCGACGTGCACCATCTTCACGCCGGCCATCATCTGGAAGAGCTCGGCCGACATGTGGTTGAAGCTGCCGATTCCGGATGTCGAATAGTTGAGCTGGCCGGGCTTCGATTTCGCGAGCTGGATGAGCTGCTTCACGTTCGTCACCGGTATCGACGGATGAACGACGAGCAGGTTCGCGCTGTTTACGAGGCGGGTGATCGGCGCGAAATCGTGGATCGGATCGAAGGCGAGCTTCGGATAGATCGCACCGTTCATCGCCTGCGTGCCCATGGAGCCGAGGAACAGCGTGTAGCCGTCGGGCGCTGAGCGCGCGACCGCCTCGGCGGCGATGTTGCCGCCGGCGCCTGGCCGGTTGTCCACGATGACCTGCTGTCCGAGGCGGGCGCCCAGACGGTCCGCGATCACGCGGCCGAGGATGTCGGTGGTGCCGCCCGGCCCGAAAGGCACGACGAGGCGGATGGGCTTCGCGGGATAGGCCTGCGACCACGCGGCGAACGGCAGCAGGGCGAGCGTCGCACAGAACGCGGCGCGCATTGTCGTCGAGCGCCTCACAGGATGCCGTCGAAGAACTTCGACATGTCTTCGACTGCCTCGATGGACTGTACACGTTCGATCAGGCGATTGCGCCGTGCGGCTTCGAGCGGCTCGGCGCCGTAGCCGAAGCACGCATCGAGCTTGCCGCGAAATTCCTCCGCCGTCGGCGGCGCTTCGGTGCCCCAGGGGAAGCGCTCGGCGGTGTGCGTGACGCGCCCGTGCTTGCGGGTCTCCATGCTCACCGTCGACGGAGCGCGACCGCTCCTGTTGGATTCGTCCACGACGATCGTGATCCGCCGCGTGATCTCGCGTATCGCGGGATCGAGCACCGCGGCGTCCTGGATGTCCTCGATGCTCACGCGCCGGCGCATGAGGGCGCTCGCGAGCGCGTACTGGACGCTGAACTGCGCGGTGACCTGCGGGTTGGTCGTCGGGTCGAACGGCGCGCCGACGAGCCGGTGCATGAACGGGGAATGCTTCACTTCGATCGCGGTCACGTCCTCGGGCTTGAGGTCGTATTGGCGGATCAGGGCGAACGCGGCGTCGAGCGATGCGTGGCCGCAGGCGCACGTCGGATACTTCTTCAGGTTCGTCTTCTCCTGCTCGTACGTCTTGCCGAGACCTTCGAAGAGCTTGAGCGGATCCCCCTCCTGGTAGAGCGTGAACAGGCCGAACTTGCCTTCGAGCGATTCGCGCGGCGCGGTGATGCCTCTGGACGCGAGGAGCGCGGAAAACACGCCTGCGCGCGCCGAGAACGCGCCCTGGAGCCGCTTGGTGAGCGCCTGCTCGATGTTGGCCTGCTGCGTTCCGGCGGCCTGGCTGAGCGCGATGCCGAACGCGTGCGCGGTCGCCGCGGCGTCCAGCTCCAGAAGGCTCGCCGCGGCGCCCGCGGCGCCGAACACGCCGTAGATCGAGGTCGTGAACCAGCCTTTGTGCGCGCCCGTGATGGCGCCGCCCATGCGGCACGCGAGATCGGCGCCGAGCGCGTATGCGGTCAGGAAGGCCTTGCCGCTCGCGTGCTGGCGCTCCGCCAGCGCGAGCGCCGCGGGCAGCACGCACACGTCGGCGTGGACGGTGTTGACGGAGTCGTAGTCGAGCGCCGCGCCGAAAAGGCTGTTCACGAAGACCGCCGCGGAAGCCGGAAGCTTCCCGCCGTAACCCCAGACAGTGCACTCGGGCGTGCCGCCGTCGGCGGCGACCAGCGCATGCGCTTCGGGCGCGCCCGGCGCGTCGCGGCCGGCCCATGCGCACGCGAGCGTATCGAGCATGAGCTTCTTCGACACCTCGATCGTGCTCGCCGGCAGCGCGGTGTAATCCATTGCGGCGATGTGGCGCGCCAGCCGCTCCGACACCGATTGCGAATCGACCGCAGCTTCCTTCTTCTCCAGAACGGCGCTCATGGTTCCTCCTAGGATGTGGTTCGTACGCGTCAGGCCGAACGCGCGAATTCGCCCGCCGACGTGCCGGCCGCGCGGCCGAACACCGCGCCCGAGATGAGCCCGCTGCCGCCCGGATAGTTGTTGTAGAACAGCCCGCCGACCATCTCGCCGGCGGCGTAGAGTCCCGGGATCACGCGCGAATCGACGTCGTGCACTTCGGCCGCGGTATTCACCTTCAGCCCGCCGAACGTGAAGGTGATGCCGGTCGTCACGGGATAGGCTTCGAACGGCGGCTCGTCGATGGTGTTCGCCCAGTTCGATTTGTCCACCGCGAGCCCGTTCGTGCGGCGGCCATCCTTGCTGTTCGGATCGAACGGCGTGTCCCTGGCGACGGCGGCGTTGAACTCCTTCACCGTCGCGAGGAACTGCTGCCCGTTCACGCCTTCGAGCTTCGCGGCGAGCTCCTCGAGCGTATCGGCGCGCACCTTGGTCACGCTGCGCAGGCGGTATTCGTCGCGCAGGAGCTTGAGCACCTTGCCGTCGAACACCTGGTAGGCGAGCTGCTTGGGCTGGCGCGCGAGCGCGAGGCCGCACTCGACGTACGTGTACATGCGAAAGTCGTAGCCTTCGTCGAAGTAGCGCCGCCCTTCCGCGTTGACGAGGATGCCGAACGGATAGCTGTGCTTCTGAAAGGCGTCGCCGAACTTGAGATCCCCGTAGTTGGGCGCGTTGAGGTCGCCGGCGACCACGTGACAGCCCGACCAGTTGCCGTACGGCAGCGCACCGGCGTCGATCGCCATGCGCAGACCGTCTCCGGTGTTGAAGCGCGATCCGCGCACCTTGGCGAGATCCCAGCCCGGTCCGAGGTAGCGCGCCCGCCACTCGGCGTTCGCCTCGAAACCGCCGCACGCGAGGATCACCGCGCGGCTGCGCACTTCCTGCGTCACGCCGGCGATGCGCGCGGTCACGCCGTGCACGCCGGTGTCGTCGGCGATGAGCGAAAGCGCGCGCGCGTCGTAGCGCACGTCGATGCCGCGGTCGGCCGCGAGCTTGTAGAGCGCATCGACCAGCCCCGCCCCGCCGCCGACGACTTCCACCACCACGCCGCCGGAGAACGTGAAGCGCCCGCCGACCTTGTAGGCCTGCTTGCCGTACTTGGGCACGTAGCGCAGTCCCAGCGAGCGCAGCCAGCACACCGTCTCGAAGCTTCTCTTCGCGAGCATCTCCGCCAGGTCGGGATCGCTGCGGTAATCGGTGCAGCGCGCGATGTCGTCGAAGAACTCGTCTTCGGGATAGCGGCCGAAATCGGTCTCCTCTTTCTCCTTGTCGGTGAGGTCGGGCACGACTTTCAGGAGATCGTCGAGACCGTTGAACGCGAAGCGCATCGAGCCTTCGGTGAAGCGGCTGTTGCCGCCGCGCTCGTCTTCGGGCGCGCGCTCGAGGACCATCACCGACACGCCTTGCGCGCGCGCGGCGAGCGCCGCGCACAGGGCGGCGTTGCCGCCGCCGATGACCAGTACGTCCGTCGAAATCGTCATGTCTGCTCTACTCCACGGGAAAGTGCCGGAAGCGCGCGTCGTCGTCGCGTCCGATCTGGGTGATGAGGTCGACTTCCCACGTGAGGTAGTCCTTCATCGCGTGCTCGCGGTCGCCGGTGCGCTCGTGGGGGCGTACCCAGACGTCTTCGGTGTCGTCGGTGAGCCGCGTCTCGCCGGCCTCGAGCGGATAGCCCGCCGCGCGCCACGCGTCGGTCCCGCCGTCGAGCACGAGCACCGGCGCGCCGGTGAGCCCCGCGGCTTCCGCGGCCGCGAGCTTCGCGAGCACGCCGTCGGCCGAAGCGATCGCGAGCGGCTTGCCCGGCGCAAGCTTCGACAGGTTCTGCGCGAGGTTCGCGCGGATGCCGTGCCACGCGCCGGGGATGTGGCCTTCGCGATAGCGCGGCCGCGTGTCGAGGTCGAGCACGCTCACGGCGTCGCCGTCGAGCTTCTGCCTGAGCGCTGCCGGCGAGACAGCTTCACAGCGGATCGCGTCGAGCCCGAGCACCGGATGCGCCGCCGGGCCCGCCACCCACTGGCCGCATTCCATCGCGTTCTCGAGCACGTAGACGTGGTCCCAGCCCATCTGCACGAGCCACGACGCGGTCATGGTCGCGCGCACGCCGTGATCGTCGATGAGCACGATGCGGGCGTTGCGAACCGCGACGAACGCGTCGGTCGTCTGTACGAGCTGGCCGCCGGGGGCCGACACGCTGCCCTCCATGTGCTTCTCGGCGAACTCCTCGGGGCTGCGCACGTCGAGGAGGTACAGCGTGCGGGTCGACGCTTCGGCTTGGAACGCGTCGAGCTGCGCGGCGCCGATCGACTGCACTCCGAAGCGCCGCGCGACGCGCTCCTTCACCGCTTTGGCCTTGGCGAGCCCGGCCTCGCTCGGCCTGGGCGCGATCAGGTCCTGGTTGTTGGCGACCGGGAAACCGGCGAGATGCCAGCCCATCGTCCCGTTCTTGAGCGCGACCACGCGGTTCGGGATGCCCGCGTTCAGCAGCGACTGCGCGCCGATGATGCTGCGCGTGCGCCCGGCGCAGTTCACGACGACCAGGGTGTCGTCGGACTTCACGAGGTCGTGCACGCGGTACGCGAGCTCGGCGCCCGGGCAGTCGATGCCGCCGGGAATGCTCACGCGCTTGTATTCGGCGAGCGGCCGGCTGTCGAGGATCACGAGGTCGTCGCCGCGCTCGATGCGCGACTTGAGCTCGGCCGGCTCCATGCGCGGCGTCTCATAGTGATGCTCGACGAACTCGCCGAACGCCTTGCTCGGCACGTTGACGCCGCTGTAGACCTCGTAACCCGCGGCGGCCCAGGCGGACAGCCCGCCGTCGAGCACCGCGACGTCGGTGTAACCGTGCTTGCCGAGCACCGCCGCAGCGCGCGCGGCCAGGCCTTCGCCGTCGTCGGTCAGCACCACGCGGGTCGAGCGGCGCGGCACGAGCAGCGGCGCACGGATCTCGAGCTGAGAGAGCGGCGCCGGCACGGCGAGCAGCATGTGCGCCTTGGCGAAGACGCCTTCCTCGCGCACGTCGAGCAGCGCGATCTCTTCGCCGTCGTGCAGCATGCGTTTGACGACATCGGCGCCGACGAGCCTGGCTTCCATGGTCCCTCCTCCTTCTGTTCTTGTGTGCTAGTTCGGCAGCATGTTCAGCGCCGAGCCGCTGCGGATCACGTCCTTGTCGGCTTCCGAGATCCGCGGGTGATCGCGCAGGAGCTGCACGTCCTTGTACTTCATGCGCCCGCCCGGATCGTCGTGCGGGTAGTCGGTCGCGAACAGGAACTGCGAGGCGCCGATGAGATCGATCGAGTCCGGCAGCTCCGGCTCCTCGGTCTCGATCGTGAAGAAGAGGTTCTTCCTGAAGTAATGGCTGACCGGCTCGTTGTTGCGGCTCTCGTACTCCTCCACCGTCGTGAGGCGCTTACCTGCCGAGAGCCGCTCCGCGCCCGGCTTCACGCGGCGATGGAAGCGCGCCTGCGCGTCCTCGTCCTCGTAGTTCAGCGGCGGCTTCACGTACGCGGCGTCGAAGCGCTCGACGATCGGCTTGATGAACGCCGAGCCGGCTTCGGTGAATACGACCTTCAGGTTCGGGCAGTCATCGAAGAGCCCGCTGGTACAGAGCGAGACGAGGCTCAACTGGCCCTCGGCCGGCGAAGCGACGTCGAGCCCGTCGCGCTGGAAGATCGACAGGTTGCTGATGCGGTGACCGTGCTGGATGTTGTGCAGAACGATCGGCATGCCGAGCGCCTCCGCCCGCTTGAAGAACGGCCACAGCTCGCGGTGGCTGCCGAGCGTCTCGGAAAACTGGTGCTCGCGCACCGGGAACACCTTGTCGACCGCGACGCTGCGAAAGCCTTCCCTGCGCGCCCACTCCATCTCCGCGATCGCGCCGTCGACGTCCTGCAGCGCGACCAGCGCGGAACCGATCAGGTTCTTCGGATACTTGCGCAGGTAATCGAGGATGCTGAGGTTGTACGAGTGCGCCATCTGCGCGGCGAGCTCGGGCTCGAGCGTGTAGTTGAAATAGATGGCCGAGAACTGCGGCAGCAGGAGCTGCTGCTCGATGCCGAGCTTGTCGAACTCCTCGAGCCGATGCTCCATGTCGGTCAGCCCCTTGTGCTTGCCGCCGGCGCCGGGCGGCGGCAGCGGCGTCGTTCCGCGCACGTGGTAGTTGCCGGGGAAATCCCACTTGACGAGCGTGCCTTCGGCATCGAACTCGAAGCGCGGACGCAGGTCCGCGGTCCTGCCGCTCATGTGGTCGTAGATGTCGCGCGGCAGGATATGCGTGTCCATGTCGATGATCATAGTGAGCTCTGCTTCGTGGTCTCGTGGCGGGGGCGGGCTTTGGAATGGCGCAGGGGTGCAGCGGGCTAATTTACGGCCACGACGAACGATGCGTCAAATTTATGGAATGGCGTTCCAATATTTAGGACACGAGGTTGTGCGTGCGCCGCCGCCATAGTAGCCTTCACCCGCTCATCGAAGGACAGGCGCGGCATCCCGGGCTGCGCATCGAACATAAGACGGAGGAGACAGTGCGAATCGCGAAGACCATCTGTGGAGCCGCGATGCTCGCCGCGGCGAGCATCGGTCACGCGGCTTCCGCGTATCCGGACAAGCCCATGCGCATGCTCGTCGGCTTTGCCGCCGGCGGCGGCACGGACATCACCGCGCGCATGGTCGCGTCGAAGATGTCCGGCGACCTGGGACAAACCGTCGTCGTGGAAAACCGGACGGGCTCGGGCGGAATGCTCGCAACCGCGGCCGTGGCGCGTGCGCCCGCCGACGGCTATACCCTTCTCATGGCCGCGGCGGCCGATACCGTGCAACACCTCGTGCGCAAGGATCTGTCTTACAACCTGCTGCGGGACTTCGCTCCGGTGTCGCTCGTCGTTACCGTGCCGTTCGCGCTCGCGGTCCATCCTGCCGTGCCCGCGGCGAACGTCGCCGAGCTGATCCGACTCGCGCGTGCCCGGCCCGCGAAGCTCAACTACGCCTCATCCGGCGTCGCCAGCTCGGCGCATCTTTCCAACGAGCTCTTCAACAGCATGGCTCGCGTGAAGATCGTGCACGTGCCCTACAGGGGCGTGGCGGAAGGCGTGACCGGTGTGGCGACGGGCCAGGTCGACATGGTGTTCGGCAGCTTCCCCGCGGTGATACCGCTGGCCGACGCGAAGAAGATCCGGCTGCTCGCCGTCAGCACGCCCTACCGGAGCGTGGTGATGCCGTCTCTTCCGACGGTGGCCGAGTCCGGACTGCCGGGATACGCGCGCTACGGCTGGTACGGGGTGCTGGTGCCGAGGGACGTCCCGGCGAACGTCGTGGACCGGCTCAACGCCACGATCGTCGCTGCGGTCGGCAGCCCGGACATGCGCGACAGCTTCATCAAACAGGGCCTGGAGCCGAAGACCACGACGCGCGAAGCGTTCGCGCGTTTCCTCCAGACCGAAGTCGATCAGTCGGCGGGGCTCGTGCGCTCCGCCGACCTCTCCGCACAACCGTAAGCGCGCGGGGATCTGCGCGCCCTCATCATCCCGGAACTCTCATGATCATAGACGCAGACACCCATTTTCTGCCGCCCGACATCTACGATTACGTCGGCGACGAATTCGCCGCGCTGTGCCCCCAGTTCGTGTGGGACGACAAGGGCCTCCTCGTCGACGTGCAGTTCCCCGGCGCGCCGCCGCGCGTTCCCGGCTCGACGCCGCTGCCCCCGCCCGGCACCGGCGCGCGCTATCGCGGCGCGTACTACATGGACGAGCGTCTCGCGGACTACGCGAAGCTCGGCATCGACAAGCAGTTCCTGTTTCCCCAGCTCACCTCGGCACTGTTCACCTATCTGATCGAGCCGCGCCTCGCGAACGCGATGGCGCACTCCTGGAACCTCTCGATCCTCAAGCTCCTGAAGCGGTACCCGGACGCGCTGATCGGCGGCGCCCTGGTGGCGCTCCAGGACGTGGACAACGCCATTCGCGAGATGGAGTGGGCGCGGGAGAACGGCTTTTGCGCGGTCATCCTCGACAAGGTCTTCCCGGTGAAGGAGCACTGCTACTCCGATCCTTTCGGCAGCCACCGCGAGCTCTGGCCGTTCTTCGCCCGCGCCGAAGCGCTCGGCATGCCGCTCTTCCTGCACAACATCCAGCACGGCCACCGGATCACGAACCTGCTCAACTACCAGTACAACGGGCTCGATGTGCTCGCGCCTCAGGAAGGCCAGATGAGCCTGGTCTCACTCATCACGAGCGGCCTCCTCGACGACTTCCCCAAGCTCAACTTCGTCTTCACCGAGGCCGGCGTGAGCTTCATCAAGCCGCTGGTCGCCCACCTCGATTCGGTGTTCAAGAACGAAGTCGTCGACTACGAATCGGAAGACGCCGCGCCGCGCTTCAACTATCGCAAGCTCGAGGGCGGCAAGCGCATCGTCTCCCCCGAGGACTACAAGGCGAAGAACCGCAAGGCACCGAGCGATTACTTCAAGTCGAATCTGTACTTCACGATAGAGACCGAGGAGGCCGAGCTCACCGAAGCCGTGCAGCTCTTCGGCGCGTCGCAGTTCCTCTTCGCGACCGACTACCCGCACGACGATCCGGGCGGCCGCATGAAATACAAGGACGTCCAGCTCTTCACCGACAACCGCGGCATCTCCGAAGCGGACAAGGCGCTCATCTGGTCGGGGAACGCGGAGCGTCTCCTCTCCGGCATCCAGTAGCGGAGCGCACATGGACGAACTGTCGATATCGCAGCGCCTCGCCGCCCACGTCGCCGGGACTCGCTGGGAAGATCTTTCTAAGGACGCGCTCGATGCCGCGAAGCGCATGACACTCGATACGCTCGCGGTGGCCTGGGCCGGCGCGGACGCGCCGGGAATAGAGTCGGTGCGCACGCTGATGATCGAAGAAGGCGGAGCCGCGCACGGCAGCGTCTGGACGACGGCGGTGCGCCTGCCCGCGCGCGTTGCGGCATTCCTGAACAGCGCGGCATCCGCGGCGCTCGACTTCGACGGCATGCGCGCTACGGAGCGCGGGAGCGTGCACGCCGACAGCGTCGTGTTGCCCGCGGCCCTCGCGGTCGCCGAGCGAGAGGATCGCAGCGGGCGCGAGCTCCTCGAAGCGCTGGTGCTGGGTAACGACGTCGTGACACGGCTCGGGGCCGCATCCGCGCTGCCGCACAAAGGCTGGTATCTCACGTCCATCTACGGAATCTTCGGCGCCGCCGCGGCCGCGGCGCGTCTCATGCGGCTCGACGCCGAAGCGACGGCGCATGCGTTCGGGCTCGCGGCGAACCATGCCGCCGCGACCCAGCTTCCGAATATCGAACGCAGCCTCGCGAAACGCTACTCGTCGTCTTTCGCCGCACACGACGGCGTGCTCGCGGCTTCGATGGCGGCATGCGGCATCACCGCGGCGACTCAGGCGTTCGAAGGACGCTCCGGCTTTTACGATCTCTATCAGAACGGCGAGCCCGCACTCCTGTTTGATGGACTGGGCCGCACCTGGCCCCACGTGCACACCGGGGTGAAGCGCTATCCGAGCTGCGCCTGCAACCACACCGCGGTCGAGGCCGCGCTCTATCTCGCGCGAGAGTTCGCCCCGGATTCCCAGGACATCGTAAGCGCCGACGTAACGATCTCGCCTTATGTGCACCGCCTGGTGGGCGCGCCGTTCGACCCGGGCGAGGATCCGCAGGTCGCGGCGCAGTTCAGCGTCCAGTATTCCGTCGCGGTGGCGATGCTGCGCAAACGATTCGGAGTCGCTGATATCGCGCCGGGGGCGGTCTGCGACCCGCAGACGGTGCGCTTCGCCCGATCGATCGAAGTGCGCGTGGAGAATGCATGGGGCAACAGCCGTGCCGCGACGGTGGCGCTCACCACCCGGCGACACGGGCGGCGCGAGCATCACGTCGAGCACATCCCCGGCTCGGAGAAGGCGCCCCTCAGCGAACGCGACCTGAGCGACAAGGCGCTCGATTGCCTGCAGGCGGGCCCTGCTCCGCTCGACCGCGAGCGCGCCGAACGTCTGATAGCAACGATCCTGACGCTCGAGACGCTGCCGGACGCGAACGCGCTCCTGGCAGGCGTTCGGTAATCAGGCGGCGAGCGTGGAGGAACCCGCGCGCGCCAGCATCGGACGGTAGCCCAGCTCCCGCGAGATCCGCGCGGCGGTCTGCTTGAGCGCTTCGGCGAAGCCGAGAAGCTTCGTGCGATTGGTGCGCTCTTTGAGAGCGGTGATGCCGATCGCGGCGATCCCCTGCCGATACGCGGTGTGGATCGGAGCGGAGACACCGCAAACGCCTTCGCGCCATTCGCCGTCGTTGATCGCGTAACCGTTCTTGCGCACGTTCTCGAGCACCTTCCGCACCTCGGCCGGCTTGGTGAGAGTGCGCGCCGTGTGCTTGTCCAGTGTCTTCTTCAGATACTCATCCGCGAACTCGCCGTTGAAAGCCAACAGGAGCTTGCCGCTCGCGCTGCAGTGGGGAGGGGCAGCGCCGCCGATCGTCGCGTTGATGCGAATCGGATAGCTGCTCTCCAGCACGTCGAGGTAGACCACCGTCCCGGCGCTCACGGCCGCCAGGTAGACGGACTCGCCGGTCGAGGCATTGAGCTGCTTCAGATAGGGCTTGGCGATCTGCACGAAATCGAGACGGCCGAGCACGAGGCTGCCGAGCTCCCACATCTTGAGCGTAGGCGCGTAATCGCCGCTTTCGAGCTGATGGACGTAGCCCAGATCGACCAGCGTCCGAAGAATGCGGTGCGCGTTGCTCCGCGTGAGCTTGAATCGGCTCGCGAGCGCGCTCACCGCGACGGGATTCTCCACACGGCACAGATGCTCGAACGCGCGTAGTACTTTTGCTGCGGTTTTGTCCACAAAGAAACGAAGAACGTCACGACAGGAAGGCGGCACAAAATGTAGCAGATGAAACACCGTCCTGTATATTAGAACGTGCTCGCGGTTGTTCGAAACCTTGGTAACACCCTCGCTCCACGAGATATCATCGGCACGCAGCGCGAAGCAACGCGCGTCGAGGTGATGGCTTGGGCCGAACAAACAAAAGACACCGTGCGCCACGGGATTGCTTCGTCGCTTTGCTCCTCGCAATGACGGCGGCGGCAAGTGTCCACGCTCAGCAGTATCCCTCCAAGTCCATCCGCATGATCGCGTCCCAGGCGCCGGGCGGCGGCATCGACGCGGTGTGCCGCGTCGTCGCGACGCGGCTCGCCGAATCGGTCGGCCAACCGGTGGTCGTCGACAACCGCGCCGGCGCGAACGGCTCGGTCGCGGCGGAGCTCACCGCCAAGTCGCCGCCCGACGGCTACACCCTCATGCTCGGCGCGGTCGGCAATCTCGCGACCAACGTGCTGCTCTACAAGAAGCTCGGCTACGACCCGTTGCGCGATCTCGCGCCGGTCACGTCGGCGGTGTCGAGCGGCAACGTGCTCGTGCTGCATCCTTCGGTGCCGGCGAGCTCGGTGAAGGATTTGATCGCGCTCGCGCGCAAGCAGCCGAAGTCGCTGGCCTACGGCACGTCCGGCACCGGCGGCGCGGGGCACCTCGCGGGTGCGCTGTTCGCCCGCATGACGAAGATCGAGCTCCTGCACGTGCCTTATAAGGGCGGCGGGCCGGCGATGGTCGATCTCGTCGCGGGACAGACCCAGCTCGGTTTCGCGTCGCAGCCCAGCGCGGCGACGTTCATCCAGCAGGGCAGGCTCAAGGCGCTCGCGGTGACGACGGCGAAACGCTCCAAGATATTCCCGCAGCTTCCGACGATCGCCGAAGCCGGGGTTCCCGGCTACGAGTCGCACGCGTGGTACGGCTTCGTCGTGCCGGCGAAGACCCCGCAGCCGATCGTGGCGAAGCTCAACCAGGAGATCGTGCGCATCCTCAACGCGCCCGATACGATCGAAGCGCTGCGCCCGTACGGGCTCGAGCCGTGGACGATGACGCCCGAGCAGTTCGGCGCCTATATCCGGAGCGAAGGCGAGAAATGGGGCCGCATCATCCGCGAAGCCGGCATCACGGAGCAGTGACGTGCTGATCGTCGATTCGCAGGTGCACATCTGGGCGGCCAACACGCCGGAGCGGCCGTGGATGCCGAACACGCGCGCGCACCAGCCCGAGCCGCTGGGCGCGGACGAGCTTCTGCGCGAGATGGACGAAGCCGGCGTCGACCGCGTCGTCATCGTGCCGCCGCGGCTCGACGGCACGCGCAACGATCTCGCGCTGAACGCGGCACGCGCGCATCCCGATCGCTACGCGGTCATGGGCAAGATCGACGCGAAAGATCCGAAATACCGGGAATGGATGCCGACGTGGCGCGACCAGCCCGGCATGCTCGGCATCCGCTTCAACTTCAAGCGCTCGCCCGAGACCCTGGCGAGCGGCGACGCCGACTGGGTGTGGAGCGCCGCCGAGCAAGCCGGCGTGCCGATCTATGTCGGCATCTCGCAGGAGAACCTGCACGTGATGGACGCGATCGCGGACAAGCACCCCGCGCTCAAGCTCATCCTCGATCACATGGCGCTCGAGCAGGGCGTGAAGGACGACCACGCCTTCCGCAACTTCGACAAGCTGATCGCGGTCGCGAAGCGCCCCAACATCGGCGTCAAGGTGAGCTCGCTGCCCTCCTATACCGACGCGCCGTATCCGTACCGAAACCTCCATCGATACGTCCGTCGCGTCTACGACGCCTTCGGCCCGCAGCGCATGCTGTGGGGCAGCGACCTCTCACGCCTGCGCGGCAGCTACCGCGAGTGCGTGACGTTGTTCACCGAGGAGATGCCGTGGCTGTCGGGCGAAGACCTCGAGTGGATCATGGGACGCGCGGCGTGCGAGTGGCTGGGCTGGCCGGTCAGCGCACGCTGAGATAATCCCGCTGCCATCCGTCGTAATCCGCCGCGCGCGTCACGCGCGCCATCTGGTCGGCGGACGCGATGCGCGGCTTCAAGTCGGACGGCGAGCCGCCTTTCTTCAGGTGCTCGTAAGTCTCGGTCAACGCTTTCACCGCCGCCGCGATCGGCTGGTGGCCTTGCAGCGCGATGCGCACCCCCGCGTCGCGCAGGCGCTTGCGATCGACGCCGCCGCCTGCCGAGCCGGTGATGATCGGCAGGCTCACCGCGGCGTGCACCGCCTCGACGACCGCGAAATCCTCGAAGTTGACGATGAAGATCGCATCGACGCCGGTCGCCGCGTACGCTTTCGCGCGGGCGACGGTCGCTTCGGTGCCTTCGATGCCGGGCGCCGCGCAGCGGGCTGCAATCGCCAGCGACGGATCGCTGCGCGCCGCCAGCGCCGCGCGCAGCTTGCCGGTCATCTCGGGGATCGACACGCACCGGTCGGACTCGGCGCCGAACGGCGTCGGCAACACGAGGTCTTCGATCGCCACGATCGAGACGCCCGCATGCTCGGTCTCCTCGATCGTGCGCATCACGTTCAGCGCGTTGCCGTAGCCGTGGTCGGCGTCGACCATCAGCGTGAGGTTGCCCGCGCGCACCACCTGCCGGATGCGATCGGCGAACTCGGTCAGCGTGATCACCACCAGATCTGGCGCGGGCAGCGTGCTTGCGGACGCGATGGACCCGGACAGCAAGCCCAGCTCGAATCCCGCCAGCGCCGCACAGCGCGCCGACAGCGCGTCGTAGACGCTCGCCGGCGACACGCACTCGTTGCCCTGAAGGATCGCCCGTCCCCGCTGCCGCAGCTCGGTGTGTCGCATCTCAACCCTCCTTCATCGCTTTGCGCAGCTCGCCGGTCACGCGGTTGGCTTCGGCCATCATGAACGCGATGTCGCTGTTGGTCGTCAGGAACTGCGCGCCTTTCCTGATCGAATCCATCTGCCGCGGCACGTTGCGGTCGCCGCCGACGCCCGCGACCTTGCCGTGCTGTTTCGCCGCGGCGAACACGCGGTCGAGTGCAGCGATGTGCTCCGGGCTGCCCATCGCACCGGGCTTGCCCATCGCGGTGAGCAGGTCGCTCGAGCCGACGTGGATCACGTCGACCCCTTCCACCGCGGCGATGGCGGCGGCGTTGTCCAGGCCTTCGGGCGTCTCGATCATGCACACCACGAGCGTGTTATCGGTGATCGCGGCGACGGTGTCCGGCATCGACATCGGCCGGTAATCGAATTGAGGATACGCGCCGGCCACCGAGCGCCGGCCGACCGGCGGAAAGCGCGCGCGATCCACTGCGCGCTTCGCTTCCGCCGCGGTGTTGATGTCGGGGAACACGATGCCCGTCGCGCCGACGTCGAGGATCACCTGCGTCGCCGGATCGTCGCAGCTCCGGACGCGCACGAGCGGCGCGATGCCGAGGGCGAGCGCCGCCTGCGCGATCCCCGAGATCGTCTCGATGTTGTAGGCGCCGTGCTGGCCGTCGATCATCACGAAATCGTGGCCGGTCGTCTTCGCGATGCGCGCGATGTCCGCCGACCGCGCAAGCCTCGTCAGCAACCCGAGCGCAACGCCGCCCGCCTCGAACTTCTCTCTAAGTGGATGCCGCATTTCGTTCTTCTCCTTTGATTTCCTCTGCGTCCTCTGCGTCCTCTGCGGTTAAAACGCTTTTATTCGCGTATCCCCGCTTCTTTCACGAGTCTGGCCAGCCGCGCCATATCGGTCTTCATGGCCGAAGCGAGCTCCGCCGGCGTGCTGCCCACCGGCTCCATGCCCGAATTGAGAAAGCGCTCTCGCACTTCGGACACGCCCACCACCGCCACGACCGCTTCGTTGAGCCGGCGCACGATCGCTTCGGCCGTCTTCGCCGGCGCGTAGACGCCGTAGATCTGTATCGACTCATAGCCCGGCAGTCCCGCCGACGCGATCGTCGGCAGTCCCGGCGCGAGCGGCGTGGGCTCGATGCTCGTCACCGCGATCGCACGCACGCGGCCGCTCTTCACATGAGGCGTCGCGGCGCCGGTCGGGCTGAACATCACCTGGATGTTTCCCGCGACGAGGTCGGTGAGCGCGGGACCGTTGCCGCGATACGTCACGCGCAGGATGTCGGTCCTGGTCATCGACTTGAACAGCTCGGCTGCGAAGTGCGTCGACGCACCCGTGCCGCCGGAGCCATACGAGAGCGCCCCGGGCTTTGCGCGCGCGAGCGCGATCAGCTCCTGCACCGACTTCACCAGCAGCGAGGGATGCACCACGAGCGTATTCGGCGAGCGCGCGGCCCACGAGATCGGCGCGAAGTCGCGCAGCGGGTCGTAACGCACGTTGGGCTGGAGCAGCGGGATCGTCCAGATGTTGCCGGCGTAGACGAGCAGCGTGTAACCGTCTGCCGGCGCGCGCGCGACGATCTCCGCCGCGATCAATCCGCCCGCGCCGCCGCGGTTGTCGACGACCCACGGCTGCCCGAGCCGGCCGCCGATCGCCTGGCCGATCGTGCGCGCGGTGAAGTCGTTGCCGCCGCCGGGCTCGGCGGTGACGATGCGGATGGGTTTGGCCGGATAGGTCTGGGCAAAGCAGGGCAGCGCAATGAGCGAGACCGCGATCGTTACGATCGTCATTCCCGACCTGCGATAGCCGACGTGATCGGGACGCATGACTCCTCCCCTGGGCTCTTTTGCGGTGCGTTGCCACGCACCGTACATTGGTTTTCGGCGCGCCAGGCTGAAGCGTAACGCACCGCGCATCGCCAGGTATAGACTGTCCGCGACCACCGCTGCGCCGTGCAGGTTTTCCAAGTCCAAGGAGGAGGAAACAAATGAAAGCACCGCTGCTCGCCTGTGTGTTCGTCCCGGCCCTGCTCGCCGCGGTCCCGGCGGCGGCGCAGGGTTACCCCGCCAAGCCCATCACCATCGTCGTGCCGTTCTCCGCCGGAGGCCCCACCGACACGCTCGCGCGCATCATGGGCGAGCGCATGCGCAAGGTGCTCGGGCAGCCCATCCTCGTCGACAACACCACCGGCGCCGGCGGCAGCATCGGTGTGGCGAAAGTGGTCCGCGCCGCGCCCGACGGCTACATGGTGAGCCTCGGCCACTGGGGCACGCACGTGGTGAACGGCGCGTACTACAACCTCAACTACAACCTCGTGACCGACCTCGAGCCGGTGGCGATGGTGGCGACCAACCCGCAGGTCATCATCTCCAAGCCGGCCGTCCCCGCGCAGAACCTGAAGGAGCTGGTCGCGTGGGCCAAGGCGAACTCGGGCAAGGCGCTGATGGCCACCGGCGGCGTCGGCGGCGCATCGCACATGGCGGCGCTCTACTTCCAGAACGCGATCGGCACGACGTTCCAGTACGTGCCGTATCGCGGCGGCGCGCCGGCGCTGCAAGCGCTCTTCGCGGGCGAAGCCGATCTCTACGTCACGCAGGTATCGAACATCTCCGCGCATCTCAAGGCCGGCAAGCTGCGCGCATACGGCGTGACCGCAAAGACACGGCAAGCGGCGGCGCCCGAGATTCCGACCGTGGACGAGGCCGGCCTCCCGGGCCTGTACACCGCGGTCTGGCACGGCTACTGGTTCCCGAAGAACACGCCGCGCGACGTCGTCGGCAAATTCAACGCGGCGATCGTCGACACCCTCACCGACGCCGACGTGAAGAAGCGATTCGCCGACCTCGGACAGGACATCCCGACGCGCGAAGAGCAGACCCCGCAAGGGCTGTCGAAGCACCACCGCGCCGAGATCGACAAGTGGTTTCCGATCATCAGGGCGGCGGGCTTGAAAGCGGAATAACCCGCGTCCGTCATTCCCGCGAAAGCGGGAATCCATTTTCGAGGCCCTTTCAAAATGGATTCCCGATCCCGCTGACGCGGGTCGGGAATGACGATCTCTTTGCCGACCGCGCGTCGCTCCAGACCGCACTTCCTTACAGCAGTCCCCCAAAAATTCTCCCGTAAGGGCGCAGCACCGGTCGCGTCTAACGCGCACGGTGCGTGCGAGCGCGCCGGCTACCCCACCCTTACAGGAGAATCGTCATGACCAAAGCCTCTGTTTCGAAGCTTCTCATCGGCACCCTTCTGCTCGCCGCGGGCGCGGCGCAGGCCACGCCGACGTCGGTGTCGGAAGCGCCCGGCGCGTGGTATGCCGAGCGCATCGTCGTCCCCGCCGACGCGCAGGGCGCGCGCACGCCGACCTTCCCGACCGCGGCGTACGAGCACGGCAGCACGCTCGGCGCGATCATCTGACGCGCGCGGCGAGGAGACGACGATGATCACTCGAATGAAGACGATGCTCGCCGCCTGCGTGCTCGCGTTCGCGGCAACGGGCGCGGCCGCGCAAAGCCCCTTCCCGTCGGCGGCGGTCGAGTTCTCCAGCCACTTCTGGAGCGAGCGCATGATGCGCGCGATGGACAACAACAAGGACGGCATGGTGAGCCGCCAGGAGTTCCTCACCTACATGGGCCAGCAGTACGACATGATGGACACCGGCAGGAAAGGCATGCTCACCGGCTCGCAGTTCATGGACAGGAAGATGATGACGAAGACGTTCACGTTCCCGAGCTCGCCGTCGGAGAGCGGTCCGAACCGCTGAGCGCGGTCCGAGGCGATCGCCGGCCCGCCGGCGATCGCCTTACAATTCGGCTCATGCGCATCCGCATCCTCGCCTTCCTCATCGCGCATGCAGCCGCGATGCTCGCTTCCGCCGCAAACGCCCAGGAGAACGATCTCTCGGCGCACGCGCGTGCGATCTTCGACCACAGCCGCGCGAGCGTCGCGCAGATCCGCGTCCTGCTCGGCCGCAGCAACTCGCATACGTCGACCGGCAGCGGCTTCGTCGCCGGCTCTCACGGCGTCATGGTGACGAACTACCACGTCGTCGCCGACAAGGCGCTCGAGCCCGAAACCTACCGCCTCGAATACGTGCTGCCCGACGGGCGCCGCGGACCGCTGCGCATACTCGCGATCGACGTCGTGCACGACCTCGCCGTCGTCCAGAGCGACATCGCCGACGCGCCGCCGCTGAAGTTTCGCGACGCCGCGCTCTCCAAGGGCGACCGCGCCTTCTCCATCGGCTATCCGCTCGGTCAGGGCATCACCGTCACCGAAGGCACGTACAACGGCCGATCGGAAGACCAGTACTACGAGCACTTCCATTTCACCGGCGCGGTGAATCCGGGAATGAGCGGCGGGCCAGCGCTCGACGCGAACGGCCGGGTGTACGGCGTGAACGTCGCGAGCCGCCGCGACGGTCAGCTCGTGAGCCTGATGGTGCCGGCGAAGTACGCGCGGCAGCTCCTCGACACCGCCGCGAAGACCGAGCACACCGAAGCCGACTTCCGCACGCTCGTCGGGGCGCAGTTGCTCGCGCACGGGCAATCGCTCATGCAGGCGGTGCTCAAAGGCCGCATGGCGGTCGAGAAGTTCGACGAGTTCACCCTGCCGGGCAAGACCGGCGAGCTCATGCAGTGCTCGGCGTCGACCAACCGCGAGACCGACAAGGCCTACACCATCGACAGCTACGGCTGCCATCTGCCGTCCTCGCTGTACATCGATCCGCGGCTGCAGACCGGCACCGTCGCCTTTCGGCACAACGTGCTGCGCAGCGTGAAGCTCGGGACGCTGCGCTTCGCGAGCCTCCAGGAAAGCCGTTTCGATCCGCGCGCCAGCGGCTACGACCGCAAGCACCACACGCGCTGGGCCTGCCACGACAGCGTCGTGGCGCTCAAAGGCACGCGCGGCAAGCTCGTGATCTGCAGCCGCGCCTACAAGCGCTTCACCGGCCTGTACGACGTGTTCGCGCGGCTGGCGACGGTGGACAGCTCGAAGCGCGCGCTCCACTCGTCGCTCAACATGCAGGGCGTGCCGTTCGAGGCCGCGATGAGCTTCGCGCGGCGCTATATCGAAAGCATCGAATGGAACCGCTAGCCTTCGTCGAGATCGTCGACCGCCACGGCGACGTGACGGTGCGCCACGCAGTCTACCGCTGGCCTTGCCGCATCGGGCGCGGCTACGACGCCGACGTCATCATCGACGATCCGTACATCGCCCCTGCGCACCTCGTTATCGAGCCCGCCGCCGACACCGGTTACAGCGTTTCGAGCACGGGCACCCTGAACGGCCTCTCGGTACGGCCGGGCAACGAGCGCGTGAGCGCCGCGACGATCGGACCGGACGATCTCGTGCGCATCGGCCACACCCAGCTGCGGGTGCGGCCGCGCGGCCACGCGGTCGCGGCGGAACGCCCGATGCGCGCGGTGGCGCTCTACCGCCGGCCGATCGTGTTCGTCGCGCTCGCGGCGCTGGTGCTCGCGGTGATGCTCGCGAACGGCTGGGTCCGGACGTTCGAGGAAGAAGAGAAATACACCTTCGTCGCGCCGGTGCTCGCGTTCGCCGCGGGCATCGCGGTGTGGATCTCGATCTGGTCGTTCGTGAGCAGCGCGGTGGGCCGCACGCCGAACTTCGCCGCGCACGGCTCGATCGCCTGCGCCGCCTTCCTCGCCGTGATGGCGCTCGACAGCGCACTGGAATACCTCGAGTTCGCGTTCGACCAGGGCTGGATCGGCTGGGTGGCGATCCCCGCCGCGGCCGCGGTGCTCGCCTACATGCTGTTCCGCCACCTGCTCCTCAACAGCCGGGCGCGCCGGCGCACGCTGGGGCTCGTCGGCACCGGAATTTCGGTGCTCCTCTTCGGCGGCGCGCTCGCGCTCACATGGCTGCTCGACGTCGACGAAGGCAGCCAGGAATACAGCGCCGCGATCAAGCCGGCGAGCGTGCTCGTCGCGCGCGGGGTTACACTGGACACCTTCATGAACGACGCGCAGACGCTCAAGGCGAAAGTCGATGCGCTCAACCGGAAGCAGTGAGGTGATCGAGCTCGCCGAGCTCGAATCCCACCGCCGCGCGCTGCTGCGCTACGCGATGGCGCAGTTGCGCGACGAGTCGCACGCGGAAGACTGCGTGCAGGAGACGATCGAAGCGGCGATCAGGAACGCCGGGCGCTTCGGCGGCAACTCGGCGGTGCGCACCTGGCTGATCGGCATCCTCAAGCACAAGATCCTCGATCACTTCAGGCGCGCCAGCCGCGAGCGGCCGCTGCCGATCGAGGACGAGACCAACCTCGACGACCTCGACGCGCTCTTCAAGGACGACGGACACTACCTCGAGCGGCCGGCGGCGTGGGCCGATCCCGAGCAGGCGCTCACGCAGCGCGAGTTCTTCGAGGTCCTCGAGGCCTGCATGGACAAGCTGCCGAAGAACGCCGCGCTCGTCTTCAGGATGCGCGAGATCATGGGCATCGAGGTCGAGGAGATCTGCAAGGAGCTCTCGATCACCGCCAACAACTGCTGGGTGCTGATCTACCGCGCGCGCATGGCGCTGCGGGCGTGCCTCGAGCAGCGCTGGTTCATGTCTGCGCGATGAGACTCGGCCGGACGAATGTGATCCTGATTGCGCCGGGGGCGGCGCAATGAGGATCGGCCGGACGAATGTGATCCTGATTGCGCCGGGGGCGGCGCAATGAGGATCACGTGCAAGGAGGCGAGCCGCCTCCTCTCGCTCGACCTCGACCACAAGCTCACGTTCGCGCAGCGCGCGTCGCTGCGGCTGCACCTCACGCTGTGCGACGCCTGCACGCGAGTGAAGGCGCAGTTCGAGTTCATCCGGCGCGCGCTGAAGAGCTACTCCTCGCCGGACGACGATCGCAGGCGCTAGCGACGCAGCTTGTACCAGGGGTGCGGGTTGCCCGGCACCTTCACGCGCAGGGTGTACACCGAGGTGTGGGCGCAGCAGAAGAGCGTCTTGAGGTCCGGGCCGCCGAAGCAGAAGTTCACCGACTGCTCGGGAAACTCGATCACGCCGACTTTTTTGCCGTCGGGCGTGAACACCCATATCCCGCCCGGGCCGGTGCAGTAGACGCGGCCCCGGCTGTCGACCTTCAGGCCGTCGGGGATGCCGGGCTTCTCGCCTTCGTTCATGTCGGCGAAGATGCTGCGCTTCACCATCGTTCCCGCGGCGTCGATCTCCAGCGCGTGGATGTATTTCGACGAGCGCGTATTGGCGACGTACAGCGTGCGCTCGTCCGGCGAGAACGCGAGGCCGTTCGGATATTCGCAGTTCCCGACGAGCGAGACCGCGCCGTCCGGCGCGATGCGGAAGACGCCCGCGGTGTCCCAGACGTTGGTTTCCTTCGCATCGCTCGGCGCATCGCGCTGGTCGAACGGCACGCGCTTCTCGGGGTTGGTGAAGAAGAGGCTGCCGTCGGAGCGGCACACGACGTCGTTCGGCTTGGCCAGCCGGGCGCCCTTGTAGCGGTCGGCGATCACCTCGACCTTGCCCGTGGCCGGGTCGAGCCGCGTCACCGCGCGGGCGTTGTGCTCGCAGTGGATCACCCGGCCCTGGAGGTCGAAGGTCGTGCCGTTGCCTTCCTGGGTCTCGCGGACGAGCTCCGGCTTCTGCCGGGGGGTGATCCGGTAGAGCTTGTTCTGGCGCAGGTCGACGAAATAGTAGAAGCCGTCGGGGTGCCACAGCGGTCCCTCGGTGAAAGTGAAGCCGGTGGCCAGGCGCTCGGCCTCGGTGGTCTCCAGAACCTCGGGCAGGTAGTTCGCGCTCATTCTCCATTCCTCCTTGCAAGTCGCTGCGATCGTTGAATTCTGCCGGGACGCCCCGGCAAGCTCATGAATTGTCGCAAAAAAGCCGTGAACTTTCTGTCGCCTGTGAGCGTCAGACGCCCGGTCGCGCAAAAACGAGGGGGCACGCGAAGCACGCTCCCCGCGCCGTTTTTCACCCATCGCTCGTGAGGTTTGGATGATCAGACGCAGTCACGTCTTCGGACTCGTGTTGCTCGCTGCTGCCGCAGCGCCCGCTTCCGCCGATATCTATCGCTACATCGACGAAGAAGGGCGCGCGCACTTCACCGACGTCCGCGTGAACTCGCGTTACGAGCTGTTCCTGAAAACCAGACCCCCGGTCGTCGAGGCCACCCCCGCGGCCGCGGCAGGCACGCTGACCATCGATACGGCCGACGGCGCCACGACCACGGCAGTCGCCGGCCCGTCGTTCCGGCCGACGCACGGCGTCAAGGTTACCCCCCGTTTCACCGAGATGATCGCCAAAGTCGCCGCCGAGCAGAAGGTCGACGCCGCGCTGCTGCACGCGGTCGTGCTCGCCGAATCGGGCTACAACCCCAGGGCGCGCTCGCGCAAGGGCGCGACCGGCCTCATGCAGGTCATGCCCGATACCGGCAAGCGCTACGGCGTCACCGACCTCCTGAATCCCATCAAGAACCTGACCGCGGGCGCGAAGTACCTCAAGGACCTGCTCGCGATGTTCGGCAACGACAAGAAGCTCGCCATCGCCGCCTACAACGCCGGCGAGGGCGCGGTCATGCGCAACGGCAACGCGATCCCGCCGTATGCCGAGACGCAGGCGTACGTCCCGAAAGTCCTCCAGTACTACGAATCGTTCCGCTCCAGCCTCTGACCTTCGCGGCCGCGTTCTTGCTGGGACGGCCTGCCTAGGTCGTTTCCGTACGGCGCGGCGGGGTACGCAGTGAGGCGGATTCGCGCCCCGCGCGCATGGGCGAGACTCGGGCGTCGTCTTGAAAGGAGACCGGCCATGCCCGCGAAAGCCCCTGCGCCCTCCCGTGCCCTCTTCCTGGTAGCGTGTTGCGCGCTCGCTGCGGCGGTCCACGCCGAGCCCCTGCCTTCGACGCTCGCGGAAACGCCCGCCTTGAACACCCTGCCGCCCGAAGTGCTCGAACGCGCTTTCTGGATCTGCGATCACACCGCCACCGTCCAGGGGATCGACGCCACGCCCATCGCCGCGTGCACCAGCGTCTTCGAAGCGCTCAAGGAGACCAAATTCGGCGGCGATTTCGGCGAGCTCCTCGCCTGGTGGCGGGCGAACAAGCTCATCGAGCACACCAGGCTCGAAGCGCGCTGAACGTCATTCCCGAGTCGCGATAGCGGGAGCCATCGGGAATCCATTTGACGGCATGACGGCCCGACGGCAAATGCGCCACAATGCGCATTCCCACAGGGAGGAGACCGCCATGCTGAAGATGAACCACCTGCACCTGAAGACCCGCGATCCGGAAGCGACTGCGAAGTTCTACGTCGAGACCCTCGGCGCGAAGATCGTCAGCCAGAACGCCGCCGGCGGCTACCGCCTCGACCTGCACGGCCTGTCGCTCAACGTCTCGAAGTTCCTGGAACAGCAGAAGCGCGAACAGAAATACGGCATGGAGCACCTCGCGATCGACACCGACGAGCTCGACTCGATCGTCGAGAAGCTCAAGGCGCGCGGCATCCACATCCTCGAAGAGACCGTCGTCTCGGGCGGCCGCCGCGTGTGCTTCTTCGAAGGCCCGGACGGCGTGCAGCTCGAATTCATCGAGATGAAGTAGGAGCGCTTCGATGCCGTTTCCGGAAAAGTATCGCGATCTCTTCGACAAGAAGGCGTTCGGCGCTTTCACCACGCTCATGCCCGACGGCAGTCCGCAGACGACGCCGGTGTGGGTGGATTACCGTGACGGCGAGGTGTGGGTGAACTCCGCGGTCGGGCGGCAGAAGGACCGCAACGTCCGCCGCGACCCGCGCGTGGCGATCGCGATCGCCGATCCGGACAACCCCTATCGCTACGTCGAAGTGCGCGGCCGCGTGCGCGAGATCACGCAGGACGGCGCCGACGCGCACATCGACGCGATGGCGAAGAAGTATCTCGGGCAGGACAGGTATCCGTATCGCCAGCCGGGCGAGCAGCGGGTGATCTACAGGATCGAGATACTCAAGACTGTTGGAATGGGCTGAAAGCCCCACGCAATGGCCTGCGTAGGGTGCGCGCGAGCGCACCGCGCCTTTATCGGTGCGTTATCACGCACCCTACGTCAGCGGTGCCGGAACGGTATCTGCGAGTACGCGATGGTGTCGCACGCGATGCGGCGCTTGCGGCAGAGCAGCGCGATCGCTTCGCCGATCAGCTCCGGATCCTTGGTCGGCGCGACGACGATGCGCGGGATCGCGCGGCAGATACCGTCCGCATCGCGCGGGAAGCGCAGCTCGTAGCGCTCGATGATGCGATCGCCGGTCATGGAGACGCCGTAGGCTTCGTCGTCGATGTCGACGGGCAGCGTGACCAGGCGCCACTCGCGCTCCTCCGCGAAGTTCGGGTTCTTGATGATCGGCGCGATCTGCAGAAAGCTCGCGAAGAAGCGCTCGACGAGGTAGTGCCTCGCCTCGGCGCCGAGCGGCCCGCCCGAGCCGTCGCACTCCAGGCGGTAAGCGGCGAGCAGGCGCTCGATCATCGACTGTAAGAGCTCGCGGTGCGCGTCCGCGTCGTAGATGCATTTCCAGAGGTTGATCGTCCCGCGCGCGAGCCCGCGCAGGACCTTCATGGACACGCCCAGCGAAAGCCCCCGCCCGCCCTCGCCATACCATCGCCACTGCGACAGCAGGTCGCCGTGCTCGCAGAAGCTCGTGACGCAGATGTTGCTCGCGGCGACCGAGCCCAGGCCGTTGTGCACCGCCTCGAAGAGCTGGTGCTCGTCCGGCGGCGCCGGCGCTTTCAGGTGCTCCTCGAGCAGCAGCTTGAACGTCGCGATGCCGATCTCGAGCTCGCTGGTGTCGTCGAGATAGCGGATCTTGGTCATCCACAGCGCGTCGCTGCGCAGGATCGCGTAAGCGGACGGCAGCGAGGTGTAGTGATAGAGCACCTCCGGCGGCTCGACCGCGAAGAGATGCCGCTCGGCGAGATCCCGCGGCGAGACCAGCATGTCGGTCGGCTCGGACATGGCTTTACATGCCGCAAGAAATGCGCCCGCCGAACGGGCGCCGCTTGCAGCCCTCTATAGGATGCATCTATCGCCTCGATACAAAAAGTCAACTTCCCCTATCGGGGCGTATGCCGTATCTTCGAAGTCTCGGGACGAAGCTGTTCTCGAAGCAACCACAGGTAAAGGAACACGCAATTTATGAAGACTGTAGGCGACAAGCTCGAAACGTTCAGCGTCACCGGTGTGAAGCCGGGGTTCAACCAGCACGAAGAAAAAGGCCAGTCGGCGTTCGAAACGATCACCGAAAAGTCCTTCCCGGGCAAGTGGAAAGTCATCTACTTCTACCCGAAAGACTTTACGTTCGTGTGTCCGACCGAGATCACCGGCTACGCGAAGCTCGCGAAGCAGTTCGAAGAGCGCGACGCGGTGCTGCTCGCCGGCTCGACCGACAACGAGTTCAGCAAGCTCGGCTGGCGCCGCGAGCACCCGGACCTCAAGAGCCTGAACCACTACATGTTCGGCGATACCACCGGCCAGCTCGTCGACCAGCTGGGCGTGCGTGACAAGGGTGCGGGCGTTGCGCTGCGCGCGACGTTCATCGTCGATCCGGAGAACACCATCCAGCACGTGACGGTGAACAACCTGAACGTCGGCCGCAGCCCCGAAGAGACGCTGCGCATCCTGGACGGCCTCCAGACCGACGAGCTGTGCCCGTGCAACCGCACGGTCGGCGGTGAGACGCTGAAGTAAGACGTGAACCGCGCGCCGTGGTCCGTCACGGCGCGACTCACCCAGGCGCCTTCACCGTCGCGGTGAGGGCGTTTTCGTTTCAGAGGAGACAACATGGACTTCCTGAACGCGCTCAAGGAGCGCATTCCCGATTACGCAAAAGACATCAGGCTCAACCTCGACGGGGTGCTGGCGCGCAGCAGCCTCGACGCGGCCGATGCCCTCGGCGCGGGCCTCGCGGCCGCTTATGCGGCGCGCTCCAAGACGATCGTCGACGCGATCCGCGGCTCGGGCCAGCTCTCGGACACCGACGCGAACGCGGCGCTGCAGGCCGCGGCGCTGATGGGCATGAACAACGTCTGGTATCCGTACGTCGAGATGGCCGACGATCCCGATCTGAAGAGCCAGCGCGCCGAGCTGCGCATGAACGCCTACGCCACGCACGGCGGCGTCGACAAGAAGCGCTTCGAGCTCTTCGCCCTCGCCGCGAGCATCGTCGGCAAGTGCCACTTCTGCGTGCAGTCGCACTACAAGATGCTCAAGGAGAACGGTCTGACGGCGCAGCAGCTGCGCGATGTCGGCCGCATCGCGGCGGTGGTGACCGCAGCGGCGCTGGCGCTGGAGGCGGAAGGCGCGTAACTCGCCGAATCGTCATTCCCGACCCCGCGATAGCGGGAGCGGATCGGGAATCCATTGTCGAGTCGCAACTTCAGAATGGATTCCCGCCTTCGCGGGAACGACGATCGTCTAACCCGTCCGCTTCGTCAGATCCCTACGGGACTCGTCGAATCGTCATTCCCGACCCCGCGACAGCGGGAGCGGATCGGGAATCCATTGTCGAGTCGCAACGTCAAGATGGATTCCCGCCTTCGCGGGAATGACGATCGTCTAACCCGTCCGCTTCGTCAGATCCCTACGGGACTCGCCGAATCGTCAGTCCCGACCCCGCGATAGCGGGAGCGGATCGGGAATCCATGTTCGAGTCGCAACTTCAGAATGGATTCCCGCCTTCGCGGGAATGACGATCGTCTAACCCGTCCGCTTCGTCACGATCAACGCATCCGCCGCCACCGCCGCGTTCGGCAGGGCGAACAACGGATTGATGTCGATCTCCGCGATCACGTCGCGGTTCGCCCACGCGAAGCGCGACAGCGCCGCGAGCGCGCGCGCCACCGCGCCGACGTCGAGCGCCGGCGCGCCGCGCACGCCGTTCAGGATCGGCCTGCAGCGCAGCTCGTCGAGCATCGCCCTCGCCGTCGCCTCGTCGAAAGGCGCAAGCCTGGACGCGGTGTCGCGCAACATCTCGGCGTGTATGCCGCCGGCGCCGACGACCACCACCGGCCCGAACACGACGTCGTTCACCACGCCGGCGATGAGCTCGAAGCCGCCGGTGATCATCTCCGAGACCAGCACGCCGTCCACGTGCGCGCCCGGCGCGCGGGTGCGCGCGTTGGTCCTCACTGCTTCGACCGCCTCGGCGAGATCGTCCGCGCTCACGTTGAGCTTGACCCCGCCGATCTCGGTCTTGTGCGGGATGTCGGCGGACACGATCTTAACCGCGTAGGGTGCGCGCAGCGTGTCGAGCGGCATGTCGCCGACCGAGCGCGTGAGCACGTCGCGCGTGCAGTCGATGCCGATGCCTTGCAGGATGCCTTTCGAATCGGATTCCGACAGCGTGCCGACGGCGTTGCGGAGCAGCGCCGGGCGCATGGCCTGCGGCAGGTCCTCATCCGACGAAAACGCCGCGGCGCCTTCGGCTACCCGCGCCTGAGCTTCGCGGTAGCGAGCGAGCGTGGCGATCGCCTGCGCGGCCCTTCCCGGCGACGGCAGCACCGGGATGCCCGCCGCTTCGAACACCGGCAGCGCCCCGGCCGTATGGGGCTCGGGCACCGACAGGAAGACGACGATCGGCTTGTCGGTCTTCTGCGCGATGTCGCGCAGCACTTCCGCGCCGGCGAGACCGCCGGCGCCCCCGACCGTCGCGAAGTTCACGCACAGCGCGTCGACGCCGGGATCGTCGAGCACGGTCTGCACCGCGGTCCTGAACTTTTCTCGATTGCCGCCGTGGATATAGCCCGCGGTGAAATCCACCGGGTTGTGCACCGCCCCGATCGCCGGCACGACCGTCCACAGCTTGCGCTCGGTCTCTGCGGTGAATGTCGCGAGCGTGAGCCCCGCGCGCTCAGCGGCGTCCGCGAAGACGATCGCCGACCCGCCCGAGCCGCCCATCACCGCGCAACGCCTGCCCATCGGGAAGCGGCCCGACCGGAATGCCTTGATCGCATCCACCACCTCGTGGATCTCACGGATCTCGACGATGCCCGACTGCTCGAACATCGCGCGATAGTAGTCGTAGCTGCCGGTGAGGTTGGCCGTGTGTGAAGCCGCCGCGTGCGCGCCCTGCGCGGTCACGCCGCCTTTCCACACGAGGACCGGCTTGCCCGCCGCCAGCGCGCGCCGGCCCACTTCCAGCAAGGCGCGGCCGTTGGCGAGACCTTCGATGTAGGCGACGATGATCTCGGTCTTGTCGTCGTCGAGCAGCCCGTCGATGAACTCGACGACGCCGATGTCGGCTTCGTTGCCGACCGCGATGACCTTGGAAAAGCCGATGTGCGCGGTCCAGCACGCGAGCGCGATGCTGTAGCCGAAGCCGCCGCTCTGCGTGACCAGCGAGACCGAGCCTTTCTCGAGCCTGGGATCACGCGTGATGCTGCCGAACGCCGCGTAGACGTCGTCGTGGATGTTCGCGAGGCCGAGACAGTTCGGTCCGACGATGCGCATGCCGGCTGCGCGCGCGATCGCGAGCATGCGGTCCTGGCGCTCGATGCCTTCGGGGCCGCTCTCGCGGAATCCGCCCGAGAGCACCACCGCGAACGGCACTCGCTTCGCGGCGCACTCCTCGATCACCGGTATCACGCCGCGGGCCGGCACGCCGATCACCACCACGTCGATCTCGTCTTCGATCGCGGCGATCGACGGGTAGCACTTCATCCCTTCGAAATCGGGGTACTTCGGATTGACCGGATAGATGCGGCCTTTGTAGCCGTTGCGCAGCAGCGTGTGCACCGTCTGCGATCCCGGGCGCACCGGGTCTTCGGACACGCCGACGACCGCGATCGCGCGTGCATTGAACAACCTGTCGAACTGTTTCATTCCGTCACCGCTTTACCCGTCACCGTTTCATCCGTCACTTTTTTCTATGCCTTTCGTGTTCCTCGCGCGCCTCCGCCAGCACCCGCTTCACGCGGCGATTGAGCCACGCCTTGTTCGCGGCGAACGCCTTGCCGTCCTTGCCCGCGAGCTCGGCCGCGGCCTGCGCCGCGGCGGCTTCCAGCTCGATGCGCGGCACGACGCGGTTCAACAGGCCGCGCGCGAACGCTTCGTCCGCGGACATGCGCCGCCCGGTCTGCACCAGGTCGGTCGCGAGCGCGAGACCGCCGATCTCCATCGCGATCTCGGCGCCGATGAAGGTCGAGATGCCGAGGTTGATCTCGGGCAGCGCGATCGCCGCGCTGTCCACGGCGACTCGGTAATCGGCGAGCAGCGCGAGCATGCCGCCGCCCCCGCTCGCGATGCCGTTGAGCGCCGCGACGACAGGCTTGGGCGTATCCACGACCGCGTCGATGAACGCGGCGAGCGCCGCGGAGCGGCGCTTGCGATGCGCGGCCGCGTCGCCGTCCGCGGGCTGCTCGCGTACGTCCACGCCCGCGCAGAAAGCGCGCTCGCCGGCGGCGGTGAGCACGACGGCCTCGATCGAATCGTCGACCGCCGCGTCACGCAGCGCCTTCACCGCGCCTTCCATCATGCCGACGGCAAGCGCGTTCGCTTTGTCGGCCCGGTTGAGCGTCATCCACAGTGCGGCGGCGCGGCGCTCGATCTTGAGTTGGTCGTCCATGGTCGCGCTGAAGTAAAATCAGGGCGCAGATACTAGTTGCTTTCGAGGCACCACTCAACCTCGCGCCCCCTCGAAGCGCGCCAGCAGGAAACCCCTCGGAGTTCGCAGTATGGATTTCGCACTCACGGAACAGCAGCAGATGTTCCGCGACTCGGTCGCCGCGTTCGCGCGCAAGGAGCTCGCCGAAGGCGCGCTCGAGCGCGCGCACTCCTCCGAGTTTCCCCACGACATCGCGAAGAAGATGGCCGAGGCCGGCCTGCTCGGCATCCTTCTCCCCGAAGAAGACGGCGGCGCCGGCGGCACCGTGATGGATGCCGTCATCGCGATCGAAGAGATCGCGAAATTCTGCCCGCGCAGCGCCGACGTCATCCAGGAAGGCAACTTCGGCGCGATCCGCACGCTGGCGGCATTCGCCAACGCAGACCAGAAGGAGCGCTTTCTCGCGCCCGTGCTGCGCGCGGAGGAAGTCATCGCGGTCGGCATGACCGAGCCCGACGCGGGCTCCGCGACCACCGATCTGAAAACGACCGCGACGCCCGACGGCGAAGGCTGGCGCATCAACGGCTCGAAAGTCTTCCCCAACCCGCACGCCGACATCTACCTCGTGTACGTGCGCTACGGCCCGGGGGTCGCAGGCATAGGGTCGGTGATGCTCAGGCGCAACGCGCCCGGCTTTTCCATCGGCAAAGAGTCGAAGTTCATGTCGGGCAACGAATGGGCGCCGATCTTCTTCGACAACGTCTACGTGCCGCCCGAGGACGTGCTCCTGCCCGCGGGCGGTTTCAAGAAACAGATCTCGGGCTTCAACGCCGAGCGCTGCGGCAACGCCGCGCGCTCGCTCGCCTACGGACGCTACTGCTTTGATCTCGCGCGCACCTACGCGCTGGAGCGCAGGCAGTTCGGCCGTCCGCTCTGCGAATTCCAGGGTTTGCAGTGGAAGTTCGCGGACATGAAAGTGAAGCTCGACGCAGCGCAGCTGCTGCTCTACCGTGCGGCCACCAACGCCGACCGCGGTTTTCCGGCCGTGGACGAGATGACGATCGCCAAGCTCATGTGCAACCAGGTGGGCTTCGACATCGCGAACGAGGCCATGCAGGTGATGGGCGGCCTCGGCTACACCGAAGACACGCTGGTTTCGTACTGCCTGCGCCGCTCGCGCGGCTGGATGATCGCAGGCGGCTCGATCGAGATGATGAAGAACCGGCTGGCCGAGATCATTTTCGAGCGGCGTTTCTCTCAGCGCCCGCCGCGGCCGCCCAAACAACTCTGACTTCTAGGGGTACCCGATGACCGACAACACGTTCAAAACGCTCACTCAATTCACCCCGTCGCCCGGCAAGACCGGCAGATATCACTCGCTCGCGGCGCTCGAAGCCGCGGGCCTCGGCAAGGTGTCGCGCATGCCGCGCAGCTTGCGCGTCGTGCTCGAAGCGCTGGTGCGTCAGTGCGACGGCAAGCGCGTCACCGAAGACCACGTCAAGGCGCTCGCCGCATGGCAGGCCAACGGCGCGCGCACCACCGAGATTCCTTTCATCGCGGTGCGCGTGGTGCTGCAGGACCTGATCGGCTTCGGCACGCTCAACGATCTCGCGGCGATGCGCGCCGCCGCCGAGCGCCTCGGCGTGTCGGCCGGCAGCATCGAGCCGCTGGTGCCGGTCGACGTCGTGGTCGACCACTCGGTCGAGATCGACGTCCACAACCGCCCCGACGCCGTGCAGCGCAACCAGGAGATCGAGTTCAAGCGCAACGCCGAGCGCTATCTCTTCGTGAAGTGGGCGCAGGGCGCGTTCAAGACGGTGCGCGTGGTGCCGCCCGGCAACGGCATCATCCACCAGATCAACATGGAGTACCTGTCGAAAGGCGTGTGGGAGAAGGACGGCGTCTGGTTTCCAGACACCGTCTTCGGCACCGACTCGCACACCACCATGGTCAACGGCATCGGCGTCGTCGGCTGGGGCGTGGGCGGCATCGAGGCCGAAGCCGCCATGCTCGGCCAGCCCAATGCGTTCCTCACGCCGGACGTGGTGGGCTGCCACCTGACCGGCAAGCTGCGCGAAGGGGTCACCGCCACCGATCTCGCGCTGACCGTCACGCAGATCATGCGGCAGGCGAAGGTCGTCGGCCAGTTCGTCGAGTTCTTCGGCGAAGGCGCGTCCGCGCTCACCGCCGCCGACCGCTGCACCGTCGCCAACATGGCGCCCGAATACGGCGCGACCATGGGCTACTTCCCGGTCGACGAGCAGACCCTCGAGTATTTCAGGATGACCGGCCGCTCGCCGGAGCTGGTGTCCGCGATCGAGGCCTACTACAAGGCGCAGGGCATGTTCGGCGTGCCGGCCAAAGGCGAGATCGACTACACGCGCGTGATCGAGCTCGACCTCGGCTCGATCGTGCCCAGCCTCTCGGGTCCGAAGCGCCCGCAGGATCGCGTCAGCGTGCCCGATCTCGGCCGCAACTTCGATGCGCTGTTCTCGGCGCCCGTCGACAAGAACGGCTACGCCCGTCCCGCGGCCGATCTCACCCGCCGCGAGGCGACTGCCAACGGCTTCGACGTCGGCCACGGCGACGTGCTGATCGCGTCGATCACCTCGTGCACCAACACCTCCAACCCGGCGCTGCTGCTGGCCGCGGGTCTGCTCGCCAGGAAAGCGGTCGAGAAAGGCCTCAAGCCGCACCCGCGCATCAAGACCTCGCTCGCGCCCGGATCGCGCGTCGTGACCGCGTACCTGCGTGACGCGGGCCTGCTGCCCTATCTGGAGCAGCTCGGCTTCGGCGTCGTCGCCTACGGCTGCACCACGTGCATGGGCGCGGCCGGCCCGCTGGACGCGAAGACCGAGGAAACGGTGGTGCAGAAAGACCTGGTCGCGTGCGCGGTGCTCTCGGGCAACCGCAACTTCGAAGCGCGCGTCCACGCCAACCTGCGCGCGAACTATCTCGCGAGCCCGCCCCTGGTCGTCGCCTATGCGATCGCCGGCACGGTGCGCACCGATCTGTCCAAGGATCCGGTCGGCACCGGCAGCGACGGCAAGCCGGTGTACCTCAAGGACCTCTGGCCGACGGCCGCAGAAGTCGCGGCGCTCGCCAAGTTCGCGTCGAACGCCGAGAACTTCCGCCGCGAGTACGGCGACCTGTCGGGCAACAAGGCGCTGTGGGAAGCGATCCCGACCGTCGAAGGCGCGGTCTACAAGTGGGACGACAACTCCACGTTCATCAAGGAGCCGCCGTTCTTCGACGGCGTCACGCGCACGCCGGGCGCGGTCACCGACATCGTCGGCGCGCGTGCGCTCGCGATCCTCGGCGATTCGATCACCACCGACCACATCAGCCCGTCCACCCCGATCCGTCCGGGTACTCCGGCCGGCAAGTGGCTGAGCCGCTTCCCCGCGCCGCCCTCGGAGTGGGGCCACTTCGGCGTGCGCCGCTGCAACCACGAGCTGATGGTGCGCGGCACGTTCGCCAACGTGCGCCTGCGCAACGCGGTCGCTCCGGGCACCGAAGGACCGGTCACCAAGGTCCAGCCGGACGGCAGCCAGATGACGATCTTCGAAGCGTCCGAGATCTACCGCGAGCGCAACACGCCGCTGGTCATCTTCGGCGGCGACGACTACGGCATGGGCTCGTCGCGCGACTGGGCCGCCAAAGGCGTGCAGCTCCTCGGTGTGCGCGCGGTGATCGTCAAGAGCTTCGAGCGCATCCACCGCGCCAACCTGATCGGCATGGGTGTGGTGCCGCTGCAGTTCAAGCCGGGCGAGGACGTGAAGACCCTGGGCATCGACGGCACCGAGCAGTTCACGATCGAAGGCATCGCCGGCGGCGACGTGGAGCCGATGCAGGACGTCACGATGACGATCACGCGCGCCGACGGCAAACAGCAAAAAGTCACCCTGACGCTGCGCATCGACACCGGCATCGAGGTCGATTACCTCAAGCACGGCGGCGTGCTGCCGTACGTGCTGCGGGACCTGCTCGCTGCCGCGTAGTTAAAAGGCTGATTGACCGCCAAGGACGCAAAGGACGCAAAGGAACTTCAAATACGGTCATTGCGAGGAGCGGCAGCGACGAAGCAATCCCGGAGCGTCCGGTACGTGCGCCACGGGATCGCCGCGTCGCTATCGCTCCTCGCGATGACACCTTCGCTTTTCCTTTGCGTCCTTGGCGTCCTTTGCGGTTAAACAATTTCGACCGGAGGGGTTCGTGAGAACGTTGGCGTATGTAGGGCTGGTCGCGCTTGCAGCCTTCAGCGCGCACGCCCAACAGCCCTACCCCGTCAAACCGATCCGCATGGTGATGTCCTTCCCCGCGGGCGGGCCGACCGACATCGTCGGGCGGCTCATCGGTCAGAAGCTCACCGAAGCGTGGGGACAGAACGTCATCATCGACAACCGTCCCGGCGGCGGCGGGATGATCGGCGCCACGCTCGCAGCGAAAGCGCCGCCCGACGGTTACACCCTCTATCTCGGCGGCGTGTCGACGATGGCGATCGGCCAGTTCGTGCACAAGAACCCGCCGGTCGACGCGCTGCGCGATTTCCAGCCGGTGAGCCACACCACGCGCCAGCCGGTGCTGCTGATGACGCACCCGGCGCTGCCGGTGAAGACGGTGAAGGAGTTCGTCGCGCTCGCCAGGGCGCGCTCGGGACAGATCAACTATTCGTCGTCCGGGCCCGGCGGCTCAGGGCACCTCGCCGGCGAGCTTTTCAAGAGCGTGACGAAGACCAACATCGTACACGTGCCGTATCGCGGCGCCCCGCCCGCGCTCAACGATCTCATCAGCGGCCAGGTGCAGAGCATGTTCGGCACGATCCTGATCGCGGCGCCGCAGGCCCGCGCCGGCAAGATCCGCGCGATCGCGATCACGGGGCCGAAGCGCAGCGACGCGCTGCCGGACGTCGCGACGTTCGCCGAGAGCGGTCTGCCCCATTACGACGCGAGCTCGTGGAACGGCATCTCGGTGCCTGCGGGCACGCCGCGCGCGATCGTCGACAAGCTCAACGTCGAGATCGTGAAAATCATGCGCACGCCCGGCACCTTCGACCGGCTCGCGGCCGACGGCACCACGCCGACCGGCAGCACGCCGGAGGAATTCACCGCGTTCATCAAGTCCGAGCAGGCGAAGTGGGGCAAGGTCGTGCGCGAGGCCAACATCAGAGTGGAGTGAGCAAGGAGTGACGATAGACAGCACGCTGCGGAAAGCCTTCCTGCAGCCGAAGAGCGTGGCGCTCGTGGGCGCAACGCCCGATCTGAAGAAGGTGAATTCCCGGCCGCAGCGCTTCCTCGAGCGCTTCGGATTCAAGGGAACGGTATACCCGATCAACCCGTCGCGCGAAGAGATCCTCGGGCTGCGCGCGTATCCCGATCTGAAGTCGGCGCCCGGACCGATTGACCACGCGTTCATCATGGTGCCCGCGCCGGCGGTGCCGGCGGTGATCGACCAGTGCTGCGAGCTTTCGATCCCGGTCGCGACGCTGTTCAGCGCGGGCTTCGCCGAGCTGGGCGACGAAGGCAAGGCGCGCCAGCGCGCGATGGTGGAACAGGCGCGTGCGGCGGGCCTGCGTCTCCTCGGCCCGAACTGCATGGGCGTCATCAACGTCCACGATCGCATCCCACTCACGGTCAACGCGGTGATCGAGCGCGAAGAGCTCGTGCCGGGGCCGCTCTCGCTGGTCTCGCAGAGCGGCAGCATGACCGGCAGCATCCTCTCGCGCGCGCAGGCGCGGGGCCTGGGCTTCTCCAAGATCATCTCGGTCGGCAACGAATCCGATCTCGGCGTCGGCGAGCTTGCCGACATGCTCGTCGACGACGAGGACACCGGCGCGATCCTGCTCTTCCTGGAGACCTTTCGCGACGCCGACAAGCTCGCCGAAGCCGCGCGCCGCGCCTACGCAGCGGGCAAGCCTGTCATCGCCTACAAGCTCGGCCGCTCGCCGGTCGGCCGCGCGACCGCGACCTCGCACACCGGCGCAATGACCGGTCCCGACGAGCTCGCCACCGCGTTCTTCCGCGAGCACGGTATCGTGCGCGTCGATACGTTCGAAGGCCTGTTCGAGACCGCGCAGCTCGTCATCGGCCAGAAGCCGCCGAAAGGCAAGCGTGTCTCGGTCGTCACCGGCACCGGCGGCGCCGCCGCGATGGTCGTCGATAGACTCGGCGTGCTCGGCGCGGACGTCGTCGGGCCTTCGCCCGAAGTGATCGCGAAGCTCGCCGGGAAAGACATCCACGTCAGCGATGCGCCTTTGACCGACATCCCCATGGGCCGCAGCGAAGGCGGACGCTACTCGACGATCCTGTCGGCGCTGCTCTCCTCCGATCACACCGATGCGGTGGTGTCGGTGATCGGCTCCAGCGCGCAGAACCCGCAGACCATCGTCGAGCGCGTGCTCGCGGCATCGCCCCGCGACGCCAAACCGCTGGGCGTGTTCCTGGCGCCCCGGGCCGATAACGGGCTCGTGCAGCTCCAGCAAAGCGGCGTCGCGAGCTTCCGCACGCCCGAGTCGTGCGCGGACGCAGTGAACGCGTATCTGAACTGGAGGGCGCCCGGCGAGCGTCCTGAGGACAAGGCGAATGCCGCCTCGAAGGTCGCGGCGCGCTTTTCAACCCCGCGCGTGAGCGAGCGCGAAGCGGGCGAGCTCTTCGCGGCGCTCGGCATCCGCACCGCCGATCACGTCGTGCTGAAGACCGGCGACGAAGCGGTCGAGCCCGCCGGTCCCTTCGCGGTGAAGCTGCTCTCGCCCGACATCCTGCACAAGACCGAAGCCGGGATGGTGAAGCTCAACGTGTCTCGCGAAAGCGCGGGCGCCGAGGCGAAGCGCATGCTCCAGGACGCAAAGCAGCGCTACCCGCAGGCGCGCGTCGACGGCATCCTCGTGCAGCAGATGGAGCGCGGGCTCGCCGAGGTGATCGTCGGCTACCGCCGCGATCCGGAGATCGGCCCGGTGGTGCTGCTCGGCATGGGCGGCGTCACCGCGGAGCTGATCAAGCGCATCGCGGTGCGCGTCGCGCCGGTGACGCTCGAGACCGCGCGCGAGATGATCCTCGAAATCCCCGAGCTCGGAATCCTGCGGGGTTTTCGCAACTTGCCGAAAGGCGACGTCGAAGCGCTCGCCCAGGCCGTCCGCGCGATGTCGCTGCTGGCCGCCGTCGATACGCGCGTCGTCAGCGACGCCGAGATAAACCCCTTGATCGTGAAGGAGGAAGGTAATGGCGTCGTCGCAGTCGACGGGCTGGTCGTATTTGAGTAAATCGGCGGTGGCCGTGCTCGGCTGCATCGCGGCCCTCGCCCACGCCGCCGACACCTACCCGAGCAAACCCGTCCGCTTCATCTCGCCGTTCTCCGCCGGCGGCGGCACCGACATCGTCGCCCGCTCGCTCGCGCAGCGCATGAGCGAGCAGCTCGGCAAGCCTTTCATCGTCGACAATCGCGGCGGCGCCGACGGCGTCATCGGCACCGACCTCGGTGCGAAATCGCCTGCGGATGGTTACACGCTGATCGTGGCGAACCTCGGCACGTTCTGCCTCACGCCGAACCTGCGCAAAGTGCCCTACGATCCGCTGAAGGATTTCGCCCCGATCACGCAGACGACCGCCTCGGGCACCGTGCTGGTCGTGAACCCCTCGGTGCCGGTGCGCAATGTCAAAGAGCTCGTCGCGCTCGCCCGGTCGAAACCCGGGCAGCTCAATTACGGCGCGAGCTCCAACGGCACCGCGCTGCCGATGGAGATGTTCAAGCAGATGTCGGGCATCGACATGCGACACGTGCCCTACAAGGGCACCGGTCCCGCGCTCATCGCAGTCATGGGCGGCGAGGTGCAGGTGATGTTCGGCGGCTCGATCGCCACCGTGCCGCAGGTCAAGAACGGCAAGCTGCGCGCGCTCGCGGTCGCCGGCGATCGCCGCGCGAAAGCGCTGCCCGACGTGCCGACCGTCGCCGAAGCCGGCTATCCCGGTTACGAAGCGAATACGTGGAACGGCATCGTCGCCCCCGCGGGCACGCCGAAGCCGATCGTCGACCGGCTCAACGCCGCGATGATCAAGGTGCTGCAAATGCCCGACGTGCGCGAGACCATGATCGCCGACGGCGCGGAGCCGGCCTACAACACGCCCGAGCAGTTCGGCGCGTATATCCGCGCGTGTCACGCGAAGTGGGCGAGAGTCATCAAGTCCGCAGGACTCAAGGAGGGTTCATGAGCGCAGTTCCGAAAGAGATCACCCCCGGCGCGGGCGCGACGCAGAAGCTCGCCGAGCACGTCGCTCACGCGCGTTACGAGAAGCTGTCGGCGAAGACGGTCCACGCATACAAGCGCGCGTTCCAGGATCACCTCACCTGCGCGATCGCAGGCGCCGCGATGCCGGTATCGCAGGCCTTGCTCGATTATTTCAGCGACACCGACGCGTCGCGCACCGCGACCGTCGTCGGCACGAACGCGAAGCTCTCGGCGCAGAACGCGGCGCTCGTGAACGGCGCGAACACCCACGCCCTGGACTTCGACGACGGCCACACCAACGGCTCGGCGCATCCGTCGGGCGCGATCTTCCCGGCGGTGCTCGCGACGGCGCAGCAATACGGCAGCTCGCCGCGTGAGATCATCCTCGCCGCGGTGATGGGGTACGACGTCATGTGCCGCATCGCCGCCGCGGGCCACCCCGCGACCGCGCGCCGCGGCTGGCACAACACGCCGCTCGCGGGCGTCTTCGGCGCGGCCGCCGCGGTATCGAAGCTGCTGGGCCTGAATGCCGAGCAGACACGCAACGCGCTCGGGCTCGCGGGAAGCTTCTCCGGCGGCATCCGCGAGTATCTGGACGAAGGCGCCGAGATCAAGCGCATCCATCCGGGCAAGGCGGCGCGCGACGGTCTCATCTGCGCCGAGTTCGCGAAGCGCGGCATCACCGGCCCGGCGAAAGTGCTCGAAGGCCGCTACGGCTGGGGCAACATCTTCGCATCGGGCGAGATGAAGTGGGACCGCCTGCTGCTGGGCATCGGCGAGCGCTACGAGATCGAGCACGCGTACTTCAAGCCGTATCCGTGCTGCCGCCACTATCACGCGGTGATCGACGGCATCCTGGCTTTGCGCGCGCAGCACGGCTTCACCGCGAAGGACGTGAAGCACATCGCGATCGGCCTCTACGCGGTCGGCTTCAACGGCCACGATCACAAGCATTACGAGAACCTGCTCGACGCGCAGATGAGCGCGCCGGTCGCGGCCGCGCTGGCGGTCGTCGACGGCGAGATCGCGGCGCATCGCTTCGTGCCCGAAAGCCTCGAGCGGCCGGAAGTGCAGCGGCTGGTCGAAGCCGCCGACGCGGCGATCGACGACGAGTGCGAGCGCATCTATCCCGGCCGGCGCTCGGGTTACGTGCGCATCGATCTGGCCGACGGCCGCAGCTTCGATGCGCGCGTGCTCGACCCGAAAGGCGAAGGCGAGAGCCCGATGACGGACGACGATCTCAGGCGCAAGTTCAACTCGAACTGCGAGCCGGTGATCGGCAAGGCGCAGTGCGAACGGCTCGGCGAGATCGTGTGGAATTTCGAACAACAAACGGATACGCAGGAATTGCTAAGGGTCGTCATTCCGGACCCGCGGCAGCGGAAGTGATCCGGAATCCATTTTGACTTTCAACGCGTTTGAAAATGGATCCTGGCGTTCGCCAGGATGACGCAACCCAAGGAGCTGTGGAAGTGGCAGGAATCGTAGAAGGCAAGGTCGTCGTCGTCACCGGAGCGGGACGCGGCATCGGCAAGGAGATCGCGCTGCTGGCGGCGCGCGAGGGCGCGAAGGTCGTGGTGAACGACATCGGCACGTCGCTCGGCGGCGAAGGCACCGACAAGACGCCGGCCGAGGAAGTGGTCTCCGCGATCAGGAAGAACGGCGGCGCAGCGGTCGCCGCGTACGACAGCGTTGCCGACTGGGACGGCGCGCATCGCATCGTGCAGCAGGCGGTCGATACCTTCGGCCGCATCGACTGCGTCGTCAATAACGCGGGCATCCTCCGCGACATCATCTTCCACAAGATGTCGTTCGAGGACTTCGATTCGGTGGTGAAGGTGATGCTCTACGGCGCATTCAACATGAGCCGCGCCGCCGCGACGCACTTCCGCCAGCAGAACGGCGGCTGCTTCGTGCACATGACGTCGAACTCGGGCATGGCGGGCAACATCGGGCAGGCGAACTACGGCGCGGCCAAAGCCGGCATGATCATGCTCTCCAAGCACCTCGCGCTCGACATGCAGCGGTTCAACGTGCGCTCCAACGCCGTAGCTCCCTCTGCGTGGACTCGCATGACCGGCTCGATCCCGTCGAACACGCCCGACAAGGCCGCGCGGGTCGCGCAGCGCCAGGCGGTGACGCCCGACAAGAACGCGCCGCTGGTCGTGTATCTTGCGAGCGATGCCGCGAAGGACGTCAACGGCCAGGTGTTCTACACGCGCAAGAACGAGATCTTCCTGATGAGCCAGATGCGGCCGCTGCGCGGCGTGCATCGCGCCGAAGGCTGGACACCGCAGAGCGTCGCGGAGCATGCGATCCCGGCGCTCAAGGCGGACTTCTACGCGCTCGAGCGGAACCAGGATGTGTTCTCCTGGGATCCGATCTAGCGTTGGTCATTCCCGCCCCGCGGTAAGACTCGTCATTCCCGACCCGCGGTAGGACTCGTCATTCCCGACCCGCGGTAGGGCTCGTCATTCCCGACCCGCGGTAGGACTCGTCATTCCCGACCCGCGGTAGCGGAAGTGATCGGGAATCCATTTTGACGTTAAGCTAAAGACAAATGGATTCCCGCCTTCCGCGGGAATGACGATCGGGAGGAAGGTTCGAATGCGCGTAATCGCCGCGAGTGTCGCCCTGCTGATCAGCGTCGCCGCCTTCGCACAGGAATACCCCTCCAAACCCCTCCGCATCATCGTCCCGGTCCCGCCCGGCGGCGCGAACGATACGCTGACGCGCATCGTGGCGCCCAAGCTCTCTGAGCTGCTGAAGCAGCCGGTCGAGATCGAGAATCGCGGCGGCGCCAACACCACGCTCGGCACCGCGCTCGTCGCCAAGGCGCCGCCCGACGGTTACACGTTGCTCTCCGCACCGAGCGCGCACACGGTCAATCCCGCGCTCTATTCGAACCTCTCCTACGACGCGATCCGCGACTTCGCGCCGATCGCCGGCATCGCCGCGGCGCCGCTGTTCCTCGCGGTGCACCCGACGCTGCCGGTGAAATCGGTGAAGGAGCTGGTCGCGCTCGCGCGGTCGAAGCCGGGACAGCTCAACTACGCATCGCCCGGCAACGGCACGTCGGGTCATCTCGCAGGCGAGCTCTTCAAGAGCGTCGCGAACGTGACGATCGTGCACGTGCCGTACAAAGGCGGCGGTCCCGCGACGATCGACCTCGTCGGCGGCCACGTCCTCATGATGTTCCCGACGTTGCAGGCGTCGATGCCTTACGTCAGGGCCGGCAAGCTGCGCGCGCTCGCCGTCACCAGTGCGAACCGCACCGCGCTGGCGCCGGACCTGCCGACGATGAAAGAAGCGGGCTTTCCCGGCGTCGAAGTCGGCTCGTGGTTCGCGCTGCTCGCGCCGGCGGGCCTCCCCAGAGACGTCGTCGCGAAGCTCGACAGCGGCGTGCGCACCGTGCTGCAGGCGAACGACGTCGCCGAGCGCCTCAAAGGGCTCGGCTACGAATCGTTCTACATGGGACCGGATCCGCTCGCCGCTTATCTGAAGAGCGACCTCGCCAGGTGGGGCAAGGTCGTGCGCGCAGCCGGAATCAAAGCCGAGTGATCAGAACTCCGGCTTGATGCCCGCCGCCTTCACGACTTTCGCCCACTTCTCGAAATCGGCGCGGTGATGCGCCGCAAGCTGCTGCGGCGTGTTGGGCGCAGCCGGCTCTGCGCCGTCCGCGGCAAGACGCTTCTTGAGATCCGGGCTCTTCAGCACCTTGTTCGTTTCGGCGTTGAGCCGGGCGACGATAGTCGCCGGCAACCCCGCCGGTCCGAACAATCCCCACCACTGGCTCGATTCGAATCCGGGCAGCGCGGCTTCGGCGACCGTCGGCAGGTTGGGCGCGACCGCGGCGCGTCTGGCGCTCGTCACCGCCAGCGCGCGCAGCTTGCCCACGCGCTCCTGTCCGGAGACGCTGGGGAACGCCGCGAACAGCACCGAGACGTTGCCCGCCATGGTGTCGATCACCGCCGGGGCGGCGCCCTTGTAAGGGATGTGCACCATCTTCACGCCCGCGCGCTGCATGAAGAGCTCGCCGGTGAGGTGGCTCAGCGTGCCGGTCCCGTTCGAGCCGAAGTTCAGCGCGCCCGGCTTCGACTTCGCGACGGCGATCAGCTCCTTCACGTTCTTGGCAGGCACCGAAGGGTGCACCACGAGCACGTTGGGCGCGAAACCGATGAGGGCGATCGGCGTGAAATCGCGCAGCGCGTCATACGAGATCTTCGCGGCGATGTGGGGATTGATCGACAGCGCGCTCGACGACGCGAAGAGCAGCGTGTAGCCGTCGGGCGCCGCGCGCGTCACCGTTTCGGCGCCGATGGCGCCGCCGGCGCCGCCGCGATTGTCGACGACGAACTGCGTGCCGAGGCCGGCGGCGAGCCCTTGCGTGACCTGGCGGGCGACGATGTCGGCTGCGCCGCCCGCCGGGAACGGCACCACGACCCTGACGGGTCTCTCGGGATAGGACTGCGCGGAGGCGGATACGGCGTACGCCGCTGCGATCGGAATGAGTAGAGAGCTGAGTTTCATGGTTCTTTATGAGGCCGGGGAACGCGCACATACCTCGCACATTCCGCCGTGCCGTTGACTTCAGGGGATTGATCGTGAATGTAAAAGCAACTGCCGCGTGCTCGACCCAGGCCGCCGAACGCCACACACTCGCGCAGCAGCACTACATGCAGGTCGCAGGCACGAACATCGAAGACTTCGACCGCGGATGCGCAGCGAAGTTGCCGCTGCGAAGCGCTCGGGCGTCGCTTCCGCGGTCGAGGCGGAGGTTAACCTGTGACGGCCTCGGCGCCAAGCCCGGAGGCGCTCCTATAATGGGCGCTTCTGACACATGAGAGGTAACGATGGCGTCCAGCATCGAGAAGAAGCTCGCCGATCTCGGCATCACCCTGCCGCCGCCCGGCGCGCCCGGCGGCAACTACGTCCCCTTCGTGGTCGTCGGCGACCTCGCCTTCATGGCGGGACAGGTCGCGCGCGAGGCCGGCAAGATGAAGTACACCGGCAAGGTCGGCAAGGATCTCACGGTCGAGCAGGGCGCCGAAGCGGCGAAGCTCTGCGCGGTCAACCTCCTCGCCCAACTGAAGGAAGCATGCGGCGGCGACCTCGACCGCGTCGAGCGTTGCGTGCGCGTCGGCGGCTTCGTCAACAGCCCGCTGGATTTCTACGACCACCCCAAGGTGATCAACGGCGCCTCGGACTTCCTGGTCGCGGTGATGGGCGAGCGCGGCCGGCATGCGCGCACCGCAGTTGGGGTCTCCGCGCTGCCGATGGATTCGGCGGTGGAAGTGGAGGCCGTCTTTCAGCTCAAGAAAGGCTAATTAACCGCAGAGGACGCAGAGGACGCAGGAAAACGAAACGGTCTCGAACGCCTCGCAATGACGCGTTATCGCTTTTTGTTTTTGCTTTTCCTCTGCGTCCTCTGCGTCCTGTGCGTCCTCTGCGTCCTCTACGGTAAAAACGCCTTTAATAAGTCGTCAGACCCCCGTCGATCAGAAGCGTCTGACCAGTAACGAAAGCTGCGTCAGCGCCTGCAAGGTAGGACACCGCGCCCGCGACGTCGGCTGCGGTGCCGAACTTGCCGACCGGCACCCGCTTCAGCATCGCCTCGCGCGCGCCCGGGTTCTCCGCGAAATACGCCGCACGCGAGGGCGTCTCTATCGTCCCCGGCGCGACCGCGTTGACGCGGATGCCGTGCGCCGCCCACTCGTAGGCGAGCATGCGGGTCATGTGGATGATCGCGGCCTTGGTGATGCCGTAGGTCAGGCGTTCCTGCAGCGCCACGACCCCATGCGTCGACGCGAGGCTCACGATCGCGCCTTCGCGCTTGGCCGCGATGCAGTGCTTCGCGAACGCCTGGCTCATGAAGAACGTGCCGCTCATGTTCACGTCGACGACGGACTGCCATTCCTCGTGCGTGATGTCGACCGCAAAGCGGCGCTGCGTGACGCCCGCGTTGTTCACGAGCACGTCGAGCCGTCCGAAAGCCTGCGCGGCTTTCGCGATCGCCGCGTCCACGCTCGGCTGCGAGCAAATGTCGAGCGCGATCGGCAGCGCGCGCGCACCGAGCCCTGTCAGTTTTTCGACGACCGCGGCGAGCGGCGCTTCGGTCAACTCGGTGACCGCGACGTCGAAGCCGTCGCGCGCGAGCCGCTCGGCGATCGCCGCGCCGAGCCCCTGTGACGCGCCGGTGACGAGCGCGGTGCGTCGAGTGCCCTGATCTGCCATCGCGTTCCCCTAGAAAGTCTTCTTGCGCCGGATCTTCTTCGGATGCGCGCCCGGATAGACGAGCCCGCTCGCGTTCACGCCGAGGTCGACCATCGCCTTACACAGCGTGATCGCGGTGCTGTAGCCCTCGAGCACCGGCACTTCCCAGCCCATGTCGTTCAACCGCTTCTGGAGCACCGGCTGCAGCCAGAACAGCGCCGAGCAGCCGAAGGTGATCACGTCGGCGCCGTCCTCCTCGATCGCGGCGACCGCTTCGCGCACCGCGGTCTCCACCACTTCCGAAGTCTCGCCGCGCTGGTGGCGGTTCTTCGCGAGGTGCACCTGCGACTCGGTGTACGGCGGGCGCGGCAGCGGGTAGTTGATGTTGCGGATCGATGCGCAGCGCCGGTCGAAGCGATGGTGAACCACGAGGTCGTAGTAATACATGTTGTGGTTCTCGGCGAGGTCGATCACGCTGAACTTGTTGCCGAGCATCGAAGCGACGTGCATCTGCGCGAACGCGCACGCGGTGACGGGGATCCCGTACTCGCGCGCGACCTCGCGCGCCGCGGGAAAGCCGGGCTCGCCGCCGCCGAGCAGCACGATCCCGTTGTATTTCCCGCTCGCGCACGCCTCGCGCACGATGGGCAGCCTGCCGCCCGCGACGAGCGCGAACTCCTCGCGCGTCTCGACCGGCCAGTCGCCGTACGTCGCGAGCGGCCCGCGATGCAGGTCCCACTCGACGTCGTCGAGCAGCGGCTTCACGTTCTCGAAGTTCATCAGCATCGCTTCCTTCGCCCCGTCGACGGCGCGATGCAGGTACTGCGATTCCTTCGGCAGGTGGAAGGCCTGGATGAGGAGAAATCGGTAGCGTTTGGTCATATTCGAACTTTCAAAAGCGATCGACCGCCAGGGACGCAAAGGACGCGAAGGAAAACCAACATCGTCATCGCGAGGAGCGGAGCGACGTGGCGATCTCGTGACGCACGTTTCGAACGCTTCGGGATTGCTTCGTCGCTCGCGCTCCTCGCAATGACATTCGCCTCTCCTTTGCGTCCTTTGCGTCCTTTGCGGTCCAAAGAGCTTTACTCGGCCACGGCGCCCACGTCCTTCACGATCTTCGCCCAGAACGCATTCTGGGTCTTCATGAAGCCCGCGAACTCCTCGGGCGATTTGCTCGTCACGATCTCCGCCCCGCCGGTCTGGAGCCGCTTCATGGTCTCGGGGTCGGTCATGGTCTTGATCATGGCGTCGTAGAGCTTCGCGACGATCGCTTGCGGCGTGCCCCTGGGCACGTACATGCCCTGCCACGAGCCGAGCGTCAGCTCGGGGAAACCGGCTTCGGTCATCGTCTGCACGTCCGGCAATGCGGGCACGCGCTGCGGCGCCATCACCGCCAGCACGCGCGCCTTGCCCGACTTGTGGTGCGGGATGAACGAGGCGACCGTGACCATCGTCGCCACGACCTCGCCCGCGAGCACAGCCGTCGTCGCCGCGCCGGCACCGCCTTTATAAGGGATGTGCGCGAGCTTGATCCCCGATTTGTTCATCAGGAACTCGAACGCGAGGCGCTGTGCGCTGCCCGCGCCCGACGAGCCGTAGTTGAGCTGTCCCTGCTTTGTCTTGGCGAACTGGATGAACTCCGCGACGTTCTTCGCCGGCACCGAAGGATGCACCGCGAACGCGCCGGGCACATCGACGAGCATGCTGACGCCGATCAAATCGCGCACCGGCACGACCGGGAACTTCGGATAGATCGCGGGATTGATCGCCATCGTGCCGACGTTGCCGAGCAGCAGGGTATAGCCGTCGGCCGGCGCGCGCGCCGCGATCTCGACGCCGATGTTGCCCGAGGCGCCGGCGCGGTTGTCGGTGACGATCTGCTGGCCGAGGATCTCGCCCATCTTCGGCGCGATGATGCGCGCGACGAAGTCGGACGCGCCGCCCGGCGCGAACGGCACGATCATCCGTATGGGTCTATTGGGATAAGGGCTCTCTGCGGCGTGAACGGCGCTCGCCGCGAACAGGCATGCGGCGGCGAGCGCGATGCGGCTCGACTTCATCACTCCTCCGATCGGGATTTATTCGAGTTGTCGACCTGCCGTTTTAATTTACCATTGCACAAAACGAGGAGGAGTCGCGATGAAGAAAATATTTGCCGCGTGCGTGCTCGCGTGCGCGTGCTCGAGCGCCGGCGCTCAGGGCTATCCCGGCAAACCGGTGCGCATGATCGTGCCGTCTTCGGCCGGCGGAGGCTCGGACATCATCGCGCGCATCATCGCGCCGAAAATGAGCGAGCGCCTCGGCCAGCAGATCGTGATCGAGAACCGCGCGGGCGCGGGAACGATGATCGGCAACGAAGCGGCCGCGCGCGCGGCGCCGGACGGCTACACGCTGCTGCTGGGCATCTCGACGCTGGCGACCAATCCCGCGATCTACAGGAAGGTGCCGTACAACGCGCTGACCGACTTCGCGCCGATCACGCTCGTGCTATCGGCGCCGAACATCCTGGTCGTGCACCCGTCGATGCCGGTGAAGAACGTGAAAGAGCTGATCTGGTTCGCACAGGCGCGGCCGGGGCAGATCAACTACGCGTCGGCGGGGACCGGCACCAACCCTCACCTGTGCATGGAGCTCTTCCTCTCCATGGCGAAGCTCGACATCGTGCACATCCCGTACAAAGGCTCGGCGCCGGCGATCGTCGATCTCGTCGCCGGGCAGGTGCCGCTGAGCATGGCGACGATGCTCACCGGGCTGCCGCACGTGCGCAGCGGACGGCTGCGCGCGCTCGGCGTCTCGGGCACGCAGCGCAGCGCGATCGCGCCCGACGTGCCGACGATCTCGGAGGCCGGCGTTCCGGGCTACGAAGCGGTGCAGTGGTACGGCGTGCTCGCGCCCGCCCATACGCCGAAGGAGATCGTCGCGCGGCTGCACAAAGAGCTCGTGACGATCCTCCGCTCGCCCGACGTGAAAGAGCGCTTCGCCGCCGACGGCGGCGACGCCGGCGGCAACTCGCCGGAGGAGTTCGCGCGGTATATCCGCAGCGAGACCGAGAAGTGGGCGAAGGTGGCGAAAGCGGCGGGGATAAAACCCGAGTAGATGCGCTTTGTCAGCAATCGCCCGCAGGGCGATTGTTGACCGAACGGAAATACACCTGCGCCCGTACGCCGCTATATCGCCGGGCCCCTTCTCCATAGAATCGCCGCTATTCGTCCAGAGGTGAGAAGACCATGGAATCCGCCAGCACGAGCATCGAAGACGGCTTCGCCAGGACCAGATCCCACGGCCGCATCCACTACCGCGAGCTCGGGACCGGCGAGCCGCTCATCCTCATGCACACCAACGGCGGCTCGGCGTACCAGCACGATGTCGTCGCCCCGCTGCTCGCGAAGCAGTTCCGGATGATCTCGTGGACCATGCCGGGCCACGGCGACTCCGACCCTCTGTCGCGCCATTACAGCATCGAGGACTATGCCGCCGCGCTCGCCGAGTTCATGGACGCGCTCGATCTTTCGCAGGCGCACGTCGGCGGCTCGTCGGTCGGCGGCTCGATCACCGCGGCGTTCGCCAGCCGCTACGGCGACCGCACGACCTCGGCGATGCTGATCGAGACCCCGGCGCGCACACCCCGGGAATGGGCCGCGAACTGGGGCCACACCGAAGGCAACTTCGGCCTGCCGGTGCAGAACGAAGGCCAGGTGAAGGAGCGCGTCGCGAAAGTCGATGCCGCCCTGCTCCAGCGCTGGAACATCGACCGCAGGAAAGCCGGCGCGAAGACGATGGTCGGCGTCATGTGGGCGATCCGCGAGTTCGACGTGCGCACCGCCGCCTCGACGATCACGCGCCCCGCGGTCATCCTCTACGGCCGCCGCGGACCGACGATCGGCGCCCAGGACCGCTTCAAGCAATCGGCGCCCAACCTGCCGATCCGCTACTTCGAAAGCTCGGGCCACTTCCCGATGTACGACGAGCCCGAGCAATTCGCGAAAGTCATCTCCGCCTTCTGCCTCGACGAGGCCAAAGGCAGGTAACCGATTCAGCAGGGAGGAGGAGCAAGAACAAGAACCATCACGAGTGCGCCCGAGCGCACCGCCCAATTGAAACGCCCGGCCCGCCGGGCGTTTTTATTTCCGGAAGGTTATCCCCTCTCCATGAATGGCGAGGTCAGCGTCCATCCGCGCGGATGGCGCTCCAGCGTGGCGATCACGTGTCCGGTCGTGGCGCCCAATTGAGCGAGCCGCACGCTCAGCAGCTTTTCCTCCAGCGCACAGTCGGTGACGTGACAACAGGCATCCGTGATGTCGCCGAAAGCGTGCCCGTTGCTGCTCTCGACGCTGAGGACCACCGACGCGACGTTCTCCGGTAACGCGTCGACGAATACGAAGAGTCTTTCGTCGTCCCAGGATCCGGCGCCGATGCGCGAGTCGCCGGTGTGCAGGACGCTGCTGTTCGCGTTGTGTAACCGCAGCGGTCCGACCAATTCGAGGAGCCGACCCTGACGGTCGCGCAACTCGCAGACCGCGTCGAGATCCGCCGCGACCTCGGCGCTGCGCCCCTGGCGATGAAAAGTCGGCGTCCAATGAACGCCCAGCACCAGAGTACCCGCGACGTCGATCGAAACGCGTTCCGCCCGAAGGTTCATTATTTATCCGCGGCTACCGCAGCGTGGCCCGAATCGCGATGCATGCCTCTCAACCCGGTCCGCTGCCGCGCGCTCGCCGGCGGTCTCGGAACGCCTGGCCGCGGGCACGATCAGCACATCGCACGGCAGCATTCTGGACAGCATACCGGGAACGCTGCCAGGCAGCATCTCGGTCATCTGAAGCATCTTTCGAAAGATCTTGCGGGCGTGTCGCGGCCGCTGCTCCGGGCGGACACGCCGGCTCGCCGTTCGAGCCTTTTTCTCCTCGACCCGTGCTTTTTCTATCGCAGCGGCGCCTGCGACGCATGGGAGAGAAGTCATGGCCGGCGCATGAGGATGTTCACGCGTGCGCGGGGCGCACGCGGTACGCGCGGCTCATGTCCGTCGCCGTGGCCTTCGCTAACCTGCCGTTCCGGCGATGAGTGTCCGCCCGACGTGATGACACATAACCAGGATCTTCCGAAACACCCGATGCCTCTCGTCTACGTCGTGGACGACGACGCTGCATGCCGCGATTCGCTGCGATGGCTGCTCGAGTCGGCCGGCTATGCCGTGTCGACTTTTCCCGACGCCGAGCGGTTTCTGAAGAGCGGCGATGCCGATGCCGCGGTCTGCCTGGTGCTCGACCTGTGCCTGCCCGGCATGTCGGGGCTCGCGCTGCAGGAGGCGCTCGCGTCCCGCGGGACAACGCTGCCGATCGTCCTCATCTCGGCGCACGGCGACGAGGCCGCCGCCGCGCAAGCGTTGAGGAACGGCGCGATCGGCTTCCTCGCGAAGCCCTTCGCCGAGGAGCGCCTGCTCGACATGCTGCGCCACGCGCAAGCCGCGTGCGCGGCCGCCGATTGCTGACGCCGCGGCCAGCGCTGCCGCACTACAACCCTGTCGACCCAAAGGAGAGAACCCATGAAAATCACCTGCTGCACCCGGAGCGCGTCACGCACATGAAGACCGCTCTCGCCTACAACAAGGACGCGCTCGCCGGCCTGCTGATGCTCGGCATCGGCGGCATCGGGTTCGTCGTCGCGCTCGATTACCCGTTCGGCTCGGCGCTGCGCATGGGGCCGGGCTATTTTCCGCGCGTCCTGGCCTGCATCCTGATGGCGTTCGGCGCCTTCGTGCTGGTGCGGGGCTTGCGCACCGGGGAGCGGGTCGAGGGCCGCTGGGGCTGGAAAGCGCTCGCGTTCATCTGCGTTTCGCTGATCGTCTTCGGATTCACGATGGAGCGCTACGGGCTCGTGCCGGCGCTAGTCGCGATGTTCCTGCTCGCCACGCTGGGCGGCCACGAGTTCCGCTTCGTGGAGGTGCTGGTGCTCACCGTGATCATGACGATCTTCTCGGTGGTCGTGTTCGTGCACCTGCTCGGCATGCCCTATCCGCTGGTTCAGGGGTTCTGACATGGAGCTCTTCGACAACCTGATCCTCGGCTTCTCGGTAGCGCTCTCGATCCAGAACCTGATCTACTGCTTCATCGGGTGCTTCGTCGGCACCGCGATCGGCGTGCTGCCCGGCATCGGGCCGCTCGTCACCATCGCGATGCTGCTCCCGATCACCTTCAACCTGCCGCCGGTGCCCGCGCTCATCATGCTCGCCGGCATCTACTACGGCGCGCAATACGGCGGGTCGACGACGTCGATCCTCGTCAACCTGCCCGGAGAGACCGCGTCGGTCGTCACGTGTCTGGACGGCTACCAGATGGCGCGGCAGGGTCGGGCCGGGCCGGCGCTCGCGATCTCCGCGGTCGGCTCGTTCATCGCGGGCTGTATCGGCACCCTGCTGATCGCGCTGTTCGGTCCGCCGCTCGCCGAGATCGCGCTGAAGTTCGGCGCGCCGGAGTATTTCGCGCTGATGCTGATGGCGCTCGTCGCCGCGGCGTGTCTCGCGCACGGCGACATGATCAAGTCGCTCGCGATGGTGTTCCTCGGGCTGCTGCTCGGCGTGATCGGCACCGACGTCAACTCGGGGATGGCGCGTTATTCGTTCGGGCTGCCCGAGCTCACCGACGGCATCGGCTTCACCGTCATCGCGGTCGGCCTGTTCGCGATCTCCGAGATCGTGCGCAACCTGGAGACGACCGAGAAGGCCGAGGTGTTCACCAAGGACATCAAGAACCTCTACCCGACGATCCCCGACCTGAAGGCCTCGGGATGGCCCATCGTCCGCGGCACCGCCATCGGCTCGTTCTTCGGCACGCTGCCCGGGACCGGACCGTCGATCTCGGCGTTCTCGAGCTACATGCTCGAGAAGAAGATCGCGAAAGATCCGTCGCGCTTCGGCAGAGGCGCGATCGAAGGCGTCGCCTCGCCGGAGGCGGCCAACAACGCCGCGGCCCAGACCTCGTTCATTCCGACCCTCACGCTCGGCATTCCCGGCAGCGCCACCATGGCGCTCATGCTGGGCGCGCTGACGATCCAGGGCATCGCGCCGGGACCTCAGGTGATGACGTCCAAGCCCGACCTGTTCTGGGGCCTCGTCGCGAGCATGTGGATCGGCAACGCGATGCTCGTCATCCTCAACCTGCCGCTGGTGGGCCTGTGGGTGAAGCTGCTCAAGGTGCCGTATCGCTGGCTGTTCCCGTCGATCATCATGTTCTGCGCGGTCGGCAACTACAGCATCAACAACAGCTCGATGGACGTCTACCTCTGCGCGCTGTTCGGGATCCTGGGCTACATCCTGGTGAAGCTCGAGTGCGAGCCCGCCCCGCTCATCCTCGGCTTCGTGCTCGGGCCGCTGATGGAGGAGAACCTGCGGCGCGCGCTCCTCATCTCGCGCGGCGATCCCAGCGTGTTCTTCACGCGCCCCATCAGCCTCGCGTTCATGATCGCCACCGCGCTCATCTTCATCACCATGGTCCTGCCGGCGGTGCGCCAGAAGAAGGAGAAGGCCTACGTGGAAGGCGGCGGCTGAGCGCCGCCGGGGTATAGTCCACGCTCCCGGGGAATGCGCCGCCGACGGCCGCGGCGGCCATCCCCTTTGAGACCCCCCGGACATGCGACCCAGCAGCCTTGACGAGCCGGTCCGCGCGGCAAGCCGGACCGTCCTCGACGATCTACACGTAACGCTGCCGAGCCAGGGCGCACCCGCCGCGGATGCGCGCGATGCGCGCCTGTTCGCGGCGATGCGTTTCATCCTCGCCTTCGCCGGGCTCGCGATCATCTATCTCGACCCGACCGAGCCGAGCGCGAACGCGGCAGCGACCTACGGCGCGTTCGCGCTCTATTGCGCGTACGCGCTCGGCGTGCTCGTGACGACGTGGAAAGCGGAGACGGCGCTCGACCAGAGGCTGCTGTGCGCGCTCGACATCGTTTTCGGCGCGTTCCTCGTGCTCTGGACGCACGGCACGAACAGCATCTTCTTCTACGTCTTCCTGTTCCCGATACTCGTCGTCTCGTTCTCCCACGGGTATCGCGACGGCCTCGCGTTCACGGTGGCTTCGTTGGCCGCCTTCCTCGTGTCCGGCTCGATCGCGAGCCCGCCGATCGTCACCTACGAGCTCGACCTCGCGCTGATCCGGCCCGTCTACCTGCTCGCGCTGGGCTACATGATCGCGCGCTGGGGCGGCCGCGAGCTTTCGCTGAAGCGTCGCCTGATGCTGCTGCGCGACGTCACGGCGACGAGCGCGCGCGCCGACGTCGACGACGTGCTGCTTGCGAGCGTGCGCAGGCTGCGCGAGTTCCACGACGCGGCGAGCTGCGCGCTCCTCGTGTGCGGCGCGCGCGGCCCGTCGCGCTATCTCATGTATTCCGCTTCGCCCGAAGAGCAGCGGACGAGCGCGCCGCGCGAGATCGACCGGATCTCGGCCGAACAGCTGCTCGGGGCGCAGCGCACCGCGTGCATCTTGTACGCTACGCGCCGCTGGCTCGGGCGGCCCCGTGCCAGCGCCTTCAGCGCGGGGCGGACGGGCGAGTTGCGCGAGATCCCGCTGCCGGCCGTCGATTACGAGCTCATCGCCGGCCTGCTCGACGCGCCGCATTTCGTCGGGGTGCCTTACAGCCAGAGCGACGGCACGTACGGCCGGCTGTTCCTCGCCTCGAGCCGCCGCTATACGCGCGAGGATCTGGCCTTCGTGCTCCAGTTCGCCGCAGCGCTCGCCAAAGTCGTCGAGAACCTGCGGCTCGTCGCCGAGCTCGTGTCGAGCGCGGCCGAGCGCGAGCGCACCACGATCTCGCGCGACATACACGACGCGACCGTCCAGCCCTATATCGGCCTGCGGCTCGCCCTGGAGGCGCTATACCTCGAAGGCGGCCCCGCCAACCCGCTGTCGGGACGCATACACGACCTGATCGACATGGCGAACACCACGGTGCGCGACCTGCGGGGCTATACCCGCGGGCTCGTCGCGGGCAACGAGATTCCGGGCGGCACACTGGGCGCGGCGATCCTGATGCAGGCCGATCGCCATCGCCGCTTCTACGGCCTCGACGTCGCGACCGACATCGATGCCGCCGGCGGCGCGATGACCGGACGCGATGCCTCGCAGGTCTTCTTCATCGTCGTCGAGGCGCTCACCAACGTGGTGAAGCACACCGGCTCGCGCCGCGCATTCGTGCGCGTGGCATCGCAACCGGGCGGGGTCCGCGTTCACGTAGGGAACGAGGTCGCCACGCCGCCCGAGCGTGCGTTCGTGCCCAAGTCCATCGGCTCGCGCGTCGAGTCGCTCGGCGGCACGCTGCGCGTCGAGCACAGCGACGGTTACACTTGGGTCGAAGCCTTCGTTCCCCGGGAATGATGCCGTGTCGCCTGCCGAGACCTCCGACGCGCCGATCCGCGTCTTCCTGATCGACGATCACATCACGATCCTCTGGGGACTGGAGCGCCTCATAGAAACCGAAGGACCGCGGATGCGCGTGATCGGCAAGGCGACGTCGGTGGCGTCGGCCATTCCCCTCATCATCGAGGGCGCTCCCGACGTCGTCGTGCTCGATCTCGATCTCGGCACCGAGAACGGCCTGGACGCGATTCCGCACCTCCTGGAAAGCTGCCGCGTCAAGATCCTGGTGCTGACCGGGGTGCGCGATTCCGCCGCGCACGAAAGCGCGATACGCGCAGGGGCTCTGGGTGTGATCGGCAAGGAAGCGGCCCCTACCGAGCTCCTGCAGGCGATCCATCGCGTTCATCGCGGCCAGCTCACGGTCGATCAGGTCACGACCGAGCGGCTGCTCGGGACGATCGCGCGCGGCAGCGCTGCGCCGCCTCGCAGCGCCGAAGAGGCGCAAATCGCGTCCCTGACGGCGCGAGAGCGCGACATCGTCGTGCGGCTGCGTGAGCACCCCAAGCAGGCGCTGCGCGAGATCGCAGCGGCTCTCGGCATCACCGAGCGCACCCTGCGCAACCATCTCACCTCGATATACGACAAGCTCCGGGTGTCCGGACGGCTCGAGCTCTACGTCTTCAGCATGCAGCACATGAACGACCGCACCGATTGACGCTTCGTTCTTCGCTTTCGATGTAGCTTTCCCCCGATTTTCGAGCACAATACGGCGCCATGAACAAGCTCGCCGGCATGCTCGCGTTCGTTCGCGTCGTCGAATCGGGCGGCTTCACGAGCGCCGCGCAGCGCCTGGGCATCTCGGTCTCCGCGGTGACCAAGAACGTGAGCCGCCTCGAAGCCGACCTCGGCACCCAGCTCCTCATGCGCACCACGCGGCGCATCACGGTCACCGACTTCGGGCGCGAGTATTACGCGAGCTGCCGCAAGGTCCTCGGCGAGATCGAGAACGTCGAGAACGCGCTGCGCCAGTCGCAGGAAGCGCCGAAGGGCAAGGTCACGCTGCTCTGCCCGATGTTCTTCGGCCGCATCAACCTGCTGCCGCGCCTGCACGAGTTCTACGCGCGCTATCCGCAGGTCGAAGTCGAGGTGCGCTTCGGCAGCCGCTACGACGACATCATCGAGGAAGGCATCAACCTCGCGGTGGTCAGCGGCGAGCTCACCGACTCGCGCTTCGCCAGCCGCAATCTCACCCGCAGCCACATGCTGTGCGCCGCCACGCCGGAGTACCTCGAGCGCCACGGCACGCCGAAGACGATCGACGACCTCCTCAAGCACAACTGCCTGGTGAGCCGCTCGGCGCTGTGGCGGTTCAGGGAAGGCGGCCGGGTCGTCGAGCTGCCCGTCAAGGGCAACCTGGTCGTGCGCGAGGGTGATGCGCTGCGGGAAGCGACTCTCCTGGGCCTGGGCATCGCCCGCTCGAACTGGTGGCTGTTCCGGCAGGACCTCGAGGCCGGCACCCTGGTCGAAGTGCTGCGGCGCCACCGCGTCCCGGGCCGGTCCATCGCGGTCCTTTACGCCCCGACGAAATTCCTGCCGAAAAAGGTGCGGGTAATGATCGATTTCCTGGTCGAGATCACGCGCACCGACGCGCCGGATTGATGCGTTTTGCGGTGCGTATACGCACTGCGCCGGGGAGGCCGCGGGAAATAAAGTGTTACAAACGGTCGTGAACGGTACGCAGTCTCATCCGTTCTTAGCTGTAGACCCTGCACGCCCGGGGTTACTCAGACGACCTTTGGAGACACTACAGATGAAGAAGACCTTGCTGGTCACCGCCCTGACCGCCGCTTTCGCCCTCGCGGCGCCGTTCGCCTCCGCCGAGACGCCCGACGTCCTGGCCGAGCTGACCGCCGACACCCCGACCGTCCTCGCGCAGGTCGCCCCGCAGGGCCAGGCCCAGGCGGCGCAGGGACAGGGACAGCGTCACGCCCGTGAGTTCCAGCTCCCGAGCCAGCGCGTCGAAGCGCGCCTCACCGCGGCCAGGACCCAACTGAAGATCACCGACGCGCAGAACACGCTGTGGGAGAACTTCGCCGGCGTGCTCCGCACCCAGGCCCGCGCGATGGACGCGCGCTTCCAGGAGCGCCGCGCGAAGTGGGAAGCCGCAAAAGCGCAGGGCAAGGACGCGCGTGCACAGCGCCCGCAGGTGAGCGCGATCGAGCGCATGGAACACCGTCAGCAGCGCCTGCAGGAAGCCTCGGCGCGCCTGAACGACGTGCTCGCGGCCGCCAAGCCGCTCTACGCGTCGTTCTCGCCCGAGCAGAAGCAGGTCGCCGACACGATCCTCGCGAAGCGCGGCCACGGTCACGGCCACGGTCATCACCGCATGCATCACCGCGGGCAGAAGCCGGCCGCGTAACGCGTAACGGCTTACGGGAGGAGGTGTGCTCATGAACAAGGACGTCAGCGTCTACCCCGCCCAGAGAGGCGGGTGGATCTACGAAGTCTGGATCGCCGCGAGGCTGGTCGTGATCGGCTGGTGCCGGACCAGAGAAGCAGCGGAGCATGAAGCACTCCTCGCCTGACTTACACCTCGTCATTCCGGACGCGTCCAATGGACGCGATCCGGAATCCATGGGCAAAGCCTCAAAGCCTGAAAAATGGATCCCCGCCTTCGCGGGGATGACGGTCCCTTTCGGATCCCCGCCTTCGCGGGGATGACGGTCCTTTTCGGATCCCCGCCTTCGCGGGGATGACCGTCCTTTTCGGATCCCCGCCCCCGACTACGTCATTAGGGGGCAGGCTCTTCGCGGGGATGACGATCTTCTACAATCCGCTGATGACCCCTTTCATCAGCATGCAATCCCCCGCGTGCGCCCGCTCTGAATGAGCGGGCCGCTCACGGGCGTGAGGGTCGTCGACCTCACGTCCGTCATCCTCGGCCCCTATGCGACCCAGATCCTCGGCGATCTCGGCGCGGACGTGATCAAGGTCGAGCCGCCCGACGGCGACAACATGCGGCACAGCGCCCCGATGAAGAGTCCGGGCATGGGCCACATCTTCCTGCATCTCAACCGCAACAAGCGCAGCCTCGTCCTCGACCTGAAGAAGCCGCAGGGACGCGAGGCGCTGTTGAAGCTCGCGTCCGCCGCCGACGTGCTCGTCTACAACGTCAGGCCGCAGGCGATGGCGCGTCTCGGTCTCACCTACGACGACGTGCGCGCGGTGAACGAGCGCATCGTCTACGTCGGCGCCTACGGTTTCGCGCAGGACGGGCCTTATGCGGCGAAGCCCGCTTACGACGATCTCATCCAGGGCATGGTGGCGCTGCCCACCCTGCTGAAAATGGCGGGCGCCGACCGGCCTCGCTTCGTGCCGTCCACCGTCGCCGACCGCATCACCGGCCTCAATACGGTCAACGCCGTGACCGCCGCCCTGTTCTATCGCGAGCGCACCGGCAAGGGCCAGTCGGTCGAGGTGCCGATGTTCGAGAGCCTCGCGCAGTTCGTGCTCGGTGACCACATGTCCGGCAAGACCTTCGAGCCGCCGATCGCGAGCATGGGTTACTCGCGCATGCTCGCGCCCGACCGCAATCCGTACGCCACGAAGGACGGCTACCTCTGCCTGCTCATGTACAACGACAAGCAGTGGCGCGCGTTCTTCCGCCTGCTGGGACGCGAGGAGATGTTCGAGGAGGACGAGCGCTTCGCCACCCAGCGCCGGCGCTCCGAGCACTTCGCCGAGACCTACGCTTTCGTCGCCGAGCAGATCCGCACCCGCACGAGCGCCGAGTGGCTCGAAGCCCTCACCGCGGCCGACATTCCGGTCATGCCGCTCAATACCCTCGAGAGCCTGCTCGAAGACGAGCACCTCAACGCCACCGGATTTTTCCGGACCGTCGAGCACCCGTCGGAAGGCACGATCCGCAGCATGCGCGTGCCGAGCCACTGGTCGGAGTCCGAGCCCGATCGCATGCGGCCGGCGCCGGTGTTGGGTCAACACAGCGTCGAGGTGTTGCGGGAGGCGGGCTACTCGGACGCAGAGGTAGCGGCAATGGTGGATGCCGGGGTTACAAAAAAGTGACGGATAGAGCGGTGACGGGTGAAGCGGTGACGGGTGAAGCGGTGACGAAAGGCTGATGCGGTCGGGGGTGAGGGGCGTCACCGTTTCATCCGTCACCCGTCACCGCCTCATCCGTCACTTCTTTACCGTCACTGTATCTCGATCCCCGACTCCGCGATGATCTTCTTGTACCTCGGAATCTCCCGCTTCAGCTTCGCCGCGAATTCCTCGGGCGTGTTGGCGATGACTTCGTTGCCGCGGTGGGCGACGACGTCGGCGATGTCCTTGCTGTGGAGGATCTTCACGGTTTCGCGGTGGACGTCGCGGATGATGCGGTCGGACGTGCCCGCGGGCGCGAGCAGGCCGTGCCAGTTGCCGAACTCGTAGCCTTCGACACCCTGCTCCCGGATGGTCGGGACGTCCGGCATCATCGGCGAGCGCCTGGCGTTCGTGACGCCGTAGATCTTCATCTTTCCCGCCTTGACCTGCGGCGCGACGACCGGCACCGACAGCAAGGCGACGTCGATCTCGCCGCCGACGATCGCCTGCTCGGTCGGCGCGCTGCCCTTGTACGGGATGTTGTTGAGCTTGATGCCCGCGGCGAGCTTGAGCACCTCGGTGCCGACCGCGCCGTTCGCGCCCGCGACGCCGATGTTGATCCTCCCCGGCTCCTTGCGCGCGGCGGCGACGAAGTCCTTGAAGGTCTGCGGCGGAAACCTGGTCGACGCGACCAGCGCGGTGCCCGCCGAGACGAGCTGGGTGATCGGCGCGAAATCGCGCAGCGGATCGTACGGCAGCTTCTTGTAGAGCCCGGGGTTCATCACCAGAGTGCCGTTGTTGCCGATCAGGAGCGTGCTGCCGTCCGCCGGCGACTTGGCGGCGATCTCGCTCGCGAGGATGCCGTTCACGCTCTGGCGATTGTCGATGACGATGGTGCGTTGAAGCGCTTCGGACAGCCGCGTCTGTATGAGGCGCGCCGCGAAATCGGACGGACCCCCGGCGGGCGAAGGCACGAGCAGCCGGATCGGGCGCTTCGCGGCATCCTGGGCGTGCACGCCGCCGCACGCGAGCGCCAGACCGAGCGCGGCCCACGCAACGAAACCCTCTCTGTCCATCTCGTGCGCCTCCTCACTCGTGAGTTATGACCCGAGTCTAAGCTAACATCGGCCGATACGCGCAACCGAACCCGGAGGAGAAGACCGCATGCCGAACGAAGTCACTTTCAAGGTCGCGCCCGAGCGCATGCCGATGATTCCGCGCGAGCGCATGACCGACGCGCAGAAGGCCGCGGCCGACGAGCTTGCGCGCGGGCCGCGCGGCAGCGTGCACGGTCCTTACATCTCGATCCTGCGCAGCCCCGGCTTCATGGCGCATTGCCAGAAGCTCGGCGCTTACGTGCGCTTCGAGTCGCCGCTCGACATGCGCATCCGCGAGATGGGCGCGCTCATGGGCGCGCGTCACTACACGCAGCAGTTCGAGTGGTACGTCCACATCCCGCACGCGCTGAAAGCAGGCCTCGACCCGTCGACGATCGACGCGATCCGCGACGGCTACCGCCCGCCGGGCATGCAGACGGACGAGGCGGTGGTCTACGACTTCATGTCGGAGCTTTTGAAGAACGGCGGCGTGAGCGATCCCACGTACGCGCAGGCGCTGGAGCAGTTCGGCGAGCCCGGCATCGTCGATCTCGTCGGGACCGTCGGCTACTACGTCATGATCGGGATGGTGATGAACGTCGCGCGCACCGCGATACCCGACGGCAAGCCGCTGCCGCTGGCGCCTCTGCCGGACCAGATCGTCGCGGCGCCGCGCGGCTGACGCCGCGCCGGTGCGTTACGCCTGCCGGCGAACGCACCCTACGTCAGGTCATCACTCGGCGCTCGCCGAAGCCGGCACCGAGATCTGCGTCTGCGTGACGATCGCGACCATGCGGCCGTCGGCGTTGCTGATCGTCGTCTGCCAGACCGACGTGGTGCGCCCGACGTGCAGCGGAATGCTCACCGCGTGCAGCACCGGACCGACGCCCGCCGCGAAGAAGTTGGTCTTCGATTCGATCGTGCCGCCGCGATAGCCTTCGGGACGGTGCGCCACCGCGCCGACCGCGCCCAGCGCGTCGGCGAACGACATGATCGCCCCGCCGTTCACGCGACCGTTGAGGTTGCAGTGGATCGGCTTGATCGTCATCTCGCCGACGACTTTCCTCTTCGTCAGCGAAGTGACGCGCATGCCCAGCGCCCGCGGCATGCCGCCCTTCATCACCGTGTTGTTCTCGATCGAAAGGTTGCGCGGGTCCGCCTTGGGCAGGCGTTTCTTCTTCGTTTTTTTGATCGTTGCCATGTTCCCGTCGTCATTCCCGCGCAGGCGGGAATCTATTTTAGCTATCGCAGGTACGCCTCGGCCGCATACCGTCGCATCATTCTATGCGAATTGAAATAGCACGCGATCTTGCTGATCGCCTGCTTCATCATCCAGATCCAGTGCGCCTGGTTGTCGTAGTAGAGCGGCAGCACCACGCGCTCGAGCTTGTCGTACAGCGGCGCAGCGTCGGTCGCGTCCTCGATCGCCCAGCCGGTGACGCCTTCGATGCAGCCTTCGACCCACCAGCCGTCGAGCACCGAGAGGTTGAGCCCTCCGTTCACCGCCGACTTCATGCCGCTCGTGCCCGACGCTTCGAGCGGCGGCAGCGGGTTGTTGAGCCACACGTCGGCGCCCGCGACGAGCACCTGCGCGACCGACATGTCGTAGTTCTGGAGGAAAGCGATGGGGATGCGGCCTCTCAGCTCGCCCATCGCCTTGTGGATCATGTAGAGGCTTTCCTTGCCGGCGGCGTCTGCGGGATGCGCCTTGCCCGCGAACACGAGCTGGAACGGATGCTTCTCCGCGATCTGCGCCAGCCTTTCGAGATCGCTGAAGAGGAGATCCGGGCGCTTGTACCCCGTCATGCGGCGCGCGAAGCCGACGATCGGCACGTCGGGATTCATCTCGACGCCGGTGTGCTCGCGCACGAAGCCGCACAGCTCGGTTTTCGCGCGCGTGTGAGCGGCCCACACGTCGGCGTCCGGCAGGTGATCAGCGCGCACCAGGACCTCGGGCTCGTGCATCCACTGCGGGTAGTGCTGGCGGTAGAGCGCGGCGAACGCGGGATGCGCCCAGATGCCGACGTGCACCCCGTTGGTCACTGCGTGCACGTCGAAGCCGGGAAACATCTCGCGCGCGGTGATCGCGTGGCGCTGCGCCACGCCGTTGACGAAGCCGGAGAGATTGAGGCACAGGCGCGTCATGTTGAGCCTGTCGGTCCCGCCGAAGACTTTCAGCGCCTCGATCGGCAGCAGGTCGGTGCCTATCCGCCCCACCACATCGTACGAGAAGCGGTCGTGTCCCGCTTCCACCGGCGTGTGCGTGGTGAACACGCACAGGTCGCGCACGCGATCGGCGTCGTAGGACCACTCCGCCTTGTCGTTTTGCCGGCGGCGTCGCGGGAAGCGCTTGAGGAGCTCGACGGTCGCGAAAGCGGCATGGCCTTCGTTGAGGTGATAGGTGCCGATGTCGAAGGACAGCGCTTCGAGGATGCGCACGCCGCCGATGCCGAGCAGCAGCTCCTGCTTCAGGCGGTACTCGATGTCGCCGCCGTAGAGATAGTGCGTGAGCTGCCGGTCGCGCGGATCGTTCTGCTCCAGATCGGTGTCGAGCAGGAGCACCGGCACCGAGTAACCCGCTTCGGACTTGTGCACGTAGAGCCACGGCCGGACCCACACGTCGCGGTCTTCGATCTTCACGCCGATCATGGCGGCGAGCGGCTGCGCCCAGCGCTCGATGTCCCACGGATCGGGATGCTCGATCTGGCGGCCTTCGGCGTCGATCTCCTGCCGGAAGTATCCCGCGCGGCTGATCGGCGACACGAACACGACCGGCAGCTCGAGATCCGCGCACGAGCGGACGGTGTCGCCGGCCAGCACGCCGAGACCGCCGGAATAGGTGTGCACCTCGACGCGGAGCGCGAGCTCCATCGTGAAGTAAGCGATGTTGGTCTGGGGCAGGAAAGCGCCGAGCTCGTTCATGTTAGGGGCTCATCTCGACGGCAGGCCGGAAGATCCGGCGAAGGCTTGCTGAGTATACGACCGTTTTTCCGCGGGATTTCTGTCGGGAACCGCGAGCAAACGTCACGCCTGGAATGCGCGTAGTGCGCGCTAGAATCGCGCGCGGAGGTGTGATGGACATACGAGAGAGCTGGCCCGAAAACTTCGATGAAGCACAGCAGGCGATCCTGGAAGCCGGTCTCGGCGACGGCTTGCCGGCGGTGGTGCCCACCCGCGAGCGCCTGGCCCGAATGCTGTCGGCATGCGGCGATGCGGCAACGACGATTGCCGTCCTGCCGCCGGGCTACGCGGACGTCTCGTGGCGCGACGTCGCTTACAACGCCGTCATGGCGGGTTGCAGCCCCGCTTGCCTGTGTGTGGTCGCCGCCGCTGTCGAAGCGATCGCGGCGCCCGAGTTCAACCTTCTCGGCATTGCAACAACGACCGGCTCCGCGACGGTGTGCGTCGTCGTCAACGGTCCGGCCGCCCGCGAGATCGGGATGAACGCCGGCGTCAACGCGTTCGGCCCGGGCAATCGCGCCAATGCGACGATCGGCCGGGCGCTGCGCCTCACGCTGCAGAACGCCGGCGGCGCGCGTTCCGGCGAGACCGATATGGCGACACTGGGCCAGCCCGGCAAATACACCTTCTGCTTCGCGGAGAACGAGGCCGAGAGCCCGTGGCCGCCGCTCGCCGTCGAGCGCGGCTTCGATGCCGGTGCGAGCGTGGTCACTGCGTTCGGTGTGTCCGGCACGATCGAAGTCGTCGACTCCGAGAGCGCGACCGGCGAAGACCTCGCGCAGACCTATGCCCAGTCGATGCTCATCCCCGGCAACGTCGGCGGCTCCGGACTGCTGGGCGGCGGCGAGCCGCTCATCGTCATGCCGCCCGAGCATGCGGACGTGTTCGTAAGGAGCGGCATGAGCAAGCGCGACGCCAAAGCGGCGATCTACGAGCGCGCGCGGCTGTCGATCGACAAGCTTTCGCCGCCGCTGCGCGAGCGCGCCAAAGCGAGCGGCGGCGCGGAGGACGGTTATCTACGGGTCGCCGCAAAGCCCGAGGACGTCACGATCGTCGTGGCCGGCGGCGTCGGCCGCAAAGGCGCCTACGTGCCGACGTGGTCGGGGGGGACACGCGCGGTTTCCCGGGTAATCCAAAACCAAAAGCGTTGACACGGAGGGCACGGAGGAACACGGAGGACACGGAGGACACGGAGGAACACGGAGGAACGGCAAATAATCGTCATGCCCGCGTACGCGGGAATCCATTTTCAACGCGTCCGAAATCAAAATGGATTCCCGATCACCTCGCGCTTCGCGCGGTCGCGAATGACGATTTATTGACGTTTTGATTTTTCCTTTGCGTCCTTGGCGTCCTTGGCGGTTAATTGCTTTTGACGTTTACCGAGCGAGGTCAGCGGCAATTGTCGCCGCAGCGATCGCTGCTTCTCCCGCGGCGCCGGTGAGCTCGCCCGAGAACCCCGAACGCACCGCGCCGATCGCGAAGATCGACGGCTCGCCGGTGCGCATGCGCTCATCGGTGATGACGCGCCCGCCGTCGTCGCGACGGACCGATGACGGCAGGTACGACGTGTTCGGCTCGACACCGATGAACGGGAACACGCCGCTGCACGCGATCTCGCTCTTCTCGCCCGTCTTCCTGCGCAGCCGCACGCCGCTGACCGCGCCGTTGCCGATCACCGCGTCGACCTCGGCGTCCCAGACGAAGGTGACGTTCGCCGCGCTCGCGGCGCGCTCGACGTAAGCGCGCTTGGCGCGCAGCTTCGAGCGCACGACGATCGTCACGCTCTTCGCGAGCTTAGCCAGCACCAGCGCTTCCTGCAGCGCCGAGTCGCCGCCCCCGACGACCACCACGTCCTGGTTCCTGAAGAAGTAGCCGTCGCAGTGCGCGCATTGCGAGACGCCTTTGCCCTTGAACTTGTCGGTGCCCGCCGCGGGCAGCTCGCGCAGCTTCGCACCCGAGGCCGCGACCACGCGTCGCGTCCTGAACGTGCGCTCCGCGGTCCTGACGAGCGTGAGCTCGCCGTCCCGCTTCACTTCGATCACCGGCTCGTGCGCGATCTCGACCGAGTTCATCTCGAGCTTCGTGCGCATCGCGCTCGCAAGCTCGACGCCCGACTCCTCCCTGGTGGAAGGCCAGTCGTCGAGCTCGTTCACCGTGGCGACCTGTCCGCCGAGCAGGCCTTCGGCTTCGATCACCGCGGTCGGCAGCCCGTGGCGCGCGGTGTACCACGCCGCGGTCAATCCCCCGATGCCACCGCCCACGACGACGACGTCCCAGATGTCTCGTCTACGACGCAGCGACACGCGTTCCTCGCTTGGTCTTTGCACCCGCCTTCACAGGCTTGGCGGTATCGATCTTCTTCGCGACCGGATAGCCCAGCACGCCGTTGTGCGCGAACACGTACGCGCTGTTGCGCGCGGGGTCGCCCGTGACGACGATCATGTAATCGTCCGGGTCCCAGACGAGCGGCACCATGCGGTTCGGATCGTCCGACTCGAAGAACGCCTTCGGGATGCGGCCGAGCCGCACTTCCTCTTCGAGATTCCACGTCGGCTTCAGCGTCCAGTCGCGCAGTATCCGCTCCCACTGGTGCGCCGGCAGCCGTGCGTGGTCGTAGAGATACTTGCGCAGGTCCGCCTTGCTCCAGCCCCACGACGCGATCGTTTTGGCGATGATCGGGCCGAGCAGCACCAGAGGGCGCAGCGTTCCCATGCCCTGCCCCACCGTGAACATGATCTGCCACGAGTACTGGCGCACCACCGCGTCCGCGAGGTAAGGCAGCATCTCCTCGGGCGTGGAGCCCGAGATCGACGAGATGTGGTTGCCGCCGGTCATGCGCGAGATGGTCACGGTGTTGTCGCCGGCGGCGAAACCCATGTCGACCGACAGCGGCTCCCAGCCGAGCTCTTTCACGACGTCTTCGTTCTCGGCGACGACGACGCGCCAGGTGTTGCCGAAGGTCGCCTTGTCGTTCTTGTGCGGCAGGAAGCCGGCGATGTTACGCAGGTAGAGCCGCCAGAAGCGCCCGACCGAGGTATTCGCCATGAAACCGTCACGCATCACCCCTTGCGTGTAGTTGAAGCCGAGCTCCTTGATGATCGGGCCGTTGAGCACGATCAGGGTCTCGCCGCCCGGCGTGTTGCCGCTGTGCTCGACGCCGTAGTAGTGGTCGGCCATCGCTTCGATCAGCGCGATGAGCACCGGCATGTATTCGGGCTTGCAGCCGGCCATCACGCCGTTGACCGCGACGCTCCACACGGTGGCCGCGCGATTGTCGGGCAGCATGATGCCGATGATCTCGTCGGGGCTGCGATCGGTGTGAGCGAGGAACGCTTCGACGCGCTCCTTGGTCGGCGGCACGATCGGCAGGCCGTCGGACAACTCGTGCTCGTAGAAGTACTGGTTCACCTCGTCGAAGCTGCCGCGCACGACGATGTCGCGCGCACCGGGCTCGGATTCCTCGCTCGCTTCCATCATCTCGCCGGTCAGGTTCTTGACGACATGGTCCAGCGTCACGTCGAGGATGTTGCGACGAAGCTCGTCCTTGCTCTGCACGCCGGTATGACCGGGCACCGGCGCGACCGGAATGTTCGGAAGCCCGAGACCGACCGACGTGCTCGCCGCGAGCCCGAGAAAGCCTTCACAGACCAGGGTCGACGACGGGACACCCGCCGCTTCGGCCGCTGCACTCGCCCGCAACACGGCGGGCGTGCAGCTCCCTCAACAGCCCATGCCGCTGATCGCGGCGTCGACCTTGAGCTCCTTGAACTTGCGCGCGATCGATGCCACGACCTCGCGCTCCTCGCCGCCATGCGTATTGCCGAACTCCTTGTAACTCACCCACTTGATGTTCGGGAACCGCTCGCGCAGGCCTTCTTCGAGCAGCGCGAACACTTCGTCGCCGCGGAACACGTAGTCCCACATCTGCGCGATCGTCTTGCCTTCGAGCGAGCGCAGGCGCTCGGCGAGCGGCTGGAGCTGGACCTGGCGCGGGCTGCGCGGCCACAGCGCTTCGTAATAACCGTCGGTGTTAGTCATCGGTGTGCGGGTCCGACCCCATGGGGTCTGACCCGGGTTTGATCTGAAGGGGAGCACGAAGAATAGCGCAGATGCTAACCTCACGACCAACCGGAGGAGATCGAATGAAATCGCTCGCACGTGCCGTCCTGCTTTCCGCACTCACGCTTGCCCCGCTCGCGCACGCACAGCAATACCCCACGCGCCCTGTCCGCATGCTGATACCGTTCACCGCCGGCAGCGCGGCGGACATCATCGCGCGCGCGATGGAGCCCGAGCTTCGCGCCAAGCTGGGCCAGGCGGTCGTCATCGACAATCGCGGCGGCGCCGGCGGCAACATCGCCGCGGAGCTGTGCGCGAAGTCGGTGCCCGACGGCTACACGCTGATGATGGGCACGATCGGCACGCAGGCGATCAACTACAGCCTCTATTCGAAGCTCAACTACCATCCGCTGCGCGACTTCACGCCGATCGTGCTCGTCGGCGAGAGCCCGAACGTGCTGGTGACGACGCCGCGGATTCCCGCGAACAACGTGAAGGAGTTCATCGCCTACGCGAAAGCGAACCCGGGCAAGCTCAACTTCAGCAGCTCGGGCGCGGGCACGTCGGTGCATCTGTCGGGCGAGCTCCTGAACAGCATGGCGGGCGTGAAGACGATCCACGTGCCGTTCAAGGGCGCGGCCGAATCGCTGACCGCGCTGCTCGGCGGCCAGGTCGATTTCAGCTTCGCAAGTCTTTCCTCTGCGATTCCTTTCATCAAGTCCGGCAAGCTCAAAGGCTATGCGGTGACCGCCGCGCAGCGCTCCAAGTCGATACCCGAGCTGCCGACGATGTCCGAGGCGGGCGTGCCCGGCTTCGTCGCGGTCGCGTGGTACGGCATCGTCGGGCCGGCGAAGATTCCGCAGCCCGTCGTCGACACGCTCGCCAGGGCGTCGCTCTCGACGCTCTCGATGAAAGAAGTCCAGGACCGGCTGTTCGCGTCCGGCGTCGAGGCGCACCCGGCGGACGCGGCGGCGTTCGAGAAGCTCATCCGCTCCGAGATCGACAAGTGGGCGAAGGTGGTGAAGGACTCGGGGGCGAAGGCGGACTGACGCCGAAAATGGATTCCCGCCTGCGCGGGAACGACGACGCGCCGGAAGTAGCCTGCGCATCTTGATTCAAGCGAATACCGGAGGACCCCTTGCCCGCAGCACCGACGATCGACACCCACGCGCATTACTTCCCGCAGTCCTATCTCGATCTCATCGCGAAGAAAGGCCCGCGCGTCGGCGCGCGCGTCGAGCAGGACCCGAAAGGCAACACGTTCATACAGGTCGGGCTCTCGCTGCGCACCGGACCGATCGAGCCGCTGTTCACCGACCTCGACGGGCGGCTGAAGGAGATGGACCGGCAGGGCGTCAAGGTGCATATCCTGTCGCTGACCCAGCCGATGGTGTACTGGGCCGACGACGAGCTCGGGCTGGAGCTCTCGATGGCCTTCAACGACGCGATCAGCGCCGCGCACAAGGCGCACCCGGAGCGGCTCTACGGCTTCGCCACGCTGCCGCTGCAGAACGCGAAGCTCGCGCTCGAAGAGCTCGACCGCGTCGCCCGGCTGCCGGGCATTCGCGGCATCTACGCCGCGACGGTCGTGCGCGATCGCGACCTGTCGGACCGCAGCTTCTTCCCGCTCTACGCGCGCATGGAGGAGCTCGGCCTGCCGCTCTTCCTGCACCCGATGATGGTCAACAACGAGCGGATGAAGCAGTGGTACCTGATCAACACCTGCGGCAACCCGTTCGAGACCGCGCTCGCGGCGTCACACCTCATCTTCGGCGGCGTCCTCGACGCCTTCCCCAAGCTCGAGATCTCGCTGCCGCACGCCGGCGGCGCCCTGCCGATACTGCGCGGCCGCCTCGACCGTGGTTACGAGATACGCCCCGAGTGCAAACACCTGCCGCGCCGGCCGAGCGAGTACCTGAAGCGTTTCACCTACGACACCATCGCCTATGACGCCAAGGTCCTCCAGGACCTCGTCGACCTCGTCGGCGCCGACCGCATCATGATGGGCAGCGACTACTGCTTCGACATCGCGTACGAGGAGCCGGTGAAGATCGTGACGGGGATGGAGACGCTGTCCGCGGCGGAGAAAGAGCTGATCCTGGGCGGCAATGCGGTGAGGCTGTTGAAGCTGACGCAGTCAACGCGTTAGCGGACCGCGTCATCCCCGCGCAGGCGGGGATCCATTTTGACTTTGAAAATGGATCCCCGATCACTTCGCGCTATCGCGCGGTCGGGAATGACGATCTCAAACGATCTCCCTCGTCACCCCCCGGCTATTCCCGAAGCACGGCACGTACACCGAGTGCGTGCCCGCCCCGCCGGCGACGATGAGCTGAACCTCTTCCGGCGTCGGCGAGATCGTCAGCAGCGTGTCCGGCGTGAGCTCGCCGAGCATTTCGCTGCGCGAGTCGCGCGCGCGCTCGATCTCCTTCTTCGCGAGCGCCGAGACCGGCATCTTGGACTTCTCCCACAGCTCGCGCTTCAGATCCGCCTTGCTCATGCCGCCGCGCTTGAAGATCTCGGCGTGCTCGGGGCCGATCACCAGCCACGGCTCGCCGCCGTGCACGTATTCGTTGCTCGGCGGGTGGATCATCGTGTCGGCGAACACGCGTGCGAGCTCGTACGCTTCCTTCGAGTGCGTGTTCATGTTCATCGTGCCTTCGGCGCCGACCACCGTGACCGTGCTCTGCTCGCGCCGGAATCCGCGCTCGACGTGCAGAGGCTCCCACGGGCTCACGTCCTCGTTCTCGGCGCAGCAGAAGGTGTACTTGGCCGGCTGGCCCTGCGTCGCGCGATCCATCTCGCCGGGCAGCGCGCCGCCGATGTTCTGGAGGATGAGGCGCATCGCGCGGCCGATGGTCGCGTTCGCCCATGCGCCCTGCCCCAGGCAGTTGAAGCGCGCGTTGACGTCGAGCGACTTGCCGAGGGGTCCGTTGACGATCACCCATACCGCGACCGGGTTGGTCGTCGCCTGTATGCCCTGCAGGTTGAACGCGGGATCGGCGACCGCTTCGGTCGCCGCGATCAGCACCGGCAGATACGCGGGATCGCAGCCCGCCATCACGCAGTTGATCGCGATGCGCTCGACGGTCGCCGCGCCGTAGCCGGGGGCGACGCTGGCGACGATCTCGTGCGGTCCGCGCCGGGTCGTCGCGAGCATGCGCTCGACGCGCTCCTTGGTGGGCGGAACGATCGGCAACCCGTCGCTCCACTGCTTCTCCCGATACAGGCGGTTGATCGCGTCGAGGTCGTCGGCGGCTTCGAAGGTCGCCGCGGCTTCACCGATGGCGTTCATTTCGGACCTCCGGTGACCAGCTCGGCGAGCTCGTCGACGCACTGGCTCGCGATGTCGCGCACTTCGTCGCGCGTGCGCAGGCCGAACGGATGCGGGATCACCGCGATCGGCAGGTTGGCGTCACCGAGCGCGCGCGCCTGCGCCTTGCCGAGAGTGAGGAATGCGGTGGAGCACACCGTCACCGCAGTCTTGCCGCGTTTCGCGACTTCCACACTGTCGTGGATACTCCACGACGTGCAGGAGCCTCAGTCGCCCGAGCCGGTGATGACGACGTCGCACTCTTTCGCGAGCTCTTCGATCACCTCCGGCTTCGCGGGGACGGACGCCGAAGGCTTCCTGCGCTTGATGACGCTCGCGACGCCGTACTTGGTCTTGAGCAATTCGCCGAGATCGTCGGCCAGCAGGCCGAAGTTGGGCTTGGCGTTGTCGATGAAGCCGACGACCTTGCCGGCGAGGCCGGCGAGCGTCCTCGCGGTGCCCGGCGCGTCCGCGGCTTCGCGGCGCGGTGCGGTCGGGTCGAACAGGGTGAGCGTTGCAGTCATGTGTACCTCGAGAGATCGGGGTCAGACCCCGGCTTTTTGGGGGTCTGACCCCGGTTTTCCAGGAGAGGCCGAAAATAGCACAGCCGTCACAGCCGTAACGTCGGACGCCAGTATCGGCGCGTCGCAGCCATCACGACCAGGCCCTGCGCGGCGAGCGCCATCGTCGCAATCGCCGGCGTCAGGATTTCGGCGAGCCAGCCCAGATACAGGAATCCGATCGGTCCGGTGCCGATGCACACCGAAATCACGCCGAGCAGGCGCGCGCGCATGTGCACGGGCGCCGAGCGATAGACCAGCGTCGCCTGCATCACCGCGAATGCCGCACCGCTCGTTCCCCCGAGCAGGAGCGCGAGCCCCGCCGCCGGCGCCACGGGCGACGCCGCGAACAGCACCACCATGACGAGATACATCGCCACCGCGCCCACGTAAAGCCGCCCGTAATAGGCGGGCCGCGCGCGTCCGGCTACGAGGAGCGCGCCGACGAGACCGCCCACGCCGTCACACGCGGCCAGCAGCCCCACGCCTTCGGGCCCGAGGCGCAGCGCGTCGGTGCCGATCACCGGCACCATGCTGGTCGCGGGCCAGCCGAAGATGTTGTAGATGATCGTGATGAGGAACACGCCCATCAGGCCGCGATCGTTGCGCGCCCAGGCGAGCCCTTCGCGGATGCTCGAAAAGAACGACAGCGCCCTCGCGTGCGAGCCCTCGCGGCGCATGCCGATATGGATCGCCGCGAAGAGGCTCGGCACGTAGAGCGCGATGCTGAAGCAGAAGACGCTGACGATGCCGAAATGGGCGAGCAGCACGCCCGAGAGCACCGGGCCCAGCACCCGCGTGCCGTTGTTGCTCGCGGTATCGAGCGACAGCGCCGTGCCGACGCGCTCGGCGCCGACCGAATCGCCGATCATCATGCGGCGCACCGGGTGATCGGTCGCCCAGCCGGTGCCGTTGATGAAGCTCGCGCTTGCTAAGTGCCAGATCGCGATCGCGTCGAAGCTCGCGAGCACGGCGAGCGTCAGCGACACCGTCGTCTGCACCGCAACCACGAGGATCAGCACGCGCCGGCGATCGAAGCGCTCGGACGCCGCGCCGAAGAACGCGCCGAAGAGTCCCATCGGCAGCAGGCGCAGCATCGTGAGCATCGCCACGACGAATGCGGAGGCGGTGAGCTGGTACGCGTAGAGCGCGAGCGCCAGCGTCTCCAGCCAGCGCACGACCGAGAACGTGAATCCGATCAGCCAGAGGCGGCGGAAGTCCGCGATGGAGAAGAGTCGCAAGCGCGGCTAGCTCACGCTAGTGGCCGGGTCAGCGATTGCGAAAGTAACGTTCGCGACGGCCGCCCGCTCGAGAGCGGGCCCGTCGCTCACCAGAAGGTTGCTATGGGTTCTAACGTTCAGCTCAACTAGTCCGCGGTGATCTTCGCCTGCTTCACCAGACGCGTCCACTGCGCGATCTCGGTCTGCACGAACTTCTGCAGCTCCTGCGGCGTGTTGCCGACCGGTTCCGCGCCCTGCGACTCGAGCTGCTGCGTGAACTCCTTCGTGCGCAGGACCTTCAGGGTGTCGTCGTAGACGCGCTTGAGGATGGGCTGCGGCGTGCCCGCGGGCGCGAACAACGCGTACCACAACGTCGTCTGGTAACCGGGAATCGTCTCGGAGACCGTCGGGATGTCGGGCGCGAAGCTCGCGCGCTTGAGCGAGGTCATCGCGAGCGCGCGCAGCTTGCCGCTCTTCACGTGCGGCATCGAAGGCAGCGGGCTGGTGCACATGACCTGGACCTGTCCCGCGATGAGGTCGACGAGCGCGGGACCCGCGCCTTTGTACGGAATGTGCACGAGGTCGACGCCCGCCATCGACTTCAGGAGCTCGACCGACATGTGTCCGCCGGTGCCCGGGCCGGACGACGCGTAGTTGATGCGGCCGGGCTTCGCCTTCGCCGCGGCGATCAGATCCTTGATGCTCGAGACGCCCACCGACGGGTGCGCGATGAACACCAGCGGCGACTGCGCGACGAGCGTGATCGGCGCGAAATCCTTCAGCGTGTCGTACGGCAGGTTCTTGCGCAGCGCCGGGTTCACCGAATGCGTCGCGCTCGAGAGGAACAGCGTGTGACCGTCGGCGGGCGCGGTGGCCGCGAGCTGCGTCGCGATGACCTGCCCGCCGCCGCCGCGATTGTCGACGACGACCTGCTGGCCGAGCGCTTCGGTGAGCTTCGCGGTGAGCAGGCGCCCGACGATGTCGCCCGCGCCGCCGGGCGGATACGGAATGATCATGCGCACCGCGCGGGTGGGATACGTGGACTGCGCGGCATGCGCGGCGAAAGCAAAGGTTGCCACCGCGCTCATTGCGAGCGCGCGGGTGATGCTGGACTTCAAGGGGACTCCTCGGGATGTTTCCGTCGCATTTTACTCAAATGCAGCAGCTGCCCCAGGAGTACAGCAATGAACCGCCAAGGAGGCAAAGGACGCAAAGGAAACCCTTATGACGTCATCGCGAGCGCCGAAGGCGCGTGGCGATCCCGTGGCGCACGATGCGGACGTTCCGGGATTGCTTCGTCGCTGCCGCTCCTCGCAATGACAGGTTTGGTTTTTCCTTTGCGTCCTTTGCGTCCTTTGCGGTTGAACGCCTTTGACCTTATTGGCTCTGGTAAATCCCGGCCTGCTGCGTGACCCGCAGCCACTTGTCGGACTCGGCTTTCATGAACGCCGCGAGCTCGGTCGGGGAGCTGCCCACCGGCTCGGCGCCGGCGGCGCTGAGCTTCTCGCGCATGTCGGGCGCGAGGAGATGGCGCGAGGCGTCGCGATGGAACTTGTCGATGACGTCCTGCGGCGTGCCCGCAGGCGCGAGGTACGCGCCCCAGCCGGTGACGCGAACGTTGGGATAGCCGAGCTCGATCATCGTCGGCGTCGCAGGCCAGGCGTTGGTGCGCTTTTCGCCGCCGGTGGCGAGCAGCCGCAGCCTGCCGTCGCGGATGTGTCCCGCGATGCCCGCGGAGGTCGCCCAGATCAGCATCACCTGCCCGCCGAGCAGCGCGGTGACGGCCGGCGATTCGCCCTTGTACGGCACGTGGTTCATCTTGAGCTTCGTCTCCAGCCGCATCAGCTCGCCCGCGAGATGCGTCATGTTGCCCACGCCGAACGAGCCGTAGACGAGATCGCCCGGCTGCGCGCGGCCGAGCGCGACCAGCTCTTTCACGCTGCGCACCGGCAGCGTCGGATGGACCGCGAGCACGATCGTGTTCGTCACGTTCTGCGTGATCGGCGCGAAGTCGCGGAAAGGGTCGTACGGCAGCGACTTGTAGACGTGGTGGTTGATCGTCAGCACCGAGGTGAACGCCGCCGCGATGGTGTAGCCGTCGGGCCTGGACTTCGCGACCGCCTCGATGCCGATGATGCCGTTGGCGCCGGGGCGGTTGTCGACGATGACCTGCTGGCCCCACGTCTCGGTGAGCTTCTGCGCGACCAGCCGCGCGACGACGTCGACGCCGCCGCCCGCGGTCTGCGGGACGATGATGCGCACCGGGCGGTTGGGATAATCGGAGGCCGCGCGCTGCGCGTAGGTAGGCAGCGCTGCGGCGATGGCGACAACTGCGAGAGACCAGAGAGTGCAGCGCATCGTTACACCTCCTCTTTGTCGCGTGAAGCTACTTCACCCTGAGCATCTCCATGAGCTTCCGAACGTCGCCGAGCTGTTCCAGCTTCGCGACGGTAGCGATCACGTCCTCGATGCGCGCATCCGCAATGCGCCCTTGCGCATAGGTGCGGAACTTCGCCTCGACCTGAGAGCGCGTGAGCCTGTTCTCCGGCGCGCCGCGCGGGGTGTCGCAGCGCACGCTGACGGTGCGGCCGTCGGTGAGCTCGGCCTCGATCACCGCCTGTACTTCCTTCAGCGCCGGATCGCCGACGACCTCCACGTTGTCTGCGGCGAACGATTTGAGCTTCGGATCGTTGTAGCGCGCGGGCTCGAACTGGGCGAGCGTGAGCGCGCGATCGTGCAGGATGGCGCTGGCGCAGTAATGCGTGGAGAGCAGCGCGTCGAACTTGCCCTGGTAGCGCGGGAAGATGCCGTGCATCCTGTTCGCGGTCTCGCTCATCGCCACCTTGATGCGGCGGACGCGTTCGGGCTTGAGCTCGTACTGCTCGACCAGATCGAACATCGCGGTGACCATCCCGCCGATCGTCGACGCCGCGGGCCACGCGCGCAGCGCGATCTGCTCGAGCTCCCAGCGTTTGCCGAGACCTTCGGTCGCGAGATCGGGTTTCCCGCCGTTCGTATAGGTGTTGTAGAGGCCGCCGTCTTTCGCGGTGAGGAATTCCTGCGTCGCGAGGAAACCCTGCTCGGCGAGCAGCGCGGCCATGAGGCCGGACAATGCCCCGCGGCACTGGTGGAACTTGACCGTCGGCGTGCCCCACGCGGCGAACGTTCCCGCTGCCTGGCTGCCCGCGAGACCGAGCGCCTTGGCCATCTTTTCGACGTCGAGCCCGATCAGGCGGCCCACCGCGGCGGCGGCGCCGAACGGCCCGATCACGCCGGGGCCGTGCCAGCCGCGGCGGCGGAACTCGGGAAAATCGAGAGAGACGCCGATGCGCGTGGTGACCTCGCAGCCGATCGCGAGGGCGAGCAGCAGGTCCGCTCCGCTCTTCCCGTCGCGCTCGGCGATCAGCAGCGCAGGCGGCATCACCTCGGGCGTGACGTGCGTCAGCGTCGGGCGATGGATGTCGCACATCGTGACCGCGGTGACCAGGAAGGCGTTGAGCAGCGTCGCGCCCGCCAGGGTGCTCCGCCCGCCGCCGACGATGCTGCTTTCCTGCGACTGGCCGAGCGCGCCGGCGAACGCCGCCACCTGCCCCGTCTCTTCACCCTGATGGCCGGCGAGCATGCACGCCAGGGTGTCGAGCAGCAGGTCCTTGGTGTACTCGCGCGTCGCTTGCGGGATGCTCTCGAGCGCCAGCGTCGACGCGAAGCGCGCGAGCGCGAGCGTGGGATGGTCCGCCATGATCCTCTCCTTGAGTGTGAGACTACGTTACGGTCTGCGAAGCGCGCACGCAACATTGACCGCGTCGTGCCCCGCCTCGACAATCGACCGGCAACAATCACAATAAGGAGGGTCACCCTGTCGCTGCTCGATCCGGAAGACCTGGAACAGCTCGTCCCCGCCGAGACCCAGTCCTTCCCGTCGCCCATTCCCACGCAGTTCGTCTCGAGCGACGAGTTCCTGCCCGACCCGCAGACCGAAAATCAGAAAAAGTCGAAGCCCGCATCAAGGCGCTCGGCAGCGAGCTCCTGCGCGACGACACGCGGCTGGAGAATTTCGTGCGCGCGCGCGAAGCGGTCGGCGCGGCTCTACAAGTACACGCCGCAGCAGCGCGCCGAGCTCGCGACCGATGAGATCGCGATGGCGCGCGCGACGTATCTCGCCGAAGGCCCCCACCGCACGAACCGCCGCTACGGCTACGTGGTGAAACCGACGGCGTAACCCGGCGATCGACGCCGTCGTCCCGGCCTGCCGCCGGGACGACGGCGAGGCTTCAGTCCGCCTGGATGTTGTTGTCCCGGATCACCTTGCCCCAGCGCGCGATCTCGCTCTTCACGTACGCGCCGAACTGCTCGGGCGTGCTGGCGACCGGATCGGCCCCCATCGCGATGAAACGATCGCGCACTTCCGGCGTCTTCAGGATCCTCACCACTTCGGCATTGAGCTTGTTCACGATCGCCGTCGGCGTCCTCGCCGGGGCGAACATGCCGTTCCACGACGTCGCTTCGTAGCCCGGCACGCCGGCCTCCGCCACCGTGGGAACCTTGGGCAGCGACTTCGAGCGCTCGCGGCTCGTGATGGCGATCGCCTTGAGCTTGCCGCCCTGCACGTGAGGCAGCGCCGCGAGGATGTTGTTGAACGTGAGCTGCACCTCACCCGAAATGGCCGCGAGCGTGGCCGGACCGCTGCCTTTGTACGGGATGTGGATCATTTCGGTCTTCGTCATCGCCTTGAAGAGCTCGCCGGCGAGATGCCCGGACCCGCCCGTGCTCGACGAGGAGAAGTTGAGCTTGTTGGGCTGAGCTTTCGCGTACGCGACGAGCTCCTTGACCGAGTTGATGGCGACGCTCGGATGCAGCACCACGATCATGGGCTGCGAGCTGGTCTGAGTGATCGGGGCGAGATCCTTGACCGGATCGTACGCGAGCTTGGGATACATCCCGGGGTTCATCGCGATCGAGCCGCTCGTGCCCATCACGAGCGTGTAGCCGTCGGGCGTCGCGCGCGCGGCGAGCTCCGTTCCGATCGCCGCGGCGGCGCCGGGTCGGCTGTCGACAATCACCTGCCTGCCCCATGCCGCGACGAGCTTGTCGCCGATCAGGCGGGCCACCACGCCGGAGCCGCCGCCCGGCGGATACGGATCGATCAGCCGGATCGGACGGTCCGGATAGCTCTCCACGCCGGACTGCGCCGCCGCCGGCAGCGCCGATAACGTAAAGGACGCGATTACGACACCCCACACCGCCCCGCGCGCGTTGCGCGCCGGGTCGAACCCTGCGTTCTGCTGAGACACCTGCACCTCATGATTGTTGGACGGACGAAACGCCGCTCGACTGCCGCTGGGCGCGGCGCTTCGTTTGCAATTTTAACAACGCGCGGGCGACAATCCCGGCGCCCTCCTCGCAACCACCACTGAATCCAGGCTCACATGAAGAATCTCAATCATCTCGGCGCAGCCGAAGCGGCGCGCCAGATCGCCGCCGGCGCGATCACGTCCGAAGCGCTCGTGAGGGCGTGCATCGAGCGCATCAGGGAGCGCGAGCCGCTCATCCGGGCATTCGCCTGGTTCGATGCCGAAGCCGCGCTGGTCCAGGCGCGAGCGATCGACAAGGCCGGGCATCGCGGCGCGCTCGCCGGCGTGCCCGTCGCGTTCAAGGACGTGATCGACACGTTCGACATGCCCACGCAATACAACTCGCCGATCTACACCGATTACCGTCCGCGCATCGACGCGGCGTGCGCCGCGCTGGCGCGGCACGCGGGCGGCGTCGTCATCGGCAAGACCGTGACGACCGAATTCGCGACCCGCACCGTCGGTCCGACGCGCAATCCGCACAACGTCGAGCACACGCCCGGCGGCTCGTCGAGCGGCTCGGGCGCCGCGGTCGCGGACTTCATGGCGCCGCTCGCTTTCGGGACGCAGACCGGCGGCTCGAACATCCGCCCTGCCGCGTACTGCGGCGTCGTCGGCTACAAGCCGAGCTTCGGCACGATCAACCGCTCGGGTCTCAAATCGCTCGCCGAATCGCTCGACACGATCGGCGTCATGGGGCGCACGGTGGAAGACTGCGCGCTGCTGGTCAACGTCTGCTCCGGGCGCACGCTGCCCGACTTCGCCGCGAAACGCGCGGAAGCGCCGCGCATCGGCCTGTTCAGGACCTCGCGCTGGGGCGATGCGTCGCCGGCGACCCAGGCCGCGCTGGAGCAGGCCGCGGCCGCGCTGTCGAAGGCAGGGGCCCGCGTGCGCGACTTCACCCTGCCCGCCGATTTCGACCGCCTGTACGAAGAGCAGGTGCTCATCATGAACTTCGAGGCCGCGCGCGGCCTCGCGCACGAGCGCTTCCGGCACGGCGAGCGCCTGAGCGACCACCTGCGCGGCAAGCTCCAGGAGCATTGGGACATGCCGCGCCAGCGCTACGACGACGCGATGCGCCACGCGCGCGAGTGCCGCGCGGTGTATGCCGATGCCTTCGCGGACGTCGACGTGCTGCTCACGCCGAGCGCGCCCGGCGAGGCGCCCAGGGGCCTGGACAGCACCGGCAGCTCGCTCTTCAACCGCAACTGGACGCTGCTCGGCGCGCCGTGCGTGACGGTGCCGTACGGACGAGGCGAGAGCGGATTGCCGCTCGGGGTGCAGATCGTCGGGCGGTACGACGATGACGGGCGGGTCCTGCTGGCGGCGGAGTGGGTACGTCGCGCGCTGGGATGAAAACGGCCGACCGTCATTCCCGCGCAGGCGGGAATCCATCTTTAACGACGTAAATCAAAAATGGATTCCCGATCACTTCGCCCCCGGATGCCGTTCCGGGGCTACCGGCCAGGGCGCGCGGTCGGGAATGACGATCCTCAAACAAGCCCGAAATCTTTCGGCTTCACGCCCGCAAACACGCGCTCGGTCTGCGCGGCATCCAGCCCGTACATCCGTCCGAACAACCCCGCGAACAGCGCCCGATACTCGTTGAGGACCGGGTAGTCACGCGACTGGTTCAACGTCGCGGGCGTGAGCGCGACCTGCTCGCCCGCGATGCGGCCGCCGCGCACGCCGCCGCCGAGCACCCAGTAAGCGCTGCCGTGGCCATGGTCGGTGCCGCGGTTGCCGTTCTCGCGGAAGGTGCGGCCGAACTCGCTGATGACGACGACGACCGTGTCGTTCCACGCGCCGCCCATCTCGTCGGCATATGCCGCGACGCCGCGCCCGAGCTCTTCGAGCCGGTTGGCGAGATAACCCTCGGCGCCGCCCTGCCCCACGTGCGTGTCCCAGCCGCCGATGTCGACGAAGGCGAGGTTGTAGCGGTCGCGCATGAGACGCGCGATGCGGCGCGCCTCGAGCTCGAAGCCGCGCGCGGTGAGCGCGTTGCGGCTCGCCGCGTCCATGTCCTCGGCGAGGGTCTGGATGACGCCGTCGCGCGTGCTGAAGCCTTCCATCACCGGGCCGGCGAGCGCGGTGTTGCGGTACATCTCGGCGATCACCGCGCTCTGCCGCGCGTCGACCGACGGCCTGGCGAGCTGGCGCAGCGCCACGTTCGGCACCTGCACGTCGCCGCGGAAAGCGACCGGCACCTGTCCGGTGAACGCGATCGGCTGGCCGCGCTTGGCGAGCACCGAAGCGAGGCGGTTCATGAAACCCGACTGGTAGCTGCGAGCGCGGTCCTGCCCCTGGCCGAGCTCGATCGAGTCCTGGGTCTCGAAGTGGCTGCGCGAGAGATTGTCGGTGCCCGCGAACGGCACGAACGCGAGCTGGCCTTTTTCGTACAGCGGCAGCAGCGAAGCGCGCAGCGACGGGTGCAGCGCCCACGTCGCATCGAGCGCGAGCGCCGAATTGGCCGCCGCGCCGGGGCGCGGTATCGCGATGTTCGGCCTCGCCTCGTAATAGAAGCTGCTGCCGTGAGGCACGAGCAGGTTCGCCGCGTCGTACGCGCCGCGCATGAAGACGACGAGCAGCCGCGGGTTGCCCGCAGGGGCCGCATGGAGCGAGAACGAAGACGCGGCGAGCGGCGCCGCCGCTGAGAGCTTCAGGAAATCACGTCGGTTCACGGTGTCACCTCAGCATGAACTCGGGAGACGAGAGAAGGAACGCGTTCCACTCCTGCGGGGTCGTCGCCTTGTCGAGCGCCGACAGGGTCTGCGGATGCAATGTCTTCTGGATCGATGCGTGATAGAGCGCGTTCGAAAGCTGCGGGAACGCCGGCACGTCGGCGGCGGGCGCCGCTTCGCTGCGGAAGAGCCCGGCCGCGCCCGAGCCTATGGTGCGCGCGATCTCGAAGCGTGTCGTCATCTGCCCCGGGCTCGCCCACGCGTCCTGCGTGAGCGCGTAGCCGTCCGGCGTCTGGTGCAGGTACAGCCCCTGTCCCATGCGGAACAGCCAGCCCATCATCGGCTGCGCGTTCAGGATCGTCTTGCCGTCGTAGGCGTAGCGCACCGCCGAGTACACGTAGTGCACCGGGTCCTTGAACTTGCGGCCGAGCGAAGCGATGAACTCGTCCGAGCGGAACATCGCGCGCAGCACCGCGGCGACGTCGCCGTCGCTCTTCCTGAACGCTTCGGCCATGCGCTCGACCAGCGCCGGCGGCGGATTGTCCGAGACGAAGAACACCGCGAGCTTGCGGCTCACGAACTTCGCCGTCGCCGGATGGCGCGCGAGGCGGTCGAGCGCTTCGTCGAGCTCGCCCGGCCCGCGGCCTCTCACGGTCTGGCCGAGGAAGAGCTTGTCGCCGTAGTCGTGGCGGTTGGGGTTGAACTCGAACACGCCGTTTTTCGCGTAGTCGCCCTGATGCTCGGGGCGCACGCGCGGCGTGTTGCCGCTGAGGTTGATGCCGAACCCGGTGAGGATGCGCGTGAGCTCCTGTACGTCGCGCTGGGTATAGCCGGCGTCGACGCCGAGCGTGTGCAGTTCCATCAGCTCGCGCGCGTAGTTCTCGTTGATGCGGTTGGCGGCGTTGTTGGCGTTGTCGAGATAGCGCAGCATCGCCGGATGGTGCGAGGTCACCGCGAGCAGCTCGCGGAAGCGTCCGAGCGCGTGCGCGCGGACGCGCTCTTCGTAATCGCCGACGTACGCGCGGATGTTGGCCTTGCCCTGGAAGACGTTGAAGTGGTTCATCCAGAACCACGTCATCTGCTCCTGGAGCTGGTTGGGCGAATACAGCGCGCGCAGCATCGAGCGGTGCGCCGCTTCGCGGCCGAGGCGCGTGAGCTCGCGCTGGTAGGCCTGGCGCGCGAGCTTCTGCTCGGCCGGATCGCGTATCGCGACCATCGCGCGGCGCTGCTGCTCGACCGCCATCGCGAGCTCCGCGAAAGGCTGCTGCGAGATCGTCATGGCGTCGATCTGCGCCTGCACCGCCGGGGGCAGCGCCGGCCGCGGCGCCGGCTTCAACTGCTGCTCGAGCCAGCGCTCGGTGCCCGCCGCCGCGATCTCGCGGGCGGACGAGGTGGTCGCCCCCCACGTGACGCGGTTCAGGACGAGGAGCTGTTTCTCGGGGTTTTCGCTGCGTGCGGCGGTCGCAGGCGCAGCGCCGGAACCGGAGGGCGGCGAAGTCGACTGGCACGCGGCGAGCGCGGCAGCGGCGGCGGCGACGGCGAGGAGGATGCTGCGTATTCTGGTCATGGCTCTTCGTCCAGGCGGCCGGCGGCTACGAATCGCGGCGGTCAGACAGCCTAACGCACGCGCGGCCCGAAGGTGAGGCGGTTTTACGTTTCGACACAAAAACGAAGGGCAGGGTCGCGCCCTGCCCTCGGAAACGAAAAAGGCAGCCCGAGGGCTGCCTTTCTGAACCATGAACCCGAATTACTTGGTCGTGGTTTCGGTCTTCGCGTCGGCTTTCGCTTCGGCTTTCTTGGCGGCCTTGTCCGACTTGTTGGCCGACTTGGCTTCCGAGGCTTCCTTGCCTTTGGTCGACTTGTGGGCGTCGCCCTGAGCGACTTTCTCGGCCTTCTTCTCGTGTGCTTCCGCTTTCTTCGCCGACTTGTCGGCCTTGTCCGCGGACGCTTCGGCTTTCTTCGCCGACTCTTTCGCCACTTTCGCGTCGGCCTTCACGTCGGCTTTCGCTTCGGCTTTCGGGGCCTTGGTTTCGGCCTTCACATCGGCTTTCGCGTCCGCTTTCGTGTCAGCCGCGCTGACCGCGACCGAACCGAAACCGAGGACAGCGGCTGCAACGAGGGATGCGAGGAATTTGCTTTGCACTTTGGTCACTCCACGTAATGTTGGGTTTTTACGGCGTCCAGCCCGACATGGTTCGGACGCACGTGCAAGCGATAACGCCGGGGAATTGGGCCCGGTTGACGCGGTTTCAGAAAATATTTCGAAAAAACAGGGACCTGTCGGGCATTGGCGACAGCGCTGAGGCTTTAAAAACAAAAAGCATTAACACGGAGGACACGGAGGTTCACGGAGGGCACGGAGGAAAACAAGGCGGTCGCGATGCCGGGCGAAGCGAGGTAGTCGGGCATACGCGCCCGAGGTAATCCTCCGTGCCCTCCGTGCCTTCCTCCGTGCCCTCCGTGTTGAAGCTTTTAGCGCCTCAGACCAACCCCCGGTCGGAGAGCTCGCACTTGATATAAGCGTAGTAGATCGGCGCCGCCGCCACCCCCGGTAATCCGAAGGCCGCCTCCATCGCCAGCATCGCGATCAGGAGCTCCCACGCCCGCGACTGGATCTGGCTGCCGATGATCCGGGCATTCAGGAAATACTCGAGCTTGTGGATGATGATCAGGAAAGCGAGCGACGCCAGCGCCATCACCGGCGAGTACGCGAGGCTGATGATGACGATCACGGTGTTCGAGATCAGGTTGCCGATCACCGGCAGCAGCCCCGCGATGAACGTGATCGCGATCATCGTCTTCACGAAGGGCAGGTGCACGCCCACCAGCGGCAGCACGATGGCCAGATAGATCGCGGTGAAGACCGTGTTGATCGCCGAGATCCTCACCTGGGCGAACACGACGCGGCGGAAAGCGTCGCCCAGCCGCAGCGCGCGCTCGGACAGCGCCCGCGCGAGGGGCTTTTGCGAAGTGCCGTCGACCGCCTCGCGCAGCGCGACCATCGAGCCGATGATCATGCCGATGAGGATGTGCACGATCGTGCGCACGGTCTCCGCCCCCGCCACGCGCAGCTCGCCGGCGTGCTCGCGCAGCCAGTCGCTGACCGTGGTGCGGATGTCTTCGACGTCGTCGGGAAGGCGCGCGACCATCCAGTCCGGCAGCGTGCTGCGCGCCTTGTCGAGAATCTCCGCCATCCTGTCGAGCAATCCCGACACGCTGCCTTCGCTGCGCGCGAACGCGACGATGCCGATGATCGCCGCGATGATCACGCCGGTGACGATCGTCGCGAGGAACGCGACCGCGAGCATGCGGTGGCCGCGCCGGTAGATCCTGCGCTCGATGAACGGCGCCAGGATATGCACCAGCTCGAACACGAGCAGCCCCGCGAGCAGCGCGGTCAGCAGGTGCAGCCTGAGCACCATCACCAGCGCCGCGGCCATCAGGAGGTAGGCCGCGATCTCGACCGCATCGGGCCGCCGGCGCGCGATCGTCATTTCGGACGCGGGTTCTCGAGGCCTTTGCCCGGACGGGACAGCCGCCCCGCGCGAAGCTCGCCCACCGCCTCCGCGACCGAGCGCGCTGCGTTGCGCACTTCTTCGATGAACTCGGGCTCCTTGTCCATATCGTCGTGGCTCTCGGCGTACGTGCCGTAGTAGCAGATCATACGATCGAGCCGCGATTTGGGGCCGGCGTCGATCAGGCCCATCCAGTCGAGCCAGTCGCACAGCGCGCGCCGGGTGGCCTCGGTGCCCGCGACGTCGCCGTGCACGACCACGCCGTAAGTGCGCCCGTCGAGGTGCTTCGGATACGGCCAGCCCGCAAGCTCGATCTCCTTTGCTTTCCCGGCATCCTTGCCGTGCGTGCTCGTGGGATCGGGATTGCCGCCGTCTGCGCACACCAGGCGATCGATCATGAGCTTCAGCGTGCCGGGCGTCTGGTACCAGTACACCGGCGTAATGATGAGGATGCCGTGCGCCGCGGTCCAGCGCTCGTAGATCTCGTTCATCCAGTCGTCGGTCTGGCCCAGCGAATGGTTCGGATAACAGCTGCACGGCCAGTGGCACAGCGGCATCGCGGTCGACACGCACGCCTTGCATGGAAAGATGCGCCGGCCGTATTCGGAGGTGAGCAGCGAGAGGTCGAGCAGATCGGCCTCGATGCCCGCGTCTTTCAGGATCTCGATCGCGACCTGCGACAGGCGGAAGCTCTTCGACATCTCACCGGGACACGTGCCGTCGTTGCGCGCGGCGCCGCAGATGACGAGCACACGCGACGGTGTCGCGGGATCTTCCTGGCGTTTGCGCGCGGCGTCGATGCGCTCTTTCGCCTCGATCCACTCGACCGACAGGTCGTAATCGGGATCGGCGTAACCGGGACCGGCCTTGCGCGTGTGGGGCGCCTTGCGGCTTTGCTGATAGTTATGCCATGCGATCGCTTCGATGCGGTCGAGCGCCTCGCGCTCGGAATCGAACGTGGAATCGACGTAGTCGTGATCGAAGCGCTTCTTGAATTCGGCGCGCGAGAGCTTGCCCGGCGCCTGGCCTTTGCGGACCTTGGGCATGTGCAGCCTGCTGGATTCGTTGCGGGATTATATAAATCGCGCCGGGTGCAAGCCACGGGCCCATCGACGTCATTCCCGACCCGCGGCAGCAGAAGGGATCGGGAATGACGATCTACGATCAGTCGGCCCTGGCCCCGGACACCCGCACCACCTCGGCCCAACGCACGATCTCGTCCTTCATGATCTTCGTGAACTCCTCGGGCGTGCTCCCGACCGGCTCGGCGCCCTGGTCGAGCAGCCGCTGGCGCGTATCGGGCGAGCGCGCCGCTTTGGCGATGGCGCCGGCGAGCGTGTTCACGATCTCTTTCGGCGTCGCGATCGGCGCGAACACGCCGTAGCGCACGGTCACTTCGACGTCGATGCCCTCTTCCTTCAGCGTCGGCACCTGCGGCATCTGCGCGGCACGCTTCAATCCCGTCGTCGCGAGGGGTCGCAGCCGTCCCGCTTTCACGAAACCGGCGATGGCCGGGATGTTGGCGAACGTGAGCTCGACCTCGCCGGAGATCAGTGCGGTCAGCGACGGCGCGGTGCCGCGGAACGGCACGTGCACGGTCTTGACGCCGGTGCGCAGGTTGAAGAGCTCGGCGGAGAGGTGCTGCGTCGTGCCGCTGCCCGAGGACGAGTAGTTCATGACGCCCGGCCGCGATTTCGCCAACGCCACGAGCTGCTTCGCGGTCTTCACCGGCAGCGAGGGATGCACCACCAGCACGTTCGGGCTCTCGGAGAAGAGCGACACCATCGCGAAATCGCGCAGGGTGTCGTAGCCGAGGTTCTTGTAGAGCGCCATGTTGATCGCCGGCGCGCCGCTGTTGATGAGCAGCGTGTAGCCGTCCGGCGCCGACTTGGCGACGAACTCGTTGCCGATGTTGGTGCCGGCGCCCGGCCGGCTCTCGACGATCACCTGCTGGCCGAGGTATTCGGTGAGCTTCTGCGCGACGAGCCGCGCGTTGAAATCGACCCCGCCGCCCGGTGTGAACGGGACCACGAGGCGTATGGGTTTGGTCGGGTAGCCCTGCGCGCCCGCAACCGCCGCGAAAAACCCCGCGAACGCGCAAGCGATGTAAGCAAACAGACGCTGCATCGGTCTCCTCCTCTGCTTTGGTGTTGTAGGTTGCCGCGAACTCCAGCAAGATAGTGACATAACGGCCGCGACGAAGGGCAACGCGGCAGAGGAGCCGACATGAAAACGATACTGTTACCCTTCTATGACGATCCGGTGGCGCAGCACGCTTTCGATGCCGCGGCGAGGTTCGTCAGGCGCACCAACGGCTACATCGAAGGGCTGTTCGTGCTGCGCCGACCGCAAATTCTCGAGGGCGGCGACGGCGACATGCTCGCCGACACCCATTTCGCGGAATTCCAGGAAGAGTGCAGGCGCGTCGCGGACCGTGCGCGCGCGCACTTCGAATCGTGCGCGGCCCAGCAGGGCCTGCCGGTCGAGAACCTCGGGGGGTCCGACCGCGCGGCGGCGGGCTGGCGCGAGATCGAAGGTTCGGAAGAACAGGTCGTCGGCGCCCACGGACGCCTCTTCGACCTGATCGTCGTCGGGCGCGACTTCGGCCGCGGCTGGCTCAACTGGCGCGTGATCGTCGAATCGGCCCTCTTCGACAGCGGCCGGCCGGTGCTCCTCACGCCGGAATCGATCGGGCCGACCATCGGCGACAACGTCGTGATCGCGTGGAACTCGAGCCCCGAGGTCGCGCGCACCATCGCGTTCTCGATGCCGTGCCTGCAGCGCGCGCGCAGCGTGACGGTGCTGTCGGTCGAAGGCTGGGGAACGCCCGAGCCGAACGCGAAGGAGCTCGCGTCCTACCTCCAGCGCGCCGGCGTCCCTGCGACCGCACGCGTGGTCAACCCGGCTGGCCGCACGCCCGGCGAAGTGATCCTCGCCGAATGCACCAAGGCCGGCGCCGACCTGCTGGTCAAAGGCGCTTATACCCAGAGCCGCCTGCGGCAGCTCATCTTCGGCGGCGCCACGCGCCACATCCTCACCCGCGCGCAGCTCCCGGTCATCTTCTCCAACTAGTTCGCCTTGGCGCCGGAGGCGCTGATGATCTTCGTCGAGATCGCCGCGTCCTTGCGCAGGAACGCCGCGAACTCGGCGGGCGTGTTGCCGATCAGCTCGTAGTCGGGCAGCGCCTCGGCGAAGCCTTTGGCGTGCACCGCCGTGGCGACTTCCTTCGCGATCCGGCCGACGACGTCGTTCGGCGTCTTCGCGGGTGCGAGCAGACCGTACCAGCTCACGATGTCATAACCCGGATAGCCGCTCTCCGCGATCGTGGGCACCTGCGGCAGTTGCGGAATTCTTTTGGCCGTCGTCACGCCGAGCGCTTTCAGCGCGCCGCTCTTCACGTGAGGCACCGCGAGCGGCGCCGAGCCGAACACGATCTGCACGTGATTGCCGAGCACCGCCGCGGTGTATTCGGCCGCGCCTTTGTACGGCACGTGCAGGAGATCGAGCCCGGCGAGCGATGCGAACCACGCGGCGGCGAGATGCACCGGCGTGCCCGATCCCGGCGTCGCATAGCCGAGCTTGCCCGGCTGCGACTTCGCGAGCGCGACGAGCTCCTTGATGCTGTTCGCCGACACCGTTTTGTTCACGACCATCACGTGAGGCAGCGCTGCGACCAGGCTGATCGGCGAGAACTGCTCGATCGAGGGCGAGCCTTTGACCATCGCCGGCAGCGCGGTGAGATTGTTGATCTGCATGATCAGCGTGTGCCCGTCGGGCCTCGCGCGCGCGACGATCTCGGAGCCGATGACCGTGTTGCCGCCCGGACGGTTGTCGACGATCACGTTCTGGCCGAGCGCGTTGGCGAGATGCGAGCCGATGGCGCGCGCGATGATGTCGGTGCCGCCGCCGGGCGTGAACGGCACCACGAGACGGATCGGGCGAGACGGATAGCCTTGTGCATGGACAGCCGATGCGAACGCCAGCAGTGCAACGCCGAACGCGAGCTTCATCGCGACCTCCTCCGAGTCGTCAACGGCGCAAGGATAACCGTGTAAGCTCGCGCCAGGGGGAGATCATGAGACGAAACGCCGTCATCGCGAGGAGCGTCAGCGACGAAGCCATCCCGTGGCGCACGCTGGCAGCGCTGCTGCCGGCGCTGGTGTGCGCACCCGCATCCGCCGCACAATCCACGTATCCGACCAAACCGATCCGTGTCATCGTCGGCTTCGCGCCCGGCGGCGGCACCGACATCGCGACGCGCACGCTCGGCGGCAAGCTTACCGAATCGCTCGGGCAACCGATCGTCGTCGACAACCGTCCGGGCGCAGGCGGACAGATCGGCAACGCGCTCGCCGCGAGCGCCGCGCCGGACGGCTACACGCTCCTCATGACCGCGAACGGTCCGCACGCCATCGCGCCCAGCCTCTATCCGTCGGTCGGCTACGACATCTTCAAGGACTACGCCGCGATATCGCTGGTCAACACCAATCCGTACGTGCTGGTCGTGCACCCCTCGGTGCCCGCGGCGTCGGTGAAGGAATTCGTCGCATGGCTCAATGCGCATCCGGGCAAGGCGAACTTCTCGTCGGCGGGCAACGGCACGCCGGCGCATCTCGCGGGTGAGCTCTTCAAAAGCATGGCGGGCGTGAAGATGGCGCACGTGCCTTATAAAGGCGCCGCGCCGGCGCTCGCGGGGCTGATCGCGGGCGAGGTGAACGTGCTCTTCTCCGAGATGCTCACCGTGGTGCCTCAGCTCAAGAGCGGCAAGCTGCGCGCCCTCGCAGTGACGACCGCAGCGCGCTCGTCGTTCCTGCCCGATCTGCCGACCGTCGCGGAAAGCGGCATCAAAGGCTACGACGTGTCGGTGTGGTATGGCCTGCTCGCCCCGGCCGGCACGCCGAAGCCTGTCGTGATGCGGCTCAACGCCGAAGTCGTTCGCGCGGTCGCGACGCCCGACCTCAAGGAACGTTTCGCCAAGATGGGCTCGACCGCGGCTTCGTCGACGCCCGAGGAATTCGACGCGTTGATCAAGCGCGACTACGAGCGCTGGAACCGCGTCATAAAAAACGCAGGAATCAAACCGGAATAGGAGACACGCATGGCACTCATCGAACGTGAGATCGACGTCACCACCAAGCACGGAAGCTGCCTGTCCTTCACGGCGCGCCCCGACGGCGCGGGCCCTTTCCCCGGCATCATCCTCTACATGGACGCGCCGGGTTACCGCGAAGAGCTCAAGAACATGGCTCGGCGCATCGCACGCCACGGCTATTACTGCCTGCTGCCCGACATGTACTACCGCTATGGCACGCTGCGCTTCGATACCGCGCGGCGCGACGACCCGATGTCGAACGTCATCAAGGCGGCGTGGACCAGCCTCACCAACGCGATGCTCGTGGACGACACCGCGGGTTTCCTCGCGCATCTCGACGCACAGGACGCCGTGACCCCGGGCGCGGTGGGCTGTGTCGGCTACTGCATGAGCGGCCAGTTCGTGACGACGATCGCGGCGCGCTACGCGCATCGCTTTTCAGCGACCGCGTCGCTCTACGGCGTGAAGATCGTCACCGACCAGCCCGACTCGCCGCACCTGCTGCTCGGAGAGATCAAGGGCGAGATGCTCTACCTCTTCGCCGAGACCGATCCGTCGGTGCCCGACAACGTTATCCCGACGCTGCAGACAGGGCTCGAGCGCGCCGGCGTGAAGCATCGCCTCAAGGTGCTGCCGGGCACGCAGCACGGCTTCCAGTTCCCCGAGCGCGCGGCCTACGCCGCGGCGCAATCGGAGCAGGCGTGGACGATGATGTTCGATCTGTGGGATCGGAACCTGAAGTGACGTGAAGCGTGACGGATAAGGCGGTGACGGATAGTGCAGTGACGGATGATGCGGTGACGAAAGGCGGTCGCTCCGTGCCCCCCGTCACCGGTTTACCCGTCACTGTTTCAACCGTCACTTGTCTTTCATCCCCACCTGTTTCGCCAGCACCGCAAAATCCTCGACCTGCTTCCTGAGGAACGCCGCGAACTGCTCGCTCGACGGGCTCGCGGTGAGCTCGATCGCCATCTCGCCGAAGCGCGAGCGCAGCTCGGGTACCGCGACGGCCCTGGCGACGGCGTCGTGCAAGCGCTCGACGACGGGTCGCGGTGTGCCCGCGGGCGCCATCAGGCCGTTGAAGGTCGAGTCGACGAAGCCGGGCAGGCCCGATTCGGCGATCGTCGGCACCTCGGGCAGCACCGGCGAGCGCTTGGCGCTGGTGACGCCGAGCGCGCGCAAGCGGCCGGAGTGGATGTGCGCGATCGACGTGGTCACCTGATCGAAGCGCAGCATCACGTGGCCGCCGACGAGATCGACGATCGCCGGCGCCGCGCCCTTGTACTGCACGTGCAGCATGCGGATCCCGGCCTGTTTGCTGAACATCTCGGCCGCGACGTGGCCGGTCGATCCCACGCCCGACGAGGCGCTGGTGATCTCCCCCGGCCGCTTCTTCGCGAGCGCGATGAGCTCGCGCACGTTCTTCACCGGCAGCGCGGTATTGACGACGAGCACCAGCGGCACGTCGCTCGTCTGCGAGATCGCGACGAAGTCTTTCAGGGGATCGTAGCCCGCGTCCGCTTGCAGCGCGGGCACGCGCGCGAAGGTGTTCGAGATCGCGAGCAGCGTGTAGCCGTCGGGCGGAGAGCCTTTCACGTAGCGCGTGCCGATCACCGCGGCCGAGCCGGGACGGCTCTCGACGATGAATTGCTGGCCGAGCAGACGCGTGAGCTGCTCGGCGATCGCGCGCGCGGTGGTCTCCTGGTTGCCGCCGGGCGCGACGGGGTTGACGATGCGCACGAGCTTGACGGGATACGCCGGGGTCTGGCTCCATGCGGAACAAGCGGCGGACAGAGCCGCCGCGGCGATGACGATACGTAGCGGGTTCATGCCGCAACGATCGTACATCCGGCGCCGAATTTCAAGTCGCACGGGAGGTGATATGCGGTATCGCATCGCCGTCTTCGCCTGCGTCGCGTTCGCAAGCTCCGCCGCGGCGCAGGTCTATCCCTCCCGCGCGATCACGATCGTCGTGCCGTTCGCCGCGGGCGGTCCGACCGACGTCATCGCGCGCCTGCTGAGCCAGCCGATGCGCGCGTTCCTCGGGCAACAGGTGCTCGTCGAGAACGTCACCGGCGCGAACGGCAACGTCGGCGTCGGCAAGGTCGCGCGCGCGGCGCCCGACGGTTACACGCTCAGCATCGGCCACTGGAGCACGCACGTCGTGAACGGCGCGGTGTATACGCTGCCGTACGACGTGTTGAAGGACTTCGAGCCGGTCTCGCTGATTTCGACGAACTCGTATCTCGTCGTCGCCAAGAACGCGGTGCCGGCGACCGATCTGAAGTCGTTCATCGCGTGGCTCAAGGCGAATCCCGACAAGGCGCTCGAAGGCACTGCCGGCGCGGGCAGCCCGCAGCACGTCGGCGGCATCTTCTTCCAGCAGGCGACCGGCACGCGCTTCCAGTTCGTGCCGTATCGCGGCGCCGCGCCGGCGATGCAGGCGCTGCTCGGCGGCGAGGTCGACATGATCATCGACGACCCGACCAGCTCGCTGCCTCAGGTGCGCGCCGGCAAGATCAAGGCGTTCGCGGTGACCGCGAAGGAACGTCTCGCCGCCGCGCCCGACATCCCCACGGTCGACGAAGCCGGTCTGCCGAAGTTCTATTTCTCGCGCTGGCACGCGCTGTGGGTGCCGAGGGGCACGCCGAAGGACGCGGTGATGAAGCTCAACGCGGCCGTCGTCTCGGCGCTCGCCGATCGCGAGGTGCGCACGCGGCTCTCCGACCTCGGTCAGGAGATCTTTCCGCGCGAGCAGCAGAGCGCAGCCGCGCTCGCGGCGCACCACAAGGCCGAGATCGCGAAGTGGTGGCCGATCATCAAGGCGGCGGGCATCAAGGCGGAGTGAATCCTCTTCCGCAACCCACAATCCGGCGGATTGACACCGGTAGAGAGCGTTCACCATTCTTGACAGCACCCTAAGAGTGCGAGCGGGCTGCATCGGCCGTATCCACAATCAGCATAGAGCGGAGGCGAGGATGTTGCGCGGACAGTGGCTGGTCGGATGTATCGCAGCAGGTGTCGCGGGCGTGCCGTGCAGTACGAGTGCGCAGGTGTCCCAGGCCTATCCGCAGAAACCGGTGAGATTGATCGTCCCTGCGCCGCCCGGCGGATCTACCGATCTGGTTGCCCGCATCGTCGGTCAGGAACTCACCCAAAAATGGGGGCAGCAGGTCGTCATCGATAACCGGCCCGGAGGAACCATCGCAGCCGAGATCGCCGCACGCGCCGCCCCTGATGGCTATACGTTCTTCGTCGCGTCGAATACATTCGCCACCACACCAGCGCTATACAACAAGTTGCCGTTCGATGCGACGCGAGATTTCGCGCCGGTAGCGGGATTAGCTTCATCACCGCTGGTTTTGATGGCTCACCCGTCGCTGCCAGTGAAATCGGTAGCCGAGCTCGTCACATATGCCAAAGCGAATCCCGGCAAGTTGATGTACTCATCGTCCGGTTCGGGAAGTTCGGCACATCTGTGTTCTGCGCTATTTGCCCAACTGACCGGAGCTCCTCTTACCCATATTCCATACAAGGGAACCAGTCTCGCAGTGACTTCAGTAATCGCGGGCGAAACGAGCATCAGCCTCGCCCCGTTGACGTCGGCGCTTCCGCTCATCGAGTCCGGGAAAGTACGGGCACTCGGCGTAACTTCGCCGCAACGGGTAGCTGCACTGCCGTCGGTTCCGCCGATCAGCAGCAGTGTGCGCGAATACGAATGCCCGCAGTGGCAGGCGCTCTTTGCGCCAGCACGCACACCTAAAGAGGTGATTTCACGTGTATCACAAGACGTTCGAGCGGTCATGAAAAGCCCGCGCGTTGCTGAAGTCCTGTCGCGGCAGGGCCTCGATGTATTCGATGCGGATGCGCCGGCCTTGCAGGCGCAATTCAGGAGCGATGTCGCGAAATGGGGCAAGGTGGTCGCATCGGCCTCTATTAAGGTCAATGGTGGTGGTGGTGGCGGCGGCGGCGGCGGTGGTGGTGGTGGTGGAGGAGGAGGCGGCGGCACGCGGACCAACAATTCGACCGTTGTAGAAGTTTTTTACGGCACCGATCGGGAACGAACCAAATCCTCTGAGCCTAACAATTACTTCGCTCCCAAAGAAGGAAGCTTCAGCTATGGAATCAGTTACGTAAGCATTCCGAATATACATGAGCGGGGAAAGCTGGAAAGGCCATCGTTTTGGAAATTCGAGTTTCGGGAGAACCGAGAGCGACATGTCGTCGTGATAGATGTGCAGCCAAAATCGCAAAACGATTTTCTCGACACGCTCGAAGCACGAGTCACTAAGTCTAGGCGGAGCCAACTGCTGCTGTTCGTGCACGGCTTCAATAACACTTTTGCAGACGCAGCACGACGCGCAGGCCAACTCGCCTTCGATCTCGAATTTCAAGGTGTGCCCGTTTTTTACAGCTGGCCCACCCTCGAAAGTGCCGATCCTCGCGCCTACGCCGCCGATGAAGCCACGATTCAGGTCTCAGGGCAGCGCCTCGCCGCTTTTCTCGACGACATCCTCACGAAAACAGGACCAAGCGATGTTTTCCTGGTCGCGCACAGCATGGGCAATCAGGCATTGACGAATGCATTCATACAGGTCGTTCAAAAGCGGCCGGACATGAAGAAGCGCATTAAGGAGCTCGTCCTCATTGCCCCGGACATAGACCGTGCCGTATTCACGGAGGTCATTGCGCCGCGACTCTCTGCGGCGGGAGCGGGGGTGACGATGTATGCATCCAGCGACGATCGCGCTCTACAGGCCTCACGGTCGCTGCGCAAAGGTAAAGTACGCGTGGGCGATCTCTTGAATGGCCCCTTCCTCGCCGACTGGATCGACACCATCGACGCCTCCGGAATGGATACCGGCCTAATCAAACACTCGTATTATCTGACTAGCGACCTGTTCTACTTAATCAACTACCGACAACGCGCCGACAAGCGCTATCTCGTCAAGGTTCCCGGGAATCCCAAAGACTGGTGGCGAATTCCGCAGAAATGAGAGACCAGGAAAGTCGCGTCTCATCCCAGCGTCTCAGAAACCGTAGAGGCGCGCGGGGTTGTCGACGAGGATCTTGCGCCGCACCGCCGAGTCGGGCACCCACACCGCGAGCTGATTGAGCACCAGCCCGTCGTCGACCTGGTGTACCGGGGTGACGTCGGTGGGTTTGCGCCCGGGCGGCGTCGCCGAGTTGGGATGCGGCCAGTTGGTGCCCCACACGATGCGGTCCGGGTTCGCGGCGATCAGCGCGCGGGCGAGCGGCGCGAATCCCGAGTAGTCGCTGCGCGGGCCGCCGTTGACCGAGATCTTCACGTACGCGACACCCGAGCGCACCAGGTCGACCAGCGCGTCGAAGCCGGCCTGCTGAGGACCTTCGGTCTCGCGCGCATTGCCGAAGTGATCGACGACAATCGTGACGGGTGACGCCGCAAGCTGCTGCCGGAGCGCGGAGATCATCGCCAGGCTGGTGTTGAGCTGCACGTGCCACTTGCGCGCCTTCATGCGCTCGGCGGCATTCTGGAAGCGCTTCGCCGCCACGCCCGGATCGTTCGTCCCGCCGGTGGCGAGGTTCAAACGGATTCCGCACACGCCCTGCTTGCCCATGGCGTCGAGCTCGGCGTCGGACGTCTTGTCGTCGATGACCGCAACGCCTCGCGCATCGCGCCCGCGCGCCTGCATGCCGACCAGCGTCGGACGATTGTCGGTGCCGTACACGCTGGGCGTGACGATCACCACCCGCTGTATGCGCAACGCCTTGTGCAGCGCCGACATCTCGTCGGGCATCGCCATGTCGGGCGTGTAGACGCGGCCCTCGTACCACGGGAACTGCGGCATGTGGATGTGCGTGTGGCAATCGCAAGCGTTCGAAGGCACGTCGAAGTTTACCGCCGTCGAAGGCTGCGAAGGTTTTGCGAAAGCCGACGGCACGCGCGAGAGCGCTGCCGCGGCGACCGAGCCCGCGAGAAAATCGCGTCGAGTCACCATGATCCCCTCCTTGTGGAACGGCGTGCTTTATCGAATCGGTCGTTTTGTGAAACGATACAACCTTTCGGGGTCGTCAAGGAGCGGAAGTGTCGGGGCTCAGGACGTACGCATATATCGTGGCCGCCTGCGCGGCGCTCTGCGGCGGCGCACACGCGCAATCCGCCTATCCGGCCAAGCCCATCCGCTGGATCGTGCCGTTCGTCCCCGGCGGCAGCACGACGATCATCGCGCGGCTGCTCGGGCAGAAGCTGACCGAGAGCTGGGGCCAGCAGGTCGTCGTCGACAACCGCGGCGGCGGCAATACGATCATCGGCTCCGAAACCATGGTGAGGGCCGCGCCTGACGGCTACACCGTGCTCCAGGTGACGACGACCCACGTCATCAATCCGAGCCTGCTCGCCACGCCTTACGACGCGGTGAAGGACTTCGCGCCGATCGCCACACTGGTCGCGACCGAGACGCTGATGGTGGTCAATCTGTCGCTGCCCGCCAGGAACCTTCAGGAGTTCATCGCGCTCGCGAAGTCGAAACCGGGAGAGATCAACTTCGGCTCGTCGGGGAGCGGCACGACCAATCATCTCGCCGCCGAGTTGCTCGGGATCATGGCGGGCATCAGGATGCAGCACATCCCGTACAAGGGCGCGGGCCCGGCGGTGATCGATCTCATGGGCGGGCGCATCCAGATGTTCATGAACAACGCGCTGCCGCTGATCCCGTTCGTGAAGAGCGGCAAGATCCGGCCGATCGCGGTGTCCGGGGAGACGCGCCTCAAATCGCTGCCGGACGTCCCGACGTTCACCCAGGCGGGACTGCCGGGATACGAAGTGAGGTCGTGGCAGGCGCTGCTCGCGCCGGCGCGCACGCCCAAACCGATCATCGACAAGCTCTCGCACGAGATCGGGCGTATCCTCCAGATGCCCGACGTGCGCGACACGCTGGTCACCATGGGTGCCGATCCGTACGTCAGCAATCCGCAGGAGGTCGCGGCGCTCATCAAGCGCGATCTCGTGCGATATTCGAAGCTCATCAAGTCCGCGAACATCAAACTCGAATGACCAAGAACGATAGACGCAGGCGATCGTGGCTGATCGTGCCGGCGCACGACGCAGGGTCGAGCGGCGACGTGCGGCCGGACGTGCGGATCCTCGACCTCGAATACTCGGTGCCGCCGCGGGCGAAAGAGGCCGCGCGCGAAGGCTTGAAGTCGCTGGCCGCCTCGCTCGCGGCGAGCGGATCGGACGTGTTCGTGCGCATCGAGCGCGAGACGCGCTGGGCGGATGCGGCGGCGGCGATCGGGCGCGGCGTCGCAGGCATCGTCTTTCCCGGCCCCGAAGACGCCGGCGAAGTGAGCGAGCTCTCGGCGCTCATCGACCAGAAGGAGAAAGAGCGCGGCGTCGACGCGGGCTCGACCGAGATCGTGGTCATGCTCGAATCGGCGCAAGGTTTCCGCGATGCGGCCGCCATCGCGCAAGCGAGCCCGCGCGTGACCGCGCTGGGCGTCGGGCGCATCGACCTCACGATGCGGCTCGGGCCGGTGCCGCAGGGCGAGTTCCGTTTCTACCGCTTCCTCATGACGCGCGCGGTCGTCGCCGCGCGCATGCTCGGCAAGCAGCCGCTGGGCGCGCTGTGGCGCCCCGGCTCGCGCGGCGGCGTCGCGTCGCCGCAGGCGACCGCGCAGGCCGCACGCGAAGGAAGGCTCATGGGATTCAGCGGCTGCCTCTGCGCCACGCCCGATCAGGTCGCCGCGGTCAACGAAGGATACGGCGCATGAGCGGCGACATCCGCATCGCCGGCGAGCGGCCGATCCCGACGCACATCCGGCGCTCGATCTATTGCCTGTCGATCGACGATCCGGCGCTCGCAGACAAGGCCTACGCATCGTGGGCCGATGCGATCGTGCTCGACGTCGCGCGCAAACCGGGCGCCGACTGGCAGCAGGACCTGAAAACGCGCATGCCCGCGGCGATCCACGCCGCCGCGCGCGGCGGCGCCGAAGTGTTCGCGCGGGTCAGCGGCGCCGCCGCAGAGCTTGGCGCGGTGGTGTTCGACGGGCTCACCGGCGTCGTGCTGCGCGGCGTGGAAGACGCAGAGCAGATGGCGCAAGCGGGCGAGCGCCTCGCGGCGCTCGAGGACGAGCGTGGAATTGCGTCGGGCTCGCTGGAGATCGACGTCGACATCACGACCGCCGCGGGCGTGTGGAATGCGCTGGCGATCGCGCGCGCGACGCCGCGCTTCGGCACGTTCACGATCGACGAGCGTGCGCTCTCGTGCAACCTCGGCATGACGACCGAGCCGCACGAAGCCTTCGAGCCGCTGGAATACATCAAGTCGGAGATCATCACGGTCGCGATCTCGGCCGGCGGCCAGGCGCAGGGCATGAGCTATCCGCTGTCGATGACGCAGCACGACCCCGGCGCGGCCGAGCTCGCGAAGGCCGTGCGCCGCGCGCGCGACACCGGCTTCAAAGGTGCGGTCTGTCCTCACGTGTCGTGGATCAGGGCGTGCAACGAAGGCTTCCGTCCGAGCCCGCAGGAAACCGCATACTACGTGAAGGTGCGCGAAGTCTTCGCCGAAGGCCTGAAGCGCGGCATGGCGTCGGTGCCGATCGACGGCAAGATGATCGACGTGCCTGTGGACATCCGCGCGAGGCTCTATCTCGACTGGGCGGCGCGGGCGAAAGCGCGGGACGAGGCGAAAGCGCGCGCGCACGGGCAGGAGGTGAACGCATGAACAACCGCACCGCCCGCGTCGCGATGTTCGTGACGCCGACCAACCCGCGCTTCATCGACAAGGCCTGGACGCGCGGCGGCGACGTCTACATCCTCGACATCGAGGACTCGATCGCGCCGCAGGAGAAAGAGCGCTGCCGCACGCTGATCAAGGAGTCGATCGCCAAGGCGAGCAAAGGCGGCGCGGCTATCTACGTGCGCATCAACAAGCCCTACGTCGACGCCGACCTGCCGTACGCGGTGTGGCCCGGCGTCATCCGCATCATGCTGCCCAAGACCGAATCGGCGGCGGAGATGCGCCACGCTCACGAGATCATCTCCAGGCTCGAGCGCGAGCGCGGCATTCCCGAAGGCACGATCGAGCTCTCGCCGATGATCGAATCGGCGCTCGGCGCGGTGAACATCCACGAGATCCTGACCGCGGTGCCGCGAACGATCTGGTCGATGGGCGGAGGCGGCGGCTACGACATGGCGCTGAACCTCGGCATCGAGATGTTCGCCGACTTCGACCAGTACGCGTTCCCCGTCGCCAACGTCGCGCTCTCGGCGATGGCGCTCGGCATCGAAGCCACCGGCGGCGTGTTCGTCCCGAACCCTTCGGGGCGCGTGGACCAGGGCGACCAGGCCGCGACGCAGGCTGCCGCGCTGCACGCGGCCGGCATCCACCACGCGGGCGCACTGCACCCCGCGTTCATCGAGCCGCTGGTGAAAGGCCTCTCGCCGACCGGCGACGAGATCGCTTGGGCGCGCACGGTGATCGATCTCTATGAGAAGCTGATCGACGAAGGCGAATCGATCGGCGAGATCGACGGCAAGGTGGTCGATAGATATGAATACGACTCCGCGCAGCGCACGCTAAAGTGGGCCGCCGAATGCGCGGCGAAGGACGCGTACAAGGCGAACGCGCTGAAGCGGGCACAGTCGGCGGCCTGACCGAACCGGGTCATCGCGAGGCGGCTCCGGCAGGAACGCCATGGCGATCTCGTGGCGCACGTAACGGACGCTCCGGGATTGCTTCGTCGCTTCGCTCCTCGCAATGACGTGTGCACGCCTGTGCTCTCTAAGGATCGGCAGCGACGCGAAACCCCCGCGTCCACACGCGCACCGTCGTCGGGCTCCCGACGCGATAAGCAGCACGCACGCCCACCGGCGCGTCTTCCCACGAGCCGCCGCGCACGGCGCGTAACGCGCAATCGCCGCTCGTTCGCGCGCTGCCGTCCGCGGGCGCGCCGCCGTGATCGGGATTCCAGCAGTCCTGCGTCCATTCGGCCGCGTTGCCGAGCATGTCGTGCAGGCCGAAAGCGTTCGGCCGGAAGCTTCCCACCGGCGCGGTATACGCGTGGCCGTCGTCGCACGGCGCTGCATTCCACTCGGCGGCGAACGCCACGCGCGCCTGCGTCGAGCGATCGGCGCCGTTCGCGTACGCACAAGCGGCGTTCGCATCGGCGCCCCAGAAGCGCGGCGTCGTGCTGCCCGCGCGCGCCGCGTATTCCCACTCCGCTTCGCTGAGCAATCGATAGCGCTTGCCGCTGCGAGACGACAACCATGCGACGTACGCGCTCGCGTCTTCCCAGCTCACGCACGTCGCGGGGTGCCCGTCGTCCTGCGCGTAGCCCGGGGTGCGCCAGTCCCTGCGCGCATCGGGCTCGAACTCGCGGCCGTTCCACGCGAAGCAGCCGTCGCCTTTGCGTCCGGTCGCTTCGGCGAACGCGCGATACTCGCCGCGCGTGACTTCGGCTCTTCCCGCGCGAAACGCGCGAATCTCGACGGTGCGCTGCGGCCGGCTGCGCTTGCGGAACTCGGCGGCGAGATTCTCGCGCGCTTCCTCCCCCGGCGCCGCGCCCATCAGGAAGCGTCCCGCCGGTAGGTTCACCATGTCGGGACAGACGTCGCAATCGCGCGCCGCGGCGGCCGCGACGGGAACGAGCAGCGCGGCGAGCAGCAGCTTGCGCGACAAACCGCGGAGCATGGTCATCGCACTCCTCGTGCGTGTTCGTTCGTTTCAATCTACTCTTCGGGCAAGGGGGTTACAAACCGATAAGGCGCGGTGCGCTCGCGCGCACCCTTGGAGCTCTATGCGATACCTCGCGGCAATCCTGTTCGGCATCACCTTCAACTGCATCGCGGCGACGACCTCGTACCCGGTGAAACCGATACGCCTCGTCGTGCCTTTCCCGGCCGGCGCGTCGAGCGACATCGTCGGCCGGCTGATCGGCGAGAAGCTTTCCGAGCAGATGGGCCAGCAGATCGTGCCCGACAACCGCGCGGGCGCCGGCGGCAACCTGGGCATCGGGGCCGCCGCGCACTCCGCTCCGGACGGTTATACGATCGTCATCGCGACCGCGAGCATCGCCGTCAGCCCCTCGTTGTATGCGAAGCTCGGCTACGATCCGATCAAGGACCTGGCGCCGGTCGCGCGGCTCACGTCCATCCCCAACATCCTGCTCGTGCACCCTTCGGTGCCGGCGAAGACGCTGCGCCAGTTCATCGATCTCGCGCGCAGGCAAAAGGGCAAGCTCAACTTCGGCTCGGGCGGCGCGGGCACGACCAACCATCTCGCGAACGAGCTCCTGAAGAAGCTCGAGAAGATCGACCTCGTGCACGTGCCGTACAAAGGCGTCACGCAGGCGATGGTGGCGATGATGGGGGGCGAGGTCGATGAAGTCGTCATGCCGGTGTCGACCGCGCTCACCGCCATACGCTCGGGCAAGGTGCGGCCGCTCGCGGTGCTCACCGAGAAGCGCATCGCCGCGCTGCCGGACGTGCCGACGGGCATCGAGGCCGGCGTGCCCGGCTTCACGATGCCGCTGTGGTACGGGATGTTCGCGCCCGCAGCGACGCCGCGCGAGCTCGTCACGCGGCTGAACATCGAGCTCGTGAAGGCGCTGGAATCCCCCGACCTTCGCAAACGCCTGGCCGATCTGGGCGTCGACCCGTGGCCCGGCACGCCCGAGCAGCTCGGTGCGTTGCTGCGAGACGACATCCAGCGCTACGGCGAGATCGCCCGCGCAGCGGGTTTGCCGAAGCAGTAACCGTGCTTTTCGGGCGCTCGTTGTCGCCGCGGAACAACGATAGATCGCATGGGCATAAAAGCTGCACCGGTCCCTGTCGCTCATTCCCTATATCGAGGAGAAGACAGTGATACGAAAGAACTCCCTGACTGCGATCGCGGCGGCGATGTGTGCGGCGTTTAGCGCCGCGGCGATGGCGCAGAGCAACACCGCCGGCAGCAATACCAGCACGACGGCGAACCAGACCACCGCTCCGACTGCGAACACGACGGTCAACACCGACGCCCGCTTCAAGGCGATGCCGCACAGCACGGTGACCATCGCACCGAGCGGCACGACCAACCAGTCGACGTCGGCGAACCAGGCGACGAACACCACTTCGAACACCCAGGCCGCGGGCAACGGCAGGGGCAACGGCCGCAACCGCGCGGGCAGCGACACCAGTACCACCGCGAACCAGACGACCGCCCCCAGCGCGAACACGTCGGTGAACACCAACGCGCAGTTCAAGGCGATGCCTCATAGCAACGTCACGATCAGCCCGAGCGCGACGACCAATCAGTCCACCAGCGCCAACCAGTCGACGAACACCACGTCGAACACGACGGCCGGCCGCACCGGCGCAGGCTCGGTGAGCGGCATGGCTGCGGGCGCGTCGGGCGGCAGCGCGGGCAGCGGCACCGCGGCCGGCGCGAGCGGCGGCATGGCCGGGGGCAAGGTCGACATGAGCGACGGCCCGGGCAAGCACGGCAAGGGCAAAGCCAAAGGCCACGACAAGAACAAGCACAACCGCGATTGATGCTTTCGGCATCGTGCACGGTCCGCGGTTGCGGCCCGTGCACCGCACACCACGAAACCCGCTTCCGAGCGGGTTTTCTTTTGGCGCTCCGCCGTCCGGCAGGTGACCTAGTTCCTCTGTCGCCTCACGACAACGCCTTGAAAACACAGGCATAAAAGCTGCACCTTCCCTGCTCGTAGCTTTTTGTTTTGAGGAGAACAGCAATGATCCGGAAGCATTCTGTAAGCATCATCGCCGCGGCGGTCTTCGCGGCTTTCGGCACCGCAGCGGTTGCGCAGCAATCGCGTCAATCCACCGACGCCAGCCAGGCTTCGCAGACCAACCCGTTGCAGTCGGTCAACCCGAGCGCGGCGACGGGCGTGGATTCGAGCGCCAACTTCCGCGGCAACCACAACACCATCTTCATGGACTCGCAGGCGACGACGAACCAGTCGACCGGCGTGTCGCAGGACACCGGCAGCACGCAGGGTCTGGGCGCGTCGGGACAAGCCAGCGGCAGCGGCTCGAGCCGCCTGTCGGGCAGCCAGGCCTCGCAGACCAGCCCCGAGCAGTCGGTGAACCCGAGCGCGGCGACGGGCGTGGAATCGAGCGCGCAGTTCCGCGGCAACCACAACACCATCTTCATGGACTCGCAGGCGACGACGAATCAGTCGACGACCGCGTCGCAGAACACCAATAGCGCCCAGAACATGGGCATCCAGAGCGGCGTTCCCGGCATGAAGGCGCTCCCCGGTCAGGGCGGCACGTCCTCCAGCGCCGGCGGCTCGGTCGGCTCGAAACCCGACATGACCGACGGTCCGGGCAAGCGCGGCCACGGTAAAGCCAAAGGCCATCTGAAGCACGATCGCAAGTAAGCGAACGCAGGATGCGCGAAGGTGATGCGCGTGCAACACGCACTGCGCATCACCGGACGGCATAAAAGCTGCACAGCAAATACGGCAGCTCAACTTTTGAGGAGATCCATCTCATGATCCTGAAACAGTCCCTTATCGCGGCGGCGGTGTTCGCTGCACTCAGCACGACGGCTATGGCGCAGACCCGTCAGTCCACCGACGCCAGCCAGGCCTCGCAGACCAACCCGACGCAGATCGTGAACCCGAGCGCGGCCACGGGTGTCGAGTCGAACGTCGGCATCAACGGCAGCGGCACCAACGCCCGCATCAACAACAGCGCGACGACGAACCAGTCGACCTCGGCGTCGCAGAACACCAACAGCTCGCAGAACATGGCCGTGAACCCGAGCCAGAACGCCAGCCGCAGCGGCTCGGCGCGCCAGCGGACCGATGCGAGCCAGGCTTCGCAGACCAACCCCGAGCAATACGTGAATCCGTCGGCGGCGACAGGCGTTGCTTTGGACGCGCGGATCAAGGGCGACAACAACCGCGCGCGCATCAACAACAACGCGACGACCAACCAGTCGACCTCGGCCTCGCAGAACACCAACAGCTCGCAGAACATGGCCGTGAACCCGAGCCAGAACGGCAGCCGTCGTGGTGACTCCTCGATGCCGGGCATGAGCGCGGTTCCGGGCAGCACCTCGAGTGGCGCGATGGGCGGCGCCTCGGCGAGCGCGGGCGGCACGAGCTCCAGCGCCGGCGGCGCGGTCGGCTCGAAGACCGACATGAGCGACGGTCCGGGCAAGAAAGGCCACGGCAAGGCCAAAGGTCATCACAAGCGTGACCGGGGCGACGGCAACGACAGCTGGAAGCGTTAAACGCTCCTGCTCCGGAAGCGGCTGCGGCCGCTTCCCAAAAGAAAACCCGCCGAAAGGCGGGTTTTCTTTTGCTGCGCGTGAATCGCGATTACTGGCAGGTACAGCTCGGCGCGCCCGCGTCCGCGGCCTTGCCGCACTGCGCGACGCGCGGCAGGCGGCACGTCACTTCGCAGCGTTTGCCGTTGATCTCCGCGGTGCACAGGCTCCCGCGGTTGCCGACCACCGAGTTCGTCACGACGCTGTTGGTGCCGCCGACGTCGGACGAGCTCGAGACGGTCGAGCCGTTGTTCGAAATCACGCTGTTGTGCGAGCCGTTGCCGGTCGACGAAGTGACCGAGCTCGAGGAGTTCACCGTGCTCGACGAGTTGACCGAGCTCGATACATTGCTCGAGGTTCGCGAGCTCACGGTGCCCGCGGCACCGACGCCGCCGGCGATCGCCACCCCCAGCGCTACTGCGGTCATCAGGTATTTCATCTCATTCCTCCGTTCCTCGGACCGAGATGATCCCGCTGCACCTGCCGTGCCCGTAGGGTGCGTGCTAACGCACCGCGAAAGGCCCCGGTGCGCTGGCGCGCACCCTACGAGTCAGAGAATGAACTGCTCGACGTAGGACTCGCCGAGGCCCACCGCGGCGTAGTGCTTCCGCGCTTTCTCCAGCCGTGTGAAGACGTCGTCGTAACCGGTCGACGCGCCCTGCGGATCGACATACATGAGGCTGCCGGTCACCTGGAACAAGGTCACCATCTCGTTGCAGCCTTCGGGCACGACGAGCGTGTGGGTCTCGCCGGGCGGCTCGAAGATGTAGCTCCCCTCCTCGGCCATCCAGTCGTGCTCGAGATAGTGCCAGCGGCCCTTGAACACCCATGCGTGCACGCCGCCCGAGTGGCGGTGGCGCGCGATCATGCCCGCCCGGGTCACGCGCAGGATGTGGGTGTACTGCCCCGCGCTCACGTTGAACTGGAGCGGGCGCACCGCCACGTGATCCGCGAGCGGCACCCACACCCGCGGGTCCTCACGCCCCATGCCGTCGAGGATGACCCTGTCGGGCCGCATGTAGCGCGGCTGCGGCTTCTGGTACGGGATGCGGTCGGTCGCTTCCGAATCGCGCGGCTTGTTCACGGCCCCTCCTCCGGGTGACGGTTCACACCGAGTTTACGATGGGCGCCAGGGATCGGACGTGAAGTTGGACGGTTATGATGTGTGTGTCATCGAAAATCCGGGTCAGAGTCAGATTTAACGAGGGAGGGGGAAATGCACAGCGCATCGTTCGGAGTCATCGCAGCACTGTCCGTGATCACCGTGACGCACGCCGCCGATTTCCCGACGCGGCCGGTGCGCTTCGTGCTCGGCTTTCCGGCGGGCGGGCCGACCGACGCGGCGGGACGCATCATCGCGCAGGCGCTCCAGGCGCCGCTGGGCCAGTCGGTGGTCGTCGACAACCGGCCGGGCGCCGACGGTGCGATCGGCGCTGAAGTCGCGGCGAAAGCGTCACCCGACGGGCACACGCTGCTCATGGGTAGCGGGTCCAATCTCGCGGGCGTTCCGGCCATGCGCAAGAACCCGCCGTACGATCCGCTGCGCGATTTCATTCCGGTCGCTTTCGTCGGGTGGAGCAGCCTGCTGCTCGTCGTGCATCCGGGCGTGCCGGCGAAGAGCGTCTCCGAGCTCATCGCGCACGCACGCGCGAATCCCGGCAAGCTCATCGTCGCCGCGGCCAACCCGCCGACGATCTTCACGATGGCGCAGATCAACTCCGCCGCGAAAGTGGACATGCTGAGCGTGGCGTACAAAGGCGACGCGGCGGCAGTGCCCGACCTGCTCACCGGTCGCGTCCACGTGCTCACCGGCGGCACCAACCTGCTGCTGCCGTACGTGAAGGAAGGCCGGCTGCGCGCGCTCGCGGCGTTGACGCGCACGCGCACGCGGCCCGCGCCCGACGTGCCGACGATCGTGGAAGCGGGCGTGCCGAGCTTCTCGATCTACGGCTGGTTCGCGTTCCTCGCGCCGGCGAAAACGCCGCAAGCGGTCGTCGAGCGGCTCGATCGCGAGATCGGCGCGGTGCTCAAGCGTCCCGACATCCAGCCGCAGTTCGACAAGATCGGGCTCGAGGTCGGGGGGCCGACGCGCCAGGAGCTGCCGGCTTTTCTCAGGGATCAGATCGTGTCGTGGGCAGCGGCGGCGAAGGCTTCGGGCATGCAGCCGCAGTAGCGCTCGCGATGCGCGCGGCCGGCGTCATCGTCTGCATCGTCGCGATCGCGATCGTCGGCTACGGCTGGTTCGCGCTCGCGTGGGACGGCGGCACGCCGCGCACCCGGGACGACTGGCTGCTGATCGCGCTCGGCGCGCTGCTGCTCGTCTCGGGCGGGCTGATGGTCGCCGGCAGCGCGTGGGGCCTGAAGCTCGCGCTCTCCGTCGGCGTGATCCTCGGCGTCGTCGCCGTGTTCGCCAGGCTGAACCAGGCGGGCATCGATCCGACGTCGGCGAAGCTCGCGCTCTACGAGCTTCCACTGCGAGGCGATGAACGCGAGATCGCCGCGGCGTTCGGCGATCGATGGTGGGCGACTTCGGTCGAAGAGCTGCGCGCGCTGCGCCGGCAGAACGACGCCGTCGCGCGCGACTGGGAGATCCAGGGCGATCGGCGCGTGCGGCTCGTCGTGATCATGGATCCGCAGCTTCCGGTCGAAGGCGAGCGCATGCCGCTCAATGCGTTCCTGCTGCTGAACGCCGGCGGCAAACGTACCGCGCGCGAGGTCGTGCACGGGTTCTACTCGGACGGACGCGAAGCGCCGTTCGCGCTCACGCTGCAAGCGGGCGCCGCGACGATCGTCGCGAAGAGCGAGAGAGAGCGCGTGGTGAAGAGCTATACGATCGATCCGCGCTCGGGGGAGATACAACCGTAGGGTGCGCGCGAGCGCACCGCGCGTTTTCGCGGTGCGTTACCACGCACCCTACGTTCAGATCGCCTCGACCTGGAGGACAGGCTGCGCCTTCTTCGGCGTCGCCAGCACCGCGGCGGCTTGCTTCTCGACCACGGTCCCCTTGAAGAAGTCGGGGTTCTGCCGTCCCCACAGCCGCACCGCGTTCGCGAACACGAAGTCGCGGAAATCGTCCTGCGTGATGTGCTCTTCCTCGACGAGCTCGTACGCTTCGGGCAGCGGGTCGCGGAAGTCGATGACGTCGAAGTGGCCGATGTCCGAGCTGTAGATCGCGTTGAGCTTCGCGCCGAGCGGATTGCCGCGGCCGAACGCGGTTGCGTTCATGCGGTCGTCCGCTTCGCAACCGAAGTAGTACGGCTTGGCGTAGAGGTCGATCCAGTCTTCCTTGCGCGTGATCTTGCACGCCGCGTAATCGTCGAGCTCGGTGCGGTTGCCGACGAGCGTCTTCGCTCCGGGCTCGGGCCATCCGTCGCGCGCACGCAGCGCCTGCGCGAGATCCTCGTAGCCGTGCTCGTCGATGAGCTTCAGCAACAGCTTGCGGTCGAGCTTGTCGGGATCCATGCGCTCGAGCGCGCGCGCGCCGCGGCGCTCCCAGTGCTCGACGAGGTCGCCGAAGAGCTGGCAGCCCCAGCCCACGCCGCCTTCGAGGAAGCCGAAGTTGAGCTCGGGGAAGCGGCGGGTCACACCGCCGAGGAAGATCGCTTTCGCCGCCGCGTGCCCCGCGGCCGCGAAGTGGCCGATATGGTTGTAGACGAAGTTGGTCGGCGAGTTGCGCAGGCCCATCGCGCTGCCGCTCGAATGGAACGTCGGCGGAATCTTCACTTCCACGCACTTCGCCCACACCGCGTCGTAGTCGTAGGGACTGTCGATGCCGAGCACGTCGTACCACACCCCGCCCTCATCCGCCGGGCGCGACATCAGGCTGCCGAACATGCCGACCTTCGATCCGAGCTCCTTCGTCGCGAACTCGAGCTCGGCGATCGCTTCTTCGGGCGTGTGCATGGGAATGATCGCCGCCGGCGTCATGCGGTCTTCGAGGCCGCGGAAGTACTCGGCCGACACGATGTTGTACGCACGGATCACCGCGCGCCGGGTCTCGTCGTCCTTGATGCGCGGCAGTCGCAGCCCCGCGGTCGGATAGATGATGGCGTAATCGGTGCCGATCTCGTCGAGACGCTCGTAGAGCATCTTCGGCATCATCGCCGTCGCCCTGTCGAGGGTGTTCTCCGCCTGGCGGTTCCAGAAGTTCGGCAGCGCCACGCGCTTCTTCTCGCGCTCGGCCCGCGTCATCTTCAGCGCTTCGGTGGTGGTGTTCATCGCGGCAAGAAAACCGTCGGCAGCTTTGTCGCCGACCGCCTTGCGCATCTTCTCGGCGAAAACAGGAACGTATTCGAGCCAGTGGCCGTCGGCATCGACGACCGGATGATTGAGCCTGGCGTGAACCTGCGAAGGGCTCAGGTGCGTACCCATGGTCATCCTCCCTGCGGTGGGTGATGGAAACCTGGTCGACTGCGGAAAAGCCTAGGCTTCGCGCCGAAGCGTGTCAAACTGTTCGTCATGGATCGCCGCCAATTCCTGCTGACGCTGCCGGCGCTGGGCGTGGCGCCAGCCTACGGAGCGGATGCGACCGCGCTCGCCGCCGGAGAGCCGAGCCAAACCGCGCTCGGCGCCGCCTCGCACCGGGCGGTGCACCAGATGCTGGAAAGCCCGCTGGTGTTCGAGGACCCGCTGGCGCTGAGGATCCTCGGCGGCGAGCGGGTGAAGTGGATCGGCAGGAACATCGATCGCTATCGCACCGCCGGCTCGCGGGGCATGCGCGCCTTCCTGGTGACGCGCGCGAGATTTGCAGAGGACGGGCTCGCGCAATCGTTACGCGAAGGCACGCGCCAGTACGTCGTCCTCGGCGCGGGGCTCGACACCTTCGCCTACCGCAATCCCTTCGGCGCGCGGCTGCGCGTGTTCGAAGTCGACCATCCCGCCACCCAGGCGTGGAAACGCGCGCAGTTGCGCGAGCAGGCGATCGAGGTGCCGCGGTCGATGGTGTTCGTGCCGGTGGATTTCGAGACGCAGTCGCTGGCTGCGCGGCTGCGCCAGGCGGGACTCAAACGCAGCGAGTCGGTCTTCGTCTCGTGGCTGGGCGTGACGATGTATCTGACTCGAGACGCGGTGCTGCACACGCTGCGCGTCGTCGCCGCGTCGTGCGCGCGCGGCAGCCGGATCGTCTTCGATTTCTCGCTGCCGGACGAGGCTCTGACCGAGCCGGAGCGCCAGGCGCGCGCGGCGCGCGCCGAGCGCGTCGCCGCCATCGGCGAGCCGTGGATCAGCCGTTTCGATCCCGCGTCGCTCGAGCAGGCGATGACCGCGATGGGTTACGGGCAAGCCCGCTCGATCGGCGCGGCCGAAGCGAACGAGCGTTACTTCGCGGACCGCACCGACGGATTCCGCTTCCGCGGATCGTCAGGGCGCCTCATGACCGCACGCGTCTGATTTGATCTAGAGGTGCGATTCGTCGAGCGGCAGCCCGAGCCAGTACTTGCCGGCGGTCTCGTAATGCGCGAGCCGGCCCTGCACGTGCTGCGTGATGACGTGGATATCCTGGAAGTGGCGCTGGATGAGGTTGCCTTCGAACGCGGCGGTCGCACCCGCGGCGTTGTAGACGGCGTCGACGATCTGCGCGGCGAGGCGGATGGCGTGCGTCGCGGCCAGACGTAAGGCGACCCGACGGTCGACGGTCACGGCTTCCATAGTCGTCGCGTCCGCCCAGATGTCCTCGACCGCCTGCATGAGGAACGCGCGTCCCGAGCGCAGCGCGGCTTCCGCCTGCCCCATGCTCAACTGGATCGTCGGCTGGTCGCGCAGGAGGTTGGTCGTGTAACGCGGCACCTTCGCGCCCGCGAGGTCGTAGAACGCATCGAGGCAGCTCCGCGAGACCGCCAGCGCGACCGCGGCATCGCCGGCCGCGAACGACAGCCCCGACGGAATCTTGTAGCGCGGGCCGCCGCGCAACGCCGGCATGCCTCTCGGGAAATACGTGCGCTCTTCCGGCACGAACACGTCCTTCACTTCGAAGTGATGCGTGCCCGTGCCGCGCATGCCGCGCGTGTGCCAGGTGTCGAGGATCTCGGCCTGCGCGACCGGCAGCACGCAGTAACGCGCTTCGGGCTTGCCGTCGCGCAGCCGCACTTCGCCGTTCTCGTACACCGTCGTGTTCGCCGCGATCCACGACGCATGACGGCAACCGGTGCTGAACCCCTGCCGGCCCGACACGATGTAACCGCCCGGCACGACGACCGCCTTCGCCGTCGCGCCCGGGCTGTTCGATACCACGCTGCGCGGCGTATCGATCCAGATCTCGCGCGCCGCGCTCGCCGAGGCGATACGCGCGGAGTACGTCGCATACGTCGCGCCCTGGTTCACCGCCCACGCGGTGCTCGCGTCGGCTTTACCGAGCTCTTCGATCACGCGCACGTAGATCGGGAAATCGATCTCGCCGCCGCCGATCTCGCGCGGCACGGCCATGTGGAACATGCCCGCGTCGGCGAGCGCTTCGAAGAGCGGTCGCGGCAGCTCGCGGTTCCTGTCGATCTCGTCCGCGCTGGCGCGGATCATCGGCGCGAGGTCTCGCGCCGCCTGCAACTGCTTGGCGTCGTTCAGAGGTCCGGCATCCATATCGTCTATCGTCCGAGTTGCTCGCGTACTTTGATCATCGTCTCCAGGTGCCGCTCGTGCTCGCCCGCGAAGCGCAGCACGACCGTGCGCACGCCTTCCTTCACGTAACCGTTCATCCACTCCGCGGCCGCCGAAGCCGATCCTGCGAAACACGCCTGACGCTGCTTCAAAAGATCGGGACGCTGGCCATAGTACGCGGAAAGAAACTCGTCGATGCGCTGTCCGGCACGCGACGCGTTGTCGTCGACGAACATCGTGAGATAGATCGCGGGCTCGATTGTCTCGGGATTGCGCCCGTTCTCGCGTGCGAGCGCCTGCACGTGGCGCCACTGCTCGCCCCAGCGCTGCGCATCGGGCCCCGTCGGGAACCAGCCGTCGAAGAACTTCGCCGCGCGCTCGAGCGCCGCCGGCGCCGAGCCTCCGCCCCACAGCGGCGGTCCGCCGGGCTGCGCCGGCGTGGGTCCGATCACGCCCTGCTCGACGTGCCAGCGGCCTTCCCATTCCACCGGCTTGCCGCTCCACAGGGCTTTGCACAGGCGCAGGCCTTCCATCATCGTGCCGACACGCTTCTCCCACGGCACGCCCGCGGAACGAAACTCCGCGCGGATGTTGGGGACGTCGCTCGCGATGCCGACGCCGAGGATCACGCGCCCCGCGCTCACCTGGTCGAGCGTCGCGACCGAATGCGCGAGCAGCACCGGGTTGCGCAGCGCCGGCAGCAGCACCGCGGTGCCGAGCTTCACGCGCTTCGTGCGACCCGCGACCGCCGCGAGCATCGTGATCGGCTCGTGACGCGGCCGCGCCAGCAGCGAGTCGCCGATCCACACGCCGTCGTAGCCGAGGCCTTCCGCGCGCTCGGCGAGCGCCAGCAGCGGCCCGGCTTCGGGCCGCCCTTCCATGATCGACTCGCGGGTCGGCAAGAGATATCCGATACGTACGGTCAAATCGCTCTCCTTGCTGGAATCACCGCAGGGTAAGGCCTAGCCGGACGCGTTGCACGGCCACGTATACGGCGCGCCGCCGGCCGGCTGCATGCTTTCCATGCCGCCGACACCGGCACAGCCGGCGAGCGCGATTGCGAGCGACACGATCGCGACGATCCGCATGGCTGCCTCCTCACTCGAAGCTCACGATCTCCACCCAGTTCGCGCCGCGTCCGGTCGGATAGCGGCCGACGAGGCTCAACGCACCGCTCCCGGGCGCGATCGCGTACGACGACAGCATCTCGGACTGCTCGCCCGACACGACCATAGTGCGTCCGCTCGCATCGATGCGGAAACCGCGCGGCTGCTTCTCGGTTTCGGTCACGCCTTTGGGCGTGAGCGCGCCGCTCGCGGAATCGACGCCGAAGGTCGCGATCGTGCTGCCGGTGCGCTCGGCCGCATAAAGAAACTTCGAATCGGGCGTGATGTGGAGGTCGGACGCCCAGATGTCGTTGGAGACGTCGCGCGCCGGCGCGCTCGGGCCGCGCGGCGCGCCCGGCACGAAGGTACTGCCCGGCGGCAGGGCCGACGCCGACGACACTTCGGTGAGCAACCCGGTCTCGCCGTCGAGCGCACACGTCGTGACCGTGGCGGTGAGCTCGGCGAGCACGTAGACGAAGCGATTGTCGGGCGAGGTGACGAGATGGCGCGGACCGCTGCCCTGCGCCATCTGCAGGAGCGGCGGCGTGTTCGCGGCGAGCCGGCCGCTCGTCTCGTCGAAGAGGAACTGGAACACCTGGTCGGTGCCCAGGTGCGGCACGAACGCGTAGCGGTTGGTCTCGTCGGTGCGGATCGCGTGCGCGTTGCGCGCGGTCGGGATCGCCTGCACCGTCTCGCCGATCGTGCCGTCGTCGTTCACGCGATGCACGACCACGCGGTTCTGGCTGTACGACGCGCCCAGCAGGAAGCGGCCGTTGCGATCGAAGAAGATGTACGGGCAGTTCGCCGCGAGCGGGGCCGTTCCGATGTGCCTCAACGCGCCGGTCGTGCGGTCGATGCTGTAGGTGTATGCCTGCGACGTCTCGCCGCGGACCGCAGCGACCAGGTAGCGCCGGTCGGGACTGATGCCCATCGGCATCACGCCCTTGTCCGCCTTCACGCGGGGACCCGGCTCGAGCGCGCCGCCCTCGTTCAGCGTGTAGCAGGAAATCTCGCCGTCTTCGGCGTTCGATACGTATACGAAGCTCTTGCTCACGAGCGTCCTCCTCGCGGCCGAGTTTACGCGAAGCGCTCGTTGGGCGGGCCGGCCTCGCGTAGACTCTCGCTCAACGGCGAGTGCCGTCCCGGCGCTGCCGCCAGAGGAGGAGCCCACTGATGAGAAGATCCGCCAGCATCGTCCTGAGCGTTTCCGCAGTCGCCGCCGGCATCGGAGCCGCGGCCGCCCAGGGTTATCCGGAACGTCCGATACGCATCGTCTGTCCTTTCCCGCCCGGCGGGTCTTCGGATTTCGGCGCGCGCATCCTGTCGCAAAACCTGCCGCCGCTGCTGAAGCAGACCGTCGTCATCGACAATCGCGGCGGCGCCGGCGGGAACATCGGCACCGACATCGCCGCCAAGGCGGCGCCCGACGGCTATACGCTGCTCGCCACCTCCGAAGGACCCATCACCGTCAGCCCGAGCCTTTATCCGCGGCTGCCGTATGTGCCGGCGCGCGATCTCATCGGCATCACGCAGTTCATCAAGTACACGCACGTCGTGGTGATCAACCCGACGGTCAAGGTGAGCAACATCAAGGAGCTGATCGCGCTCGCGAAGGCCGGCAAGACGAGCTACGCGCACCCGGGCGTGGGCACGAGCAACCATCTGGCGGTCGAGCAGTTCAAGATCATGACCCACACCGACATGACCAGCGTGTCGTACAAAGGCGGCGGTCCGGCGATCGTGAGCGTCATCGGCAACGAGACGCAGGTCTCGTTCGCGACCGCGCCGTCGGCGATACCGCACGTGAAGTCGGGCAAGCTCAAGGCGATCGCGATCACCGCGGGCAAGCGCTCGACCGTGCTGCCCGACCTGCCCACGATCGCCGAGTCGGGCGTGCCGGGCTATGCCATCGAAGGCTGGGTCGGCCTGCTCACACCGGCGAAGACACCGGCGCCGGTCGTCAAGCGGCTCTACGACGAGACCGTGAAGGTGATGAAGCAGAAGGAAGTGCACGATCTCGTGGTCGCGAGCGGATCCGAAGTCGCGTTCACGACGCCGACCGAGACGCAGGGCCTGCTGCGCGACGAGGGAGCGATGTGGGCGAAGGTGATCAAGGCGACGGGCATCAAGGGCGAATGAGCAAGCTGCTCGCGACGCTGTGTCTGCTGCTGCTGCCGCTGGCGGCGCGCGCCAGCGTGACGGACATCGACACCGCGGAGCTCGCACGCCTGCAGGCGGCGGGCGTCCCGGTGGTCGACATCCGCACGCCCGGCGAATGGAAGGAGACCGGCGTCGTCCCGGGCAGCCATCCGCTCATGTTCTTCGACGAGAAAGGCAACTACGACGCAGCGGGTTTCGTCTCGCGCCTGAACGCGATCGCCAGACCGGGCGAACCGGTCATCGTGATCTGCCGCAGCGGCAACCGCACCAAGGAAGTGAGCCGCTTCCTGTCGCAGAAAGCCGGCTACACGACGGTGTACAACGCGAAAGACGGCATCCGGGCGTGGTTGAAGGAGAAGCGCCCGGTCACAGCCGTCAAACCGTAATCGGGGTCCGACGCCGGTGCTCCGGGGTCGGACCCTGGTTTATTTCGCGATATCGATCTCGCTCAGCGCCGCTTTCATCGCCTCGTACTCCTTCTTGTGCTGCGCCAGCGTCGCGGCGCTGTCCGCGTACGCATCCACCCAGAGGTTCTTCTCGAGGCTCTCGCGCCACGCCCTGGTCTTGACCATGCGCGCGAACACGTCTTCCCAGTAAGCGACCTCGGCCGGGCCGAGCTTGCGCGCGCCGAGCACGCCGCGCCACAGATCGACGACCGAATGCGCCCCCTGCTCTTTCCACGTCGGTCCGTTCGCGAAAGCGCCGCCCAGGCGCTTGTCCGCCGACACGCCGATCACCCGGAGCTTCCCGGCTTCCACCAGGCCGCGCACGTTGCCCGCCGTCGCCCAGACGGTGTCGACATGAGTGCCGAGCGCCGCATTCACCGCCTGCCCCGACGACGTATAGGTGACGACAAGGAGCTTCTTCGGATCGACACCCACGCTCTTCGCGACCTGCGCCGCGGCGATGTGGAAGGCGTTGCCGCGCGCGGTCGCGAGCGCGACGTTCACGCCCGCCGCGTCGGCTTTGAGCCGCGAGATGAAGTCGGCGCCGCTCTTCAGCGGCGATTCGGTGCGCACCAGCGCGATGATGGGCTCGCTGATCAGGCTCGCAAGCGGGGTGAACTCGAAGTAGTTGAGCGGCATCGTGCCCGCCGCGTAGGTCAGCAGGCCGGTCGACGTCTGTATCAGCAGCTTGTGGCCGTCGCGGTCGTGCTGGGCGAGATACTGCATCGCCACCGTCGCGCCGCCGCCCGGCTTGTTCACCACGACGATCGGCACCGGCACGAGCTTCTCCGACTGCAGGATGTTCTGGATCGTGCGCGCGGTCGAGTCGACGCCGCTGCCCGGCGCGGTGGCGACGATGAACTCGACCGTACGCTCGGGTTTCCAGGCGTTGGTGGCAGCATGTGCCCCGCATGCGAATCCGAGAAACAGAACGAACGCAAGCTTTTTCAATGCAGACCTCAATTAATCCTCCCTCGCATGTAGCGCATTTTCGACGGGGAGGAGCATACTGTGTTTCAAAGCACATATAAGCCTGTCCGCCGAAGCCCCGTCGTCGCCAATCTGGAGGAAACGATGCGCGTAGTGCTCGAAACAGGTCGCCTGTTGTGCGTTGTAACGGTGCTGCTGCTGTTGCCGGCGACGGCTTCAGCGCAAAACTGGCCCGTCAAACCCGTCCGCTACGTCATCCCGTTTCCCGCCGGCACCGGCAACGATATCGTCGGTCGTCTGATTACCGACAAACTGACGCGGATCTGGGGTCAGCAGGTCATCGTGGATAACCGTGCCGGCGCTTCCGGCTCGATCGGCGCGGCGTTTGCGGCGAAGGCGCCTCCCGACGGCTACACGCTTCTCCATTGCAACATCGCGCCCAACGCGATCTCGCTGTCGATGTTCGAAAAGGTGCCATACGAGCACAAGGATTTCGCGCCAATCACGCGGATCGGCATGACGCCGAACATGATCACGGTGCACCCGTCGACACCTTTCAGGTCGCTCAAGGACCTCGTGGCGCGCGCGAGGGCCAACCCCGGCAAGCTGAGTTACGCTGCCGGCACCGTCGGCACTTCGCCTCACCTGTCCATGGAATGGCTCAAGCTGCTGATGAACTTCAACATCGTGCACATTCCGTACAAGAATGCGGCGCAGGGGACCGGCGATGTCATCGCCGGCCAGCTTCCGATCAACATCACCAACTTTCCGTTTCTCGTCGAGCCGGTGAAAGCCGGCCGGCTGCGTCCGCTGGCGGTTACCAGCGCGAAACGTCAGCCGCTGCTGCCGGATGTGCCGACGGTGCAGGAATCGGGGGTGCCGGGCTACGAGGTCAACTCCTGGTACGGCGTCTGCGCTCCCGCTGGCGTACCCACGGCCCTGCTGGACAAGATTCACGACGATGTCGTTTCGGTGTTGCGCATGCCCGATGTCGAGCAGCGCCTGACGGACCTCGTGATACCCCCTTCGCCGACGACTCGCGAGGAGTTCGATCAGTTCATACGTTCGGAGGCCGCGCGCTGGGCGAAGGTGATCAAGGACGCAAAGATTCCGAAACAGTAGAAAATTAATTGGGCCCGGAGTCGAATTGCGGCGAAATGTGACCCTCACCTGGATTTCTATTCGGGCTGGATCCTCGCCGCGGCAGCGACCTCCGCCCACTTCTGTTTTTCGGCGATCACGTATTTGCGGAACTGCTCCGGCGGCTCGCCCCCCGCGGCGCCGCCGAGCTCCGCGAATTTCGACCGGATATCCTGCTGCGCGAGCACTGCCTTCGCCGCGCCGTAGATCCGGTCGATCGCCGCGGAAGGCGTCTTTGCCGAAGCGAACAGACCGAACCATCCCGTCACTTCGAAATCGCGATAGCCCGACTCCTGCATCGTCGGCACGCTCGGAAGCTCCGGCGTGCGCTTGAGGCTGGTGACGGCGAGCGGACGCAGCCGCCCGCCCCTGATGTAGCCCATCGTGCTCGGCAGGCTGCTGAAGATCATGTAGACCTGTCCGGCCACCACGTCGATCAGCGCAGGGCCGGTCCCTTTGTAAGGCACGTGCACGAGGTCGATGCCGGTGCGCAGCTTGAACAGCTCGCCCGACATGTGCACCGACTGGCCGCGGCCCGATGACGCGAAGCTGAGCTTCCCCGGATTCGCCTTGGCGAGCGCAACCAGCTCCTTGACGCTTTTCGCCGGCACGCTCGGATTCACCACGAGCACGTTCGGATTCGAGATCACGCTGGTGATCGGGATCATGTCCTCGGGCTTGTACGGCAGGCTCTTGTAGAGCGCGTAGTTGATCGCGTTGGGGCCGATGTTGCCCATCAGGACCGTGTGTCCGTCGGACGGCGCGGCGAGGAATGCCTGCACACCGACGATGCCGGCGGCGCCCGCGCGGTTCTCGACGATGACCGGCTGGCCGAGCTCCGGGCCCATCTTCTCTCCGAGCATGCGCGCGGCGATGTCAGTGGTGCCGCCGGGCGCGGCGGGCACGATGATGCGCACCGGCTTGCTCGGGAACGTTTCCGCGGCATTCGCAACGCTCGCGGCGAGCGCCGCGAGAATCAGGTATCGATGAGCCATCTTCAGTCCAGTCTTATCTTCGCGCTGCGGATCACTTTGCCCTGCACGTCGAAGTCGCGCCGGATCTGCTTGACCAGACCCTCGGGCGAGCTCGCGATCACTTCGATCCCGGCCGAGAGCAGCCGCTCTTTCACTTCGGGTGAGGTCGCGGTCTTCACGGCCTCGTCGTTGAGGCGCTTGACGATGGCGGCGGGCGTCTTTGCCGGCGCGAACATGGCGAAGGTCGCGACCGATTCGAAACCCGGCAGCCCGCTCTCGGAGATGGGCGCGAGGCCGGGCGCGAGCGGCGACGGCTGAAGGCTGCCGACGCCCAGGCCCCGCAGCTTGCCCGCCTTGATCAGCGGCATCGCCGTCCCGGCCACGGGGAACATCATCTGCACGCGCCCGCCCATGACGTCGGTCAGCCCCGCGCCGACGCTGCGATACGGCACGTGCACGATGTTCACACCCGCCAGCATCTTGAAGAGCTCGCCCGCGATGTGCGGCGTCGCGCCGACGGGACCGCTCGCGTAGTTGAGCCCGCGCGGCTTCGATCTGGCGAGCGCGACGAGCTCGTGCACCGATTTCGCCGGCACCGAGGTATTGACCACCAGCACCATCGGCGATCCGCCGATGAGCGTGATGGGCGCGAACGCCTTGAACACGTCGTAGCTCGGCTTCTCCTGCATGAGCGGCAGCAGCCACAGCGCCGCGCTGTAGACGATCACCGTGTAGCCGTCGGGCGCCGCTTTCGCGCCGATGTCCGCGATCACCGGGCCGCCGATGCGCGAATCGACGATCACCGACTCCTTCATGCGCGTCGAGAGCCCGTCGGCGATGACGCGCGCGGTCAGGTCGCTGCCGCCCCCGGCGCCGGCGGTCAGCAGGCGTATCGGTTTGGAAGGATAGTCGTCGGCATGCGCAACGCCTGCGGCAAGCGACAGCAGCATCAGGGTCAACGCGCGCATCTCAACCGCCGACATATTTACGCTCCAGCTCGTCCACTTGCTTCATCCCCATCAGGTTGTTGAGCTCCTCGAACGACGCGAGGAGGTCGGGCCGATCGACCACGCGCTCGTTCTTCACCACTTCGTCCTTGAACACCGCCATCGCGTTCATCATGCCTTTGAGCGCGGCCGTCGACAGCATGCGCGGATACGCGACCGCCGCGACGCCGACGTCCTGCAATTCCTTCGGCGTCATGAGCGGGGTGGTGCCGCGCGAGCGCATGCCGAGGCCCATGTTGACGATGAGCGGCTTGCGGACGTTCTTCGCGACCTTGGCGATGTCCTCTTTCGACAGCAGCGCGTCGGCATACAGCGCGTCGGCGCCGGCCTCGGCATAGAGGTTCAGGCGCCGGATCGCCTCGTCGACGTCGTGCGTGCCCGCCGAGTCGGTGCGCGCGACGATGACGAAATCGGGATCGCGCTTCGCATCCGCCGCCGATTTGACTCTCTGCACCATCTCCTCGGCCGAGATGCACGCCTTGCCTTGCATGTGGCCGCAGCGCTTGGGCCACACCTGGTCCTCGAACATCATCGCCGCCATGCCCGCCTTCTCGAAAGCGCGCACCACGAAGTGCAACGTGAGCGCGTTGCCGTAGCCGGTGTCGGCGTCGACGCGCAGCAGCAGGTCGGTACAGTCGGCGAGCCGCCGCGCGTTCGCGAGATTTTCCTCGAAACCCATGATGCCGCGGTCGACCCAGCCGAGCCGGCTCTCCGATACGCCGGCGCCGGAGATCGATGCGGCCTCGAAACCGGAAGCCTGGGCGAGCCGCGCGGTGTATCCGTCATACACGCCCGGCATGATCAGGATCTCGGGGGCGTGAAGCAGTGCCTTGAATCGGGCGCCTCGGGTTTGCATCGTATCGGCCTTGTGCGGTGAGTTGAAAGCTTCCGATTCTAGCGAGCCGGAGTGGACTCACACCGCGTGTAGCCGCAGAATTGCAGGTCTACGTCTGCCTATCGCACCGATGTCCGCTCCGAACAATCCGGACGACGACGACCGCACCGTCGTCATGAGAAAAGACGAGCACGAGAATGCGCTGCCCGTCGGCACGCATCTTTTCGAGTTCGAGGTCCAGCGTCTGATCGGCGAAGGCGGCTTCGGCATCGTCTATCTCGCGCAGGACGAGGTGCTCGGCCGCCGCGTCGCGCTGAAGGAATACCTGCCGTCGGCGTTCGCGAACCGCGGCGCGGGGCTGACGGTCAACGTGACGTCGAGCCGCCACGAGGAAACGTTCCGCCTCGGACTCAAGAGCTTCATCAACGAAGCGCGCCTCCTCGCCCAATTCGACCATCCGGCCCTGGTCAAGGTCTACCGCTTCTGGGAAGCGAACGGCACCGCCTACATGGTGATGCCGTTCTACGACGGCCTCACCTTCAAGCAGATGGTCCAGCGCGACGGCTCGCCCGACGAGACGCGGCTGCGCACGCTGCTCGGCCAGTTGCTCGAAGCGCTCGAGGTCCTGCACGGCACGAACTGCTTCCACCGCGACGTCGCGCCGGACAACATTCTCATGCTCGCGAGCAACAAGCCGGTGCTGCTCGACTTCGGCGCCGCGCGGCAGGTGATCAGCGATCGCACACAGGCGTTCACGGTCATCCTGAAGCCCGGTTACGCGCCGATCGAGCAGTACGCCGAGATCCCGGGACTCAAGCAGGGACCGTGGACCGACGTCTACGCGCTCGCGGGCGTCGCGCACTTCGCGATCATGGGCTCGCCGCCGCCGCCGTCGATCGCGCGCACGGTGGTCGACGAATACGTCCCGCTCGAGCAGGCGGCGGCCGGACGCTACAGCGCCGAATTGCTGCGCGCGATCGACCGCGCGCTCGCGGTGCGGCCCGAGCATCGGCCGCAGACCGCCGCCGAGTTCCGCGAGCTGCTCGGAGACACGCCTGCACCTACGACGACCTTCACCGAAAGGCGCGCGACCCCGCGGTCTCCGCCCGCGGCTGCCGCTGCGCCCAGGCGTCGCGTGCCGTGGCATATCTGGATCGGCGCGCCGCTGGCGGTCGTCGCGGCGGTCGTCGCCGGCGTGCTCTTCTACAACCAGCATGCGTCCGAAACCGCGCCTGCGCCTGCGACGCCGCCGCCGGTCGCGCAGGAAACGCCTGCGGTGAAGCCGGCGCCGGTCGAGCCCACGCCGCCACCCGTGCAGGCGGCGAAGGAACCCGAGCCGCCTCCGCCGCCGGTGGAGGCGACGCCTGCCCCGCCGCCCGAGGACAAGGCTGTCGCGACCGCACCGGTCGAGACCAAGCCCCCTGCGCCGACGCGCGCCGAGAAAGCCGAGCAGGCCGCCAGGGAGAAGGCGGAACGCATCGCGAAGGAAAAAGCGGAGCGCGCCGCGAAGAAGAAAGAAGCCGCCCTGACCGCGCGCGTCGAGCCGCCCCCGCAGCCGGCGACCCGGCCGCTCGCGCTCACGCCGGTCGAGCCGACGCCCGCACCGGCCCCACAGACCAATCAGCTCGCGGCGATCGCCGCCGCGGCGATCGAAGACGCCGAGAAATGTCTGCGCGCGAAGCAGTTCGACTGCGCGATCGCCAACGCGAACTCCGCGCTGCGGGCAGACCCGACGAGCTCGCGCGCGAAGCGCCTCAAAGGCGACGCCGAGGAAGCGCAGCGCCGCGCGCTCTCATCGATCAAGATCGAATAGGAGGGATCATGATCACGCAACCGAACCGCACGCGTACGGCGGCCGCGGTGACGCTGGTCGCTTTCGCGCTGGCCAGCACCGCGATGCCGCGCAACAGCATCGGCGCGACCGCCGGCGACATGTTCTCGGGCGATTGCAACCCGATCGTCACCGGCGTCATCGGCGGCGTGCTGGGCGCGCTGATCGGCGGCCGCAGCCATCGCGGCGGCGGTGCAGCGATCGGCGCCGGCGTCGGCGCGCTCGCGTGCATGGCCTACAACTACACCACGAGCCAGACCAAGTCGTCGCAGCAGGTCGAGACCGAATATAAAGCGGCCAACAACGGCGCCTTGCCGCCGGCGACCACCGTCACGCGCTTCGACGCACAGGTCAACCCCAACTCCAACGTGCAGTCCGGCACCGCCGTCGACGTGAAGTCGCAGATCGAAGTCGTGCCCGGCACCAACGACCCGCAGCCCAACGTCGAGCAGGAGATCGCGCTCTACGCGCCCGACGGCAAGGAGACCGCGAAAGCACGCAAGCCCGCGGCTCAGACTCCGGGCGGCGGGGCGTTCGAGACCAACTTCAAGTTCACCATGCCGCAAGGCGTGCCGCAGGGCGTGTATCCGGTGAAGAGCCAGGTCTACGTGAACAACGAGCCTGCGGCGAATACGGAGACTCGATTCCAGGTCGTCATCGGGCCGCAAAGCACGATAGTCGCCGTCTTGCGATAAGCCCGTCGTCCCGGACGCGTCCGCGCCAGCGCGCGCGATCCGGGACCCATTTTGACTTTAGCGAAAACGGTCTGGAGCGACCGCCGGCAATGCGTGTAGTCCTCACCGCTCTATTCACCATTGCGATTGCTGTCACCGCGCCGCCGCCAAGGAGGCCGATATCGCCGCAATCTCGGTTTCCCGGCTGCCGACTACACCGTACTGAAGAGCCGGACGAAAGGCTTTCCCGATCTGATGTTCGGTGGTCCCGGTTTCTGTTTTGGTGTGTGGCGCTGGAATGGCACGCAGTACCGGCACTATCGAAACCAGCCGATGCCGCCCGGCGGCTGCGACAAAATGGATTCCCGATAGCCCCGCTACCGCGGTTCGGGAACGACGAACGGCGCTACAACACCCCCGAGTGCCCGCCGTCGACGTTGATGCAGCTTCCGGTGACGTAGCTCGCAAGGTCGGACGCGAGAAAGACGATGACGCTCGCCGCTTCGTCGGGCTCGCCGAGGCGGCCGAGCGGCACTTTCGACGCGAGGTTGCTGTAGTGCTCGTCGAGCGTTAACCCCGCGCGCTCCGCGCGTATCGATTGCAGCCGCGACTTGATCCAGCCGAGCGCGACCGCGTTGACCAGGATGCCGTCGCCCGCGACCTCCTTCGACAACGCCTTGGTGAACGCGAGCCCCGCGGCGCGGCTCACGCTCGTCGGAAACGATGCCGCGGGCGGCTGCTTCGCGCCCGACATCGCGACGTTGATGATGCGACCGGACCCCTGCGCGCGCATGTGAGGCACCGCCGCGCGCGCGGCGCGCACCTGCGCGAGCAGCTTCACCGAGAGGTCGTAGCGCCAGATCTCGTCATCGGCCTGATCGAACGGCCCCTGCGCGGTGCTGCCGGCGTTGTTGATCAGGATGTCGATGCGTCCGTAGCGTTCCACGGTCGACGCGATGAAACGCTCCATCTCGCCGGGCAGCGAAGCGTCGGCGGGAACCCCGAACACGTCGCCGCCGCGATCGCGCAGCTCGGCGGCAAAGCGGTCGAGCGGCTCGGCGCGCCGCGCGCAGAACGCCACCTTCGCGCCTTCCTCGACGAGCTTCAGCACCGTCGCGCGGCCGATGCCTTCGGTGCCGCCGGTGACGGCGGCGACCTTGTTCGCCAACCCCAGGTTCATCAACGCTCGCGCCAGACGTCTCCGGTCTCGGCGGCCGGATAGCCGAAGTCGCGCGGCGCGAGCCCCGAATGGAACCACGTGACGAACGTATAGACGGTGAAGATCGGGATGCGAAGCCGCGCGTTGAGCGCTTTCGCATAGGGCGCCATGTTGTGGTTCTCGCACACGATCGCGCCGACGTCGGGATGGCGCCGCAGGAGCTCTTCGCCCGCCTCGACGATCTCCTCGCGCGCGAGATCGTAGTCGAGCTCCATCTCGTCGCCGAGCATCACGCGCGTGAACTCGGTGCCGTGCTCGGTGCCCATGATCGGCGTATCGCGCGGGGCGCCGACCGCGTCCCAGTGCTCGTCGGTGACGCGGGCGCCGTGCACCGAGAGCACGCCGACGCGCTTGCCCGGCGGCAGCAGCGCCTGCGCGAGCGGGATCTGCATGAGCGAGGAGCTTGCGACCGGCACGTTGACGTGCGCGGCGAGGTCCTTCTGGAAGATCGCGAGAAAGCCGCCGGTCGTGGTGATGCCGTCGGCGCCTTCCTTCACCAGCTCTTCGGCCGCCTTGAGAAACGCCGGACCGAGGCCTTTGCCTTTCTCGTGCACGACCACGCGTGCGGTCGCGCCGGGAATGACCTTGTAGAGCACCGGGAACGGCCACGTGTATGCGTTCCCCGTATCGCCCGGAGGACGCGGCCACTTGGTGTCGAGCATGAGGATCCCCACGCGAGCGCCATACACGGTCTTGCCGCCATAACCTTTCGTTCCCATCGTCATCCCCCTGAATGTCGTCTCCCGAGTATAGCGGCGAGGCACCCTATAATGCTTCGGGGGAACGACAACGATTCGGAGCGGCAATGAAACGCACGTTGATGTCGATCGCACTGGCTTTGGCCGCGAGCACCGCGGCGGCACAGAACTATCCCTCCAAACCCGTACGCATCGTGGCGCCCTTCGCGCCCGGCGGCCCCGTCGACCTCACCGCGCGCATCCTCGGGCAGAAGCTCGGCGAGACCTTCGGCCAGCAGTTCGTCGTCGACAACCGCACCGGCGCGAGCGGCATGATCGGCGCCGAGCAGGTGGCGAAGAGCGCGCCCGACGGTCACACGCTCCTCGTGAGCGCGTCGATACACGTGATCGTGCCGAGTCTCTACTCGAAGATGAATTACGACGCGATCCGCGATTTCTCGCCGGTCAGCGTGGTGTCGACCTCGCCGCTGGTGCTGGTCGTCACGCCGTCGCTGCCGGTGAAGAACGTGAAGGAGTTCGTGGCGCTCGCGAAGTCGCGCCCCGACGAGCTCTCCTTCGGGTCGTCCGGCAGCGGCTCGTCCACGCATCTCACCGCCGAGCTCCTGAAGTCGGTGACCGGCACGCGCATGCGGCACATTCCGTACAAGGGACAGGGCCAGGCGATCACCGACGTCGTGACGGGCGAGATCCAGTTCATGTTCAACAGCCCGTCGGCGGTGAAGTCGTTCATCGACGCGAGACGCCTGCGCGTGCTCGCGATCACGTCCGACAAACGCTCCACGCAGATGCAGGACGTGCCGACCTTCGTCGAGTCCGGTGTGAAAGATCTCGTCACCGGCTCGTGGTATGCGGTGTGGCTTCCCGCGAAGACGCCCGAACCGATCGTGTCGCGCCTGAACGGCGAGATCGTCCGCATCGTCGGCACGCCCGAAGTGCGCAACCGCATCGTCGAGCTCGGCGGGGTGCCGGTCGCCAACAGCTCGTCGGAGATGGACGCCTTCCAGAAAGCCGAGGCGGCACGTTGGGCGAAGGTGGTGAAGGCGTCCGGGGCGAGGGCCGACTGACGTCGGCCTCGCCCGACGGGCCGGTAAACGCCAAGGAGGGAAACCAGGGTTTCCCTCCTTGAACCTCCTTTCCTTTTACCGTCATCCCGGACGCGTCCGCGATAGCGCACGCGAGCCGGGATCCATTTTGACTTCTAGTCTCGAGATCACCACGGCTGCGGCGCGATGTTCGCCGACCGCACGACGTTCGCCCACTTTCGTGTTTCGTCGCGAATGAACGCCGTGAATTCCTGGGGCGTGCTCGCGACGGGCTCGGCGCCCATGGCGATCAGCTTCTCCTGCATGTCCGGCAGGCGCAGGATGCGCACGATCTCGGCGTGCAGCTTCGCCACGATATCTGCGGGCGTCGCGGCGGGCGCGACGATGCCGACCGAGTTCGTCGCGTCATAACCCGGCACGCCGGACTCGGCTACGGTAGGGACGTTCGGAATCGCGCGCGAACGGGCTTTGGTCGATACTGCGATGATGCGCAGCCGTCCCGCTTTGGCGTGAGGCGTCACCACGGGCATCGGTCCGAACAGCATCGCGACATGGCCCGCAACGCCGTCCATGACCGCCGGCGCGGCGCCCTTGTAAGGGATGTGCGTCAGATCCACGTGCGCCATGCTCTTGAAGAGCTCCATCGCCATGTGAGTGGTCGAGCCGATGCCCGCCGAGCTGTAGTTGAGCTGCCCCGGCCTGGATCGTGCGAGCGCGATGACTTCCTTCACCGTCTTCACCGGCACCGAAGGGTGGACGACGAGCACGTTCGTCGTCGCTGTCGTCTGCGTGATCGGGGCGAATGCCTGAAGAAAGTCGTACGGCAGGTTGCGGTAGATGCTGGGGTGCACGGCATGACTGCCGGTGAACATCAGCAGCGTATAGCCGTCCGGCGGGGCTTTCGACGCGGCTTCAGTGCCGATGATGCCCTGCGCGCCCGGCCGGTTGTCGACGATCCACGAACGGCCCGTGCTCTCCTGGAACCTGACCGCGATCAGGCGAGCGACGACATCCGTCGAGCCGCCGGGCGGATAAGCGTCGATCACGCGGATGGATTTAGCGGGGTACGTCGCGGCCGTTTGCGCCGGACAGTCGGGCGCGACAGCCGCCACAGCCAACACGATTGCAGCGAGCGCGGACGTGGTCTTCATGTCAATTGACCGTCGCGCCGGACACGCGCACGACCTCCGCCCAGCGTTTGATCTCATCGCGCACGATGCGCCCGAGCTCCTCCGGCGTCGTCGGCGCCGCCTGCGCGCCGAGTGCGGCCAGCCGCTCGCCGATGTCCGGCGCTTTCAGGACCGTGCCGATCTCCGCGTGCAGCTTCGACACGACGGCCGGCGGCAAGCCGACGGGACCGAAGATGCCGTACCACGAGGTCACGTCGTATCCCGGCACCCCCGACTCGCTCACCGTCGGCACGTCGGGAAGCAGCGGGGAGCGACTCGTGCTCGTCACCGCGATCGGCCGCAGCCGTCCGCCCTGAACGTGCCCCAGCACCGAGGGAATGCCGGCCGAGACGAGCTGGATCTGGCCGGCAACCGCGTCGGTGACAGAGGGCGCGGCGCCTTTGTAGCCGATGAACACCATCTTCACTTTGGCCATCGTGTTGAGGAGCTCGATCGAGAGATGGTTCGGCGAGCCGGGGTTCGCGCCGAAGTTGAGCTCGCCGGGCCGCGCCGTGGCGAGCGCCAGCAGCTCCTTCAGGTTCCTGACCGGCAGCGACGGATGGACGACGATCAGGCTCGGAAACGTCGCCATCTGCGTGATCGGCGCGAGGTCTTTCGCCATGTCGTACGGCAGCTTCTTGTAAAGCGTCATGCCGATGGCGTGCGGCACGCCCGCGACGAGCAGCGTGTAGCCGTTCGGCGCCGCCTTCGCGACATAGTCGGCGCCGATGTGACCGCCGCCGCCGGCGCGGTTGTCCACGAGGAACGGCTGCCCGAGGCGTTCGGTGAGCTTCTGCCCGACGATGCGCGCAAGCACGTCACTCGCGCCGCCCGGTGCGAACGCATCGACGATGCGCACCGGTTTGCCCGGATACTCCTGAGCGAGCGCAGGTATGGCAAGTACCAGGATCATCGGAAGCAGGAACACGCGGCAGCAAGGCATCGGATCTCCTTTCCTCGATTCGCTTATGCTATCGGAAAGGAGCAGACGCGGTGCGTACACGATTGAACCATTACAGCGTGATCCACATGGCGGAAGCGATCGCGCAAGGCACGCACACCGCAGTCGAGTTCGCCGAAGCCTGCCTCGCGCGCATCGCCGAACGCGACGCCGATGTCCAGGCCTGGGAATACGTCGACCCCGACTGCGTGCTCGCTCAGGCGCGCGAGCGCGACCGCGAGCCGCCGCGCGGACCGCTACACGGCGTGCCGATCGGCGTCAAAGACATCATCGACACGCACGACATGCCCACGGGCTACGGCTCGCCGATCTACGACGGCCATCGGCCCCGCGCCGACGCAGCATGCGTCGCGCTGCTGCGTGAAGCCGGCGCGGTCATCGTCGGCAAGACCGTGACGGTCGAGCTCGCGGCGTTTCATTACGCGCGCACGCGCAACCCGCACAATCTCGCACACTCTCCGGCGGGCTCGTCGAGCGGCTCCGGCGCGGCCGTCGCGGACTTCATGGTGCCGGTGGCGCTCGGTACGCAGACCGGCGGCTCCACCATCCGTCCGGCGGCGTTCTGCGGCGTCGTCGGCTTCAAGCCCACGTACAACCTGGTCAATCGCGCCGGCATGAAGGCGCTCGCCGAATCGCAGGACACCGTGGGACTGCTCGGGCGCACCGTGGCCGACATGGGCCTGCTGTTATCGGTGCTCACCGGGTGCGACGCCGCCCTCCCGGCCGTTATCGCGGCGCCGAGCATCGCGATCTGCGGCATGCCGGCATGGCCGACGCTCGAGCCTGCGATGGTCAAAGCAATGGAAACAGCGGCCACGGGCCTATTGGGCGCGGGCGCGAAAGTCGATTCGATCACGCTGCCGGAAGCGTTCGCCGATTCGCTGGTCGCGCAGCGCCGGATCAACGATTACGAAGCGTTTCGCAGCCTGACCTACGAGCGCATACATCACTTCGACAAGCTGAGCTCGTCGATGCAGGCTCGGCTGGAGGGCGCGGTCGCGTGCACGTACGAGCAGTACCGGCACGCGCAGGACATCGTTCTGAAATGCCGCGCGCTGCTCGACGAGATGTTTACGCGCTACGACGTGCTCATCACACCCAGCAGCGTCGGAGAGCCGCCGGTCGGCGTCCACAACCTGGGCGATTCGAGCTACATCCGCATCTGGACGACGTTCCACACCCCGACGCTCAATCTTCCGATTTTCCGCGGCGACACCGGCCTGCCGATGGGACTACAGGTGATCGGCCCCATACGCGAGGACCGGCGCACGCTGGGGTACGCGGCGTGGATCCATCGCGCGTTGACCTAGCGGCACACCACGGTCAGTCCGCTTTCGCACCCGACCGCCTCACCACCCCGCCCCACTTCGCGGCCTCGCTTTTTGCGAAAGCCTCGAATTCCGGGGGAGTACCGCCGCCGGGCTCGTAACCCATGCTCATGTATTTCTCGGCCACCGCGGGCGTGGCGAGCGCCTTGTTGATCTCCAGCTGAAGCCTGTCGACGATCGCGCGGTTGACGCCGCGCGGGGTGATCACGCCGGACCACACCGTCGCCTCGAAGCGCGGGATCGTCTCGGCGACCGCGGGCAGATCGGGCACGGCCGGCGAGCGCTTGAGGCCCGTCACGCCGAGCCCCCGCAGGCGGCCGCTTTTCACGTGCGGCAGCAGCGCGCCGATGTTGTTGAACGTGACCTGGATCCGGTCGGCCGCGAGATCGGTGATCACCTGCTGCGACGCCTTGTACGGCACGTGCATCATCTGCGTCCCCGTCATGTACTTGAACAGCTCGCCGGAGAGATGTCCGCTCGTGCCACTGCCGTTCGAGCCGAAGGACAGTTTGCCCGGACTCGCTTTCGCCAGGTCGACGAGGTCCTTCACCGATTTCGCCGGCAAAGCCGGCGTCACGGCGAGCAGGTTCGGCGCGTAATACGTCACCACCACTTTCTGCGTATCCGCGATCGGGTCATAGGGCAGCTTGTCGAGCATCGCGGGATTGATCGCGAGAGACGACACGCTGCCGAGGCCGAGCGTGTAGCCGTCGGGCGCGGCGCGCACGATGAGCTCGGTGCCTATCGTCCCCGCGGCTCCGGCCCGGTTGTCGATCACGAAGGCCTGGCCGAGCTGAGCGCTCAGGGCGGTGGCGAGCACACGCGTGGTGAGATCGGGTCCGCCGCCGGCGCCGAACGGCACGATGAGGCGGATCGGCCGCGTCGGATAGGCGGCCGCCGTGCGCATGTCGGGCTGCGCAGCCGACGCGACGGCGGCGATGAAAGCTGCGGACAACACGACGCATAGCCTCGGGAAGGTCGATCGTCCGGACATCTCTCGCCCGCTAACGCAATGATTGCGCGTCACGGATCGCCCTCCAGATCCGCTCCGGCGTCGCCGGCATCTCGACGTGCCGCACGCCGAACTCGGAGAGCGCATCGCAGATCGCGTTGATCATGACGCCCAGTGCAGGCGCGGTGCCGCCCTCGCCTGCGGGACGCAAACCCAATGGATGCGTCGAAGGAATCTCGACGTACTCGGTATTGAAGAACGGGAAGTCGTCCGCGCGCGGCATGGCGTAATCCATGAACGAGCCCGAGAGCAACTGTCCCGTCTCGGGATCGTAATGACAGTGCTCCATCAGCGCCTGCCCCACGCCCTGCGCGATGCCGCCGTGGACCTGGCCGTGGATGATGCCGGGGTTGACCGCGCGCCCGACGTCGTCGACCGCGGTGTATTTCACGATCTCCAGCGTGCCGAGATCGGGATCGATCTCCACTTCCACGACCTGACATCCATAGGGAAACTGCGCTTCGACTTCCTGGTCGCAGACGGCCTCGAGCGGGCCTCGGAGCTCTTCGGGAACATCGGGCAACTCCACCGCCGCGCGCGCGACATCGCGCAACGTCACCTTGCGCCCGCCCGGCCGGGTGAACTCTCCCGCGGCGAATTCGACCGCGCTGGCCTCGCACTCCAGTAACAGCGCCGCGATGCGCTTGCCCTTCTCGATGATGTCCTGCGACGCGTTGTAGATCACCACGCTCGCGGTGCGTAGCCCGCGCCCCGAGTGCGTGCCGCCGCCGAACTTCACGAACGCGGTGTCGCCGGTGAGGATGTTCACCTTCTCGAAGGGCACGCCGAGCCATTCGGTGACGAGCTGAGCGAAGCTGGTCTCGTGGCCCTGCCCCGTCGACACCGTGCCGATGATGACGTCGACGCTGCCGTCGGGCTTGACCGTCACTTCCGCGCGCTCGCGCGGCACGCCGCTCGACGTGTCGACGTAGTTCGCGACGCCGATGCCGCGGCACTTGCCGCGCTGCTTCGCTTCGGCCTTGCGCGCCGGGAAACCGGTCCAGTCGCCGAGCTGCAGCGCTTTCTCCATCACCGCGTGATACGAGCCGCTGTCGTACACCATGCCGAACGGGTTCGTATAGGGCATCTCCGATTCGGACACGAGGTTGCGCCGGCGCAGCTCGATGCGGTCGAAACCTTTCTCGCGCGCGGCGAGATCGATGAGTCGCTCCATGACGTACAGCACCTCGGGACGCCCCGAGCTGCGATACGGCCGCGTGGGCGAGGTGTTGCTGACCACGCCGCGCGCGCGGAAATGCGCCGCCGGCACCCGATAGATGCTCGACGAGATCTCGACCCCTTTGCGCAGCGGCGAGAAGTTCGTCGTATGCCCGCCGGCGTTGCTGATGTTCGAGCCGCGCATCGCGAGGAACGTGCCTTCGGCGTCGAGCGCAAGCTCGGCCTCGACCACGAGGTCGCGCGCCTGGTAATCGGTCGCGAACGCTTCTGCGCGCTCGCACGTCCACTTCACCGGGCGCCCGATGCGCTTCGCCGCCCACACCACGAGCGTGAACTCGCCGTAGAGCATGCCGCGCGTGCCGAAATGGCCTCCGACGTCGTTGGTGATCACGCGCACCTCGTTCTCCGGCACGCCGAGCATGATCGCGATGTCCATCTTGGTCCGCCACGCGCCGCTGGTGCCGGCGTGCAGCGTGTAAAGCTCGTTCTCGGAGTCGTATTCCCCGACCGCCGCGCGCGGCTCGAGCGGCACGCCGGTGATGCGCGGCACCCAGGTCTCGAACTTCACGACGTGCTTCGCGCGCCTGAACGCCGCTGCGGTCGCTTCACCGTCGCCGGTCAGCGCGTCGAGGCAGACGTTGGAGCGCGCTTCGTCGAACACCTTCGGCGCATCCATCTCCGCGGCCTGAGCAGTATTGGCAACCGCATCGAGCACGTCGTAATCGACTTCGATCAGCTCCGCAGCGTCCTTGGCCGCCGCAACGCTCTCCGCGATCACCATCGCCACCGCTTCGCCGACGTGCCTCACCTTCTCCACCACCAGCGGATAGTGCGGCGCCATGAACATGTCGGTGCCGTCGCTGTTGTAGAGCATGATGTCCGCCGGATGCGGCGAGAACGGGCGGTGCGGGATCTCCTTCACGCCGTCGGCCTTCAGGTCCTTGGCGGTGAGGATCGCGACGACGCCGGGCGATTTCAGTGCCGCCGACGTGTCGATCCCGCGTATGCGTGCGCTCGCGTGCGGCGAGCGCAGCATGAAGGCATACGCCTGGCCCGGAAGATTGACGTCGTCGCTGAACGTGCCGGCGCCGGTCACGAGCCGATGGTCTTCCTTGCGGATGACCGCTTCGCCGATGCCGGCGCCTTTTGCGGGTGCGTGGGTCATTTATCGAGCGTCTCGGGATTGCTTCGCCACGATCGTTCCTCGCAATGACACTTGACGACTGTCCTCGCAGTCAGCACCTTCACCGCGTGGGCGCGATACTCGGCGGTCGCGTGGATGTCGGTGTTGAGACCGGCGGCGTCGAGGGCGAGGCCTTCGAGCGCGGCGGGATCGAATGATTTGCCCAGCGCGGCTTCGGCCGCCTCGAACCTGAACACCGACGGTCCCGCGCCGGTGACCGCGACACGGACGCCCGTGCTCGTGCGCGCGACGAACACGCCCACCAACGCAAACCGCGAAGCGGGCTGCTTGAGCTTGCTGTAGGCGCTCGCCTGCGGAACGGGAAAGCGCACTTCGCGGACGATCTCGCCCGGCTCGAGCGCAGTCTGGAAGAGCCCGGTAAAGAAATCGTCCGCGGCGATCGCGCGCCGATCGGTGACCACCGTCGCGCCGAGGCCCACGAGACCGGCCGGATAATCCGCTGCCGGATCGGCATTCGCGATCGAGCCGCCGAGCGTGCCGCGGTTGCGCACCAGCGGGTCGCCGATGCCGCTGGCGAGCTGATGCAAACCCGGAATCGCGCGCGCGACCTCTTCCGACGCAGCGACTTCGGCGTGCGGCGTCATCGCGCCGATCGCGATCGCATCGCCGTCGCGGCGGATGCCTTTCAGCGCGTCGAGCGCGCCGAGATCGACGATGCCCGCGTAGCGCGCGAGCCGCATCTTCAGCACCGGAATCAGGCTCATGCCGCCGGCGAGCACCTTGAAATCGTCGCGCCGGGAGAGCGTGCCCGCCTCGCTCAAATCCTTCGGACGGCGATAGTCGAAGTCGTACATGTCACGCGCCCTTCATCGCTTCGGCGCCGGCCTGTATCGCTTTCACGATGTTGTGATAGCCGGTGCAGCGGCAGAGATTGCCTTCGAGCTCGCGGCGCACGGTCTTCTCGTCGAGGTCGTTGCCTTTGCGCCGGACCATGTCGACCGCCGACATGATCATGCCCGGCGTGCAGAAGCCGCATTGCAGCGCGTGGTGCGTGCGAAACGCTTCCTGCATGGGGTGCAGTTGCTCGCCCTTGGCGAGGCCTTCGATGGTGGTGACGGTCGCGCCTTCGCACGACGCCGCGAGCACCGCGCACGATTTCACCCCTTTGCCGTTCAGGTGCACGGTGCAGCAGCCGCACTGGCTGGTGTCGCAGCCGACGTGCGTGCCGGTGAGGCCCAGATGCTCGCGCAGGAGCTGCACGAGCAGCGTGCGGCCTTCGACGTCCACGGTCGCGGAGTTGCCGTTGACGGTCAGTGAGACGGTGGGCAAATCATCCTCCTCCGGTTGCGGCCGCGCCGGGATTGCTTCGTCGCTGCCGCTCCTCGCAATGACAGGTCTTAGTCTGCCTTGATGTTTCGTGCTTTGACTACTTTCGTCCACGTCGCGATGTCGCGGGCGATGACGCGCGCGAGCTCGTCGGGCGTCGAGCCGACCGGATCGTTGCCGTCGGCATGCAGGCGCTCGAGCACTTCGGGCGCCTTCAGTGTACTCACGATCGCCCGGTTCAACCGCGCAATGATCTCTTTGGGCGTCCCCGCCGGCGCCCACGCGCCGAACCAGAAATCGGCGGCATAACCCGGCAGCACCTCCGCGATCGCCGGCAGGTCCGGCAGCGCGGGCGAGCGCTTCGCGGTCGTCACCGCGATGCCGCGCAGTCGGCCGGCGCGGATGTGCGCCATGCTCGACGGCCCCGAGCCGAAGAACATCTGGATCTGCCCGCCGAGCAGGTCGACGATCGCGGGGCCCGCGCTCTTGTAAGGCACGTGCACCGCCTCCGCCTTCGCCATCTGGAGGAACAGCTCGACCGCAAGATGCGAGAACGTGCCGTTGCCCGACGAGCCGAAGTTGAGCAGCCGCGGCTTGGCTCGCATGAGCGCGATCAGGTCCTTGAGGCTCGAAGCCGGCACCGACGGATGCAGCGTGATGATGAGCGGGCCGGTCATGATCATCGCGATCGGCGCGATGCCTTTCACCGGGTCGTACGGGAGCTTGTAGAGCGCCGCATTGGCGGCGTAGCTCGCCGGCACGATCGCGAACGTATAGCCGTCGGGCGTGGCGCGCGCCGCGATCTCGGCGCCGACCGTACCGCCCGCCCCCGCGCGGTTGTCGACGATGAACTGCTGGCCGAGCTCGGCCGAGAAGCGCGAGGTGAAGAGCCGCGCGACGATGTCGGTGCCGCCGCCGGGCGCGAGCGGGACGATGACGCGCACCGGGCGCTCGGGCCAGGCGTGGGCGAGTGACGCCCAGCAGATCAAAACCAGGGTCAGACCCCGCAAAAGCCGGGGTCTGACCCTTCGCGTCAGGCGCAGCATCTGAACATTCCCTCCGCGGTGTCACGCACGATCTTGCGGCGATCGGCGGCGGCGATGCCCGTCGCATCGAGCGCGTCGGTAAGCTTGCCCTTGGAGCGCTCCACCGGGCCGGCGGCGTAATCCGAGCCGATCATCACCTGTCCCGTCCCGACGAGATCGAACAGCAGCCGCAGCGCGGGCGCCGACATGAACACGGTGTCGTAATAGAAGCGCTTCACGTAATCCGACGGCAGCATGCCGTCCTTGCCGAACTCGCGGTCGAGGCGGTCGCTCTGGTAAGGCAGGAAGCCGCCGCCGTGCACGAGCACGAGCTTCAGCTTCGGATACCGATCGAAGACGCCCGCCAGTATGAGCTGCGTCGCCACGATCGTGGTGTCGATGGTGCGCCCGTAGAGGTTCTTGAATCGCGGCAGCTGCCCGAACATGCACGCCGCCGGGCCGTCCATCAGCGGATGCAGCACGACCGGCACGTCGAGCGATTGCGCCGCTTCCCACAGCGCGTCGCAGCGGTTCTCGTGCAGCGCGCCCGCGGGAAGATCGGTGGGAATCATGCAGCCGGTCATGCCGAGCGACTTCACGCAGCGCTCGAGCTCGCGCGCGGCGATCTGCGGATCGGCGAGGTGCAGCGTCGCGTGGGCGAGCAGCCGCCGGCCGGAGTCGGCGACGGTCTCGGCCATCGCGTCGTTGAGCCGGCGAACCCAGAGCTCGCCGTCCTTCGCGGGCAGCTCCTGCCCGTGGACGTCGAGCCACGGCCCGATGAGCTGCTGCTGCATGCCCTGCGTGTCGAGCCAGTCGAGCCGCTTGCTGAAGTCGAGCATGATGCCCGCCGCCGGCCGCAGCGGCTTGCGACCCGGGAACGTCACGACGTAACCGCCGTCGCTGTCCGCGACGTCTACGCCGCCCAGGCGCGTGCGCTTCACGTCTTCGAGGAACTGCCGGGGCACGCCATGAGCGTGTATGTCGATGCCGATCGCGTCTTCGTTCATCTCCGATGCCGTTGGCTACCCTGCGCCCCTGACGCTAACCGATTCGGCCGATGGACTACAAGTTCGCGATCTTCGATTTCGACGGCACGCCCGCCGGTTCCTTTGCGTTCTTCGTCGCGACCTGCCAACGATCTCGCACTGCGTCACGGCTTCAGGACCGTCGATCGCGAGGAAGTGGCCGCGCTGCGGCGATCTATATCGGCGATCCGCACAGCGCAGGAAGGGACACCTGAAGAAGTCCGGAGTACGGTGCAGCGTCGTCGGTTACGTAGCGCCCCGGTCAGACCCGCTGCAAGTACCGTAAGATTGCGCGGCTGACTTCAACGGTGACACGATGACGAACGATAAAGACACCACACGCACCAAAGGCCCGCGCCGCTTCGCCCTGCTCCCGCCCGAGAACCTCACGGCGGACCAGCGCGCGATGTACGACGAGATCCGCTCGGGCCCGCGCAGCAAGCTCCCGAACTCCGGCGCGTCGAAACCCGGACCGCTCGGCGGCCCGTTCAACGTGTGGCTGCGAAGCCCCGGCATCGGCAACCGCGTGCAGGCGCTCGGCGAGGAGATCCGCTTCAGGAGCTCGCTGCCTTCGAAGCTGAATGAGATGGCGATCCTCGTCACCGCGCGCTTCTGGACCTCGCAGTACGAATGGCACGCGCACTGCAAGCTCGCGCTCGACGCGGGGCTCGACCCCGCCCTCGCGCAGGACCTCGCCGATGGCAAGCGGCCTTCGAGGATGGACGCCTCTGAGGCGATCGTCTACGACTTCTCGACCGAGCTTCATGCGCAGCACGGCGTCAGCGACGACACTTACCAGTGCGCCGTCGATCGCTTCGGCGAGCGCGGCGTGTTCGATCTCATCGCCGTCAACGGTTTCTACTCCCTCGTCTCGATGTGCCTCAACGTCGACCGCACGCCGATGCCCGAAGGCCTGCCACTTTCGCTCAAATAATATGCATACACGAATACTCCTCGCAGCCGCGACGATCGCGGTCAGCAGCTTCTCCTTCGCACAGGACAAGTACCCCTCGCGCCCGATCCGGATGGTCATCCCGTTTCCGCCGGGCGGCATCATGGACACGATCGGCCGGCAGTGGGCGGAGAAGGTGGGGCCCCACCTCGGCACGATCGTCGTCGAGAACCGCGGCGGCGCGGGCGGCACGATCGCGGCGGGTGAAGTCGCGCGAGCGAAACCCGACGGCTACACCATCCTCATGGGCAACACGAGCACGCAGGTGCTCAACCCCGCCGCGATGCGCCATCCGCCGTACGACCCGGTGAAGGACTTCGTGCCGATCGACATCATCGCGCTGTCGGCGACTTCGATCGTCGTGCATCCGTCGCTGCCGGTGAAGAACCTGAAAGAGCTCGTCGCGTACGCGAAAGCGAATCCCGGCAAGCTCTCGTACGGATCGGCCGGCGCCGGCACGATGACGCATCTCGCGGGTGAGATGCTCAAGCAGCGCGCGGGCATCAACCTCCTGCACGTGCCTTACAAGGGCGTGGGGCTGGCGACGACCGATCTGCTCGGCGGCTACATCCCGGTGATGACGCCGCACGTCAACGCGCATTTCCTCGCGCTGCATCGTGCGGGCAAGGTGCGCATCCTCGCGATCAACGCGCCGCGCCGCCTGAAAGCGGCGCCGGACATCCCGCTCGGCCGCGAGACGATCCCCGACTACATCGCGCAGCTGTTCAGCGGCATCTTCGCGCCCGCGGGCACGCCGGCGGCCGCCGTCGAGCGCGTGTCGCAGGCTTCGCGCAAGGCGATGGCCGATGCGGCTTTCCAGAAAGCGCTGACCGACTCGGGGTCGGAACCGGTGATGGAAGCGAGCCCGGCCGAGTCGCAGAAGCTGCTCGACCAGGAGCGCAAGCGGCTGATGCCGGTCATCAAGGCGATGGATTACAAGCTGGATTGAGCGGTGCGTTAGTCGTTCTGTGTCATCGCGAGGCTCGCACAGCGAGCCGTGGCGATCTCGTGGCGCACGAGCCGTCCCGAGCGCCTCGGGATTGCTTCGTCGCCGCGCGCGGCTCCTCGCAATGACACAGCAGGATTAGTCGCGACAGCGACGTAACGCAGCGCATCGGTCACACGGCATTCGCTTTGCCTCACTGCCGTCATGAACGTCAACCTCGCCGACGTCGGCCTCGCGCTGGTGATCCTCGGCGGCGCCTACGGCGGCTGGCGCCGCGGGCTGCTCGTGAGCGGCGCCGACCTGGTCGCGCTCGCGCTGAGCGTCGTCTTCGCGTTCGTCGCCTATCCCTATCTCGTATCGCTTGCCGGCCGCTTCCGCCTTCAGGCGAGCGTGTGGACCGCGCCCGTCGCGTTCGTTTCCGCGTACGCGCTCGCACACATCCTGCTCGAGTTGCTGGTCTCGCGCTTCGTCAAGGCGTTCCCCAACGCGACGCACGCACACGGCGTCAACCGTGTGCTCGGCGTCGTCCCCGGCATCGTGAACGGGCTCCTCGGCGCCATCGTGGTCTCGGCGCTGCTGCTGTCCCTGCCGCTGGCGGACAGCGTGACGCGCGTCGTCGCCGACAGCGTGCTCACGAACCGCTTCGCACGTCCCGCGGAATGGCTCGAAGCGAAGCTGCATCCGATCTTCGATCCGGCGCTCGACAAGACCGTCGCCAGGCTCACGGTCACGCCCGGCACGCAGGAACTGGTGCGACTGCCCTATACGGTGCAAGCGCCGAAGCCGCGGCCCGATCTCGAAGCGGGCATGCTGGCGCTGCTGAACGCGGAACGGCAGAAACAGGGATTGAAACCATTGCAGGCCGACGCCGAAGCCACGCAAGTGGCGCGCGCGCACTCGCGCGACATGTTCGCGCGCGGTTACTTCTCTCACATCACGCCCCAGGGCGAGGACCCGTTCGAGCGCATGCGACGGCGGGGCCTTACGTTCCGCGCGGCGGGCGAGAACCTCGCGCTCGCGCGCACGCTGCCGATGGCGCACCAGGGACTGATGGATTCGCCCGGCCACCGCGCGAACATCCTGCGGCCGGCCTTCGGACGCGTCGGCATCGGGATCGTCGACGGCGGGCGATACGGGCTGATGGTCACTCAGAACTTCAGGAACTGAGCGTGTATGATCTCCGAAGAGACGAGGAGAATCGCGTGCGGGAGTGCTGCATCGAATGCGTCAAACTGCTGTGCAAGCTCACGCGCACGCCGCCTCACGCAACGCTCGAGGAAGTGCTGCCGCGGGTCAGCCCCGGCATCGAATACTTCACCTGCAGGCAGTGCGGCACACGCTGGGTGCGCGACATGTCGCGACCGTTACAGGCGTGGGAAATGGCGTGAGGCGCTGATTTCTATTCGGCCGACGGCACGGGCTCGAGCGCCGCGGTGAACGTCTCGATCTTTCCAGACCTGAGATAAGCGAGCGCACACGCGAGACCCGCGTCGACCTCCTTGCGCGGCGCGACGCAGCGCGACTGCTCGACGCGCGCTTTGGGCGGCAGGGGCTCATCCGCGCCGGGAAGCGCATGCGCGCGGTCGGACTCGCGGCGCGCCGGTTTCGCGGCGGGATCGGCCGCAGCGACGAGCTCGATGTCGGGACCGACGCCGGTGCGCTGCACCGTGCGCCCCGACGGGCCATGATAGACCGCGGTCGTCAGCTTCAGCGCGCCTCGATCCGGTCCGAGCGTCATCGTGGTCTGCACGCTGCCTTTGCCGAAGCTGCGCTGCCCCATCACGACCGCGCGGCCGTTCTCCTGGAGCGCCGCCGCAACGAGCTCCGACGCGGACGCCGAGCGCCCGTCGATCAGCACCACCATCGGCAGGCCCGCGAGCTGTTCCGCCGCATCCGCCGCCCACGTTCTCTGGTTTCCGGGCGTGCGGCCACGCAGCGACACGATGTTGCCCGCGGTCAGGAAAGTGTCGGCCGTCGTGATCGCCTGGCGCAGCAGCCCGCCGCCGTTGCCGCGCAGGTCGAGCACCACCGCGCGCACCGGGCTCTTCGACGTCGCTTCGGCGATCGCTTTCTGGAGCGAGCTCGCGACGATCGACGTGAAGCTCCTCAGCCTGATCACCAGCACGTCGTCTTCCAGGCTCCAGCGCAGCGGCTCGCTGCGGATGATGTCCCGCACGACGGACACGGCGAACTCCTCGCTCGCGCCGGTGCGGCGGATCGTCAGCACGATGGGTGTCCCCGGCTGGCCGCGCATGCGCGAGACCGCGTCGGCGAGCGCGAGCCCGAGGACGGGGGTGTCGTCGAAGCGCACGATGAGATCGCCGCGCTGGAGTCCCGCGCGCGCCGCCGGCGACCCCGGCGTGGGCTCGACGATGCGCACGAGCCCGTCGGCCATCTCGACCTGGATGCCGAGCCCGCCGAAGCTGCCGCTGATCGAGCTGCGCTCGTTGTTCTGTGCGCGGACGTCGAGATAGCGCGAATGCGGATCGAGCGTCGCGAGCGCGGCGTTCATCGCCTTCCTGAAGACTTCCGCCGGCTCGCCCGTATGCGCCTCGAGCGCCTCCATCGTCTTCACCGCCACGGTGATCAGCTCGGGGACATCGACCTCGCGCGCGTAGCTGCGCTGGATGCGCCGGAGCACGGTGCCGAAGAGGTCGCGATGGAGGTCGGCCTGCTCGCCGGGCTTGACCGCGTGCTCGAAGGCCGACGTGAGCGGGACCAGCATCTCGTCGGTGACCGGCCGGGCATCGGCGAGGGCGAATCCCGAGTAGGCGAACAGCAGTGCTGCGAGCAGGACGCGAAACGGCCGCATTGAGGCTCTCATTTATTGGGGTCAGGTCCACATTTCCGATCGGAAATGTGGACCTGACCCCATTCAGTATGTCACGCTGGAAATCGGCGCGCACGATTCGATGCGCCGGTTCCGTGAACAGTTCCCGTCAGTCCACCCGCGCCCCGCTCCCCCGGATCGCCTGCCCCCACTTCGCCTGCTCGGCCTTGATGTAGGCGGCGAAGCGCTCGGGCGTGGTGGTGAGGATGTCCGCGTCCAGCGCGCCGATGCGATCGCGCGCGTCGGGCGTGGCCATGATCTTCGCGATCTCGGCGTTGAGGCGCGCGACGATGTCTTTCGACGTCGCGGACGGCACCAGCACGCCCCACCACGAGGTCACCTCGAAACCGGGGTAACCGGACTCGGCGATCGTCGGCACACCGAGCTTGTGCACCACGTAACGGCCGGTGATGTCGGTCGCGCCGCCGGGCGGAAACGGGATGATCATGCGGAACGGCTTGGACGGATATCCCTGTGCGACGACCTGAGCGGGCGCGGCGAGCACGACGAGCGCCGCGGCGATACCATGGAATCGCTGCATGATCGGCCCTCCTCCTCGAAACCATCATAACGCCATGAAAGCCATCGAGATGCAGAAAGGCGGCGGCCCGGAAGTGCTCGAGGTCGTCGAGAAGCCCCTGCCGCAGCCCAGGCCCGGCGAAGTCCGCGTGCGCGCCGAGGCGATCGGCATCAGCAGCGCCGACCTGCTCGTGCGAAAAGGGGTGTATTCGTGGATGCCGCCGTTGCCGGCAACGCCCGGGAACGAGATGGCGGGGGTGGTCGAGGCCTTGGGAAAACCAGGGTCAGACCCCTCGGGATCTGACCCTCGGTTTGTCGAGGGCCAGCGGGTCCTGGTCAGCTCGCGCGAGCTTCCTTTCCGCGGCGGCTGTTACGCCGAGGCGATCTGCGTGCCGGCGAGCGCGCTGTTCGCGCTGCCCGAATCGATCGATGCGCGCGACGCGGTGAGCCTGGCGAACTATCAGCTCGCGGGCGCGCTGCTCTACGAGTCGGGCGTGCGCAAGCCGCGCAGCGTCGTGTGCTACGGCGCGAGCGGCGGCGTGGGCACCGCACTGCTTCAGCTCGCGCTCTGCGACCGGATGAAGGCGATCGGCATCGTCTCGTCGGAGGAGAAGCGCGCCTTCGCGCAATCGGCCGGCATCGAGCATGTGCTCATCCGCGGCAAAGAAGACTTGCGCGAGCGCGTGATGGCGCTGACGGAGAATCGCGGCGTCGACGTGGTCTACGCGATGGGCGGGCCGGCGGCGGCCTTCACCGCGAACCTCGACCTGCTCGCGCCGCTCGGCACGCTGGTCTCGTTCGCCGTCCTCGGTGGGCTGATGCCCGATGCGGACCTCTTCGGCGCGATGCGCAAGCGCCCGGGCAAGAGCCTCGGCGTGCGCGTCTACTCGATACACACGCTCGACCACGAGCGTGAGTTACGGCGCTCGCTGATGCAGCGCGCGATCGATCTCATGGCCGAAGAAAAGGTGCGCCCGCCGCCCGCGACGGTGCTGCCGCTCGCGCAAGCGGCGAAGGCTCACGCGATGATGGAAGCGGGCGAGACGCTCGGCAAAGTAGTCCTGGTGCCTTAAACGCCAAAAACAAAGCGTTAACACGGAGGGCACGGAGGAACACGGAGGAAAACCACTTCGGCCGCGAATGCCCGGCCATGACAAGCATGTCCACGCCAGGCGTCCCGACCGTTTGGCTTTCCTCCGTGCCCTCCGTGTTCCTCCGTGTCCTCCGTGTTGAAGCTTTTGACCTCCAAGACTCAGTTCGCGCCCACAAACGGCGGAATCTTTCTCTTGAATCCCGCGAGCGCCTCGGCGACCTTGAAGCGCGAAGGGAACGGGAACGAGATGTGTTTCTGCACGTGCGCGTCGCGCACGTATTTCTCGATCGGCATACCCTGGATCACTCCCATGCCGCCGAACACTTCGATGCCCTGCTCGGTGATGCGCTGGACCGCGGTGCCGACGAACGCGGTCGCCATGTGCTCGTAAGGCATGGCCTCGACGCTGCCGTCCTCGATCGCTTCGGGATGGTCTTTCACCCAAGCGGCGGTCCAGATCAAACGCCGCGCGGCTTCGAGGTGCATCGCCATCTCCGAGATGAGCAGCCCGATCGCCTGATGCCGGATGATCGGCTTGCCGCCCGACACGCGCTCCTGCGCGTACTTGATCGTCTCTTCGAGCGCCGCGCGCCCGAGCCCCAGCGTCAGCGCGGCGATCGTCGGATGCGTGCCCATGTCGGCGCGGCCTTTGGGCGCAGGCGGCAGGATGTAGCCTTTCGGCACGCGCACGTCGTCGAAGAAGATCTCGGCGTTGTCGCCGACGCGTCGACCCAATTTGGATAACGGCCGCCGCACCAGGCCCTTCGAATTGCCTTCGACCAGAAACGGCTTCGGCCCTTCGGGCGTCTGCGCCAGCACCACCAAGAGTTTCGCGAGATAGCCGACCGTCTGGAAATTCTTCGCGCCGTTGATGAGCCACGAGCCGTCGGGCTGCTCGACCGCGCGCGTCCTGAGCTTCACGTCGGGCGTCTCGGCGAAGTAATCGAAGCCCACGTCGGTGTCGGGCTCGTGGATGGCGACGGTGGTGAAGAAGAGATCGTCGTCGAGAAATTTCGGCAGAAAGTACGCCTTCTGCTCGGGCGTCATGCGCAGCTCGAACCAGTCGCGCGCGCGCCGCGCGGTGAGCATGAAGTAGTAGGCGGTGCCGAGCTCGCCGGCCGCGAGCTCTTCGGCGACGAGGCACGACGTGAGGTGATCGGCCATGCCCGCGCCGCCGTTGTCCTCGGACAGCACGAAAGTGCGGAAGCCGAGCTGCGAGCCTTTTCTCAGCAGCTCCCACGGCACGCGCTTCTCCCAGTCGGGCTCGCGGTCCAACGCCATCGCCTTGGGCTTGATCTCCTCCTGCGCGAACTTGCGCGCGAGGTCGCGGAACTCGCGCTGCTCTTCCGATAAACGGATATCGAACACGGCGTCTCCAGGTGATGTCGTCATTCCCGACCCACGGCAGCCGACGCGACATAGGTCGCGTCGTCCCCGACCTGTCCGCGGTAGCGGACGCGATCGGGGAGCCATTTCGACGGTTAACATCAAAATGGGTCCCCGCCTTCGCGGGGATGACGCCGCGCGTCACCTTCGCGGGGATGACGGCCGGTTTCATGGCAGGGTAGCACGCGCTTGTGTTAAGTTCCTCCGCCGAGAAAACCGCTGCGAGACGCTTGCCGATGGACACCGTCGCCGATCCGAAAACTGCCGAAGAACGCCTGGACCTCGTCCTCGAGCTGTCGCGCGAGTGGTACTGGGAATCGGACGATCACCACCGTTTCACGACGTTCCGCGGCGCGATCGCGCACCAGACGGGCATCGACGTCACGCCCTACCTCGGCAGGACGCGCTGGGACCTCGACGGCCAGCCGATCGAGAACGGCGGGAGCTGGGACGCGCACAAGGCGGTGCTCGACGCGCACGAGCCTTTCCTCGATTTCTACTTCCGGCGAATCGACGCGCATGGCGAGCTGCGCTACATCAGCACGAGCGGCAAGCCGATCTTCGAGGACGGCGCGTTCAAAGGCTATCGCGGCATCGCGCGCGACGTCACCGCAAGGCAGCGCGCGGAGCAACTGTTGAGGCTCGAGCACAGCGTCGCGCAATGCATCGCCGGCACCGAGACGGTGCCCGAAGCGCTGAAGACCGTCGTGCGCTCGATCTGCGAGACGCAGGGCTGGGAGTGCGGCCGCTACTTCGGCTGGAACGAGCAGGCGGGCGTTGCGACCTTCGACCAGTACTGGCACGTGCCCAGCCCCGGCCTCGATAAATTCATCGACTCGTCGCGCGAGCTCACCTACACGCCGGGCCAGGGGCTGATCGGCGGCGTGCTTCAATCCGCGGAGCCCGACTGGGTGACCGACATCACCAAGGACCCGCGCCTCAGCAAAGGCGTGGCGCGCGACGCCGGCATGCACGGCACGATCATGTTTCCGGTCACCGCCGAAGGCAAGGCGATCGGCGTGCTCTCCTTCCACAGCACGAAGGTGCGCGAGCCCGACGATCGATTGCTCGCGGCGGTGCGCATGATCGGCAGCCAGGTCGGCCAGTTCATCCGCCGCCACGCGAGCGACACGCGCAGCCTCGAGCTCGAGGCGATCAGCCGCCACAAATCGCAGTTTCTCGCCAACATGAGCCACGAACTGCGCACGCCGATGAACGCGATCATCGGCGTCACCGAGATGCTGCTCGAAGACGCGCCCGACCTCGGCCGCGACGACGAGATCGAGCCGCTCGAGCGCATCCTGCGCGCGGCGCGTCACCTGCTCGCGCTGATCAACGACATCCTCGATCTGTCCAAGATCGAAGCGGGCAAGATGGACCTGCACCCCGAGCACTTCACCATCGCGCCGCTGATCGAGGAGATCGCGGCGACGGTGCAGCCGATGGCGCAGAAGAACGGCAACGAGGTGCACGTCGAATGCTCGGCCGACATCGGCGAGATGCACGCCGACGTCACTCGCGTGCGCCAGACGCTGCTCAACCTCGCGAGCAACGCCGTCAAGTTCACCGAGAAAGGCCACATCCACATCACCGCCGAGCGCAAGCACGCAAGCGGCGGCGACCGCATCGTCTTCAAGGTGCGCGACACCGGCATCGGCATGACTCCGGAGCAGCTCGGGCGGCTGTTCCAGGATTTCGAGCAGGCGGACGCGTCGACCACGCGGCGCTACGGCGGCACCGGCCTCGGTCTCGCGATCAGCCGCCGCTTCTGCCGTATGATGGGCGGCGACATCACCGTCGAGAGCACGCCGGGCGTCGGCTCGACGTTCACGATCGAGCTCCCGGCAGCGAGCACGGCCAAGGCGGAGCAGCCTTCGCCGCAGCAGCCGATGATCGCGCCGCGCGTGCCGGCGGCGAAGGGCAACGGCAACACGGTGCTCGTGGTCGACGACGACGACACCGTGCGCGAGTTCATGCGCCGCTTCCTCGAGCGCCAGGGTTACGGCGTGATCACCGCCGCGAACGGCGTCGAAGCGCTCGCGCGCGCGAAGGAACAGCGCCCCGCCGCCATCACGCTCGACGTGATGATGCCGGACATCGACGGCTGGACCGTGCTGGCGGCGATCAAGGGCGATCCGGCGCTGCACGACATCCCGGTGATCCTGATCACCATCGTCGACGAGAAGCAGCGCGGCTACACGCTGGGCGCGGCGGATTACCTCGTGAAGCCGGTCAACCGCGAGCGCCTCGCGACCGTGCTGCGCACCGTGTGCGGGCGCAACGCGGGCTCGCTGTTGATCGTGGAAGACGACGAGTCCTCGCGCCACGTCATGAAGGACGCGGTGGAGCGCATGGGCTGGACGACGAGCGAAGCCGAGAACGGGCGCATCGGGCTGGAGCGGGTGCAGGCTTCGAAGCCCGACGCGATCATCCTCGATCTCATGATGCCGGAGATGAACGGCTTCGATTTCCTCATCGAGCTGCGCAGGAAACCCGAGTGGCAGCAGATCCCGGTGATCGTCGTCAGCGCGCTCGAGCTTTCGGACGAAGAGCGCCGCGCGCTCTCGGGCCAGGTCGAAGCGGTCATCCACAAGAGCGGCGCCGAGCGCGACAAGGTGCTGCACGAGCTCGCCGAGACGCTGAGCGCAACGATCCGATAAATGGGGTCAGACCCCGGCATAGGGTCAGACCCCGGCATAGGGTCAGACCCCGGCTTTTTCGGGGTCTGACCCTGGTTTGTTCGAGGGCGTCATGAAATCGAGACACGTCCGCAAAGGCGGCTTCTTCCACGAGAACGGCCTGTCGATCGTATGGCTCGTGCTGTTCGCGGCCTTCCTCGTCGGCCAGACGATCTTCGGCCAGATCGAATACAACGACGACCAGCGCGATCACGGCCGCCCCGAAGCGACGTTCGTCGAGTACCTCACCACGCCGCACTTCGTCGAAGCGACGATGGAGAACTGGGAGTCCGAGTTCCTCCAGATGTTCATGTTCGTCGTGCTCACCACGTTCCTCTATCAGAAAGGCTCCGCCGAATCGAAGAAGCCCTACCAGGAGGAAGCGGTCGACCACGACCCGCGAGAGCCGGGGAACAGGAAGGATGCGCCGTGGCCGGTGCGGCGCGGCGGCTGGGTGCTGCGCGTCTACGAGAACTCGCTCAGCCTCGCCTTCCTCATCCTCTTCCTCGCGTGTTTTTTCCTGCACGCCGCGGGCGGCGCGCGCCAATACAACCAGGAGCAGCGCGACCACGGCAAGACCGAGCAGGTGACGACGCTCCAGTACCTCGGCACGTCGCGCTTCTGGTTCGAATCGTTCCAGAACTGGCAGAGCGAGTTCCTCGCGGTCGGCTCGATGGTGCTGCTCTCGATCTGGCTGCGCCAGCGCGGCTCGCCCGAATCGAAGCCGGTCGACGCGCCCCACACCCAAACCGGCAAGGACTGACGGGGTCTGACCCCGGTTTGTTTTGATGGCCCTCACCTACAAGATCTGCCCCAAGTGCGGCCACGAGCGCACGCCCGAGGAAGCGACCGCGAGCGCCGAGACCTGCCCCGCGTGCGGCCTCATCTTCGCGAAGTATCTTCAGGCGCGCGTGAGCCGTCTGCCGTCGCGCGTCAGGGAAGACGCGGACGACGAAGTGCTCACACTCGGCGAGCGCGTGAGAGCGCTTCTGTTTCATGTCCCGGATCACGTCGAGCCGCTGCACGTGTACGTCCGCGCCGCGCTGCTCGCCGCGCTCGTGCTCTACGGCATCAAGCTCGCCGCGATGGACGTGCCGTCATGGGAGATGGCGTCGTCGCTCATGCACCTGCCCATGGTGCCGATCCACGAGTTCGGGCACATCTTCTTCCGGCCCTTCGGCGAGTTCATGACGATGCTCGGGGGCTCGCTGTTCCAGGCGGGACTGCCGCTCGTCTTCGGCGGCATCTTCCTCGTGAAGAACCGCGATCCGTTCGCCGCGGCGGTGATGCTGTGGTGGTCGGCGGTGGCGGTGATGGACATCGCGCCCTACGTCTACGACGCCGGACAGCCGCAGCACATCCTGCTGACCGGCCGCACCGGCGACACCGGCTCGCACGATTTCATCGACGTGCTCGCCGATCTCGGTCTGCTCGCCAAAGCGCAACCGGTCGGCTACGCCGTCCACCGCTTCGGCGCAGCGATGCTCGGCGCGGCGATCGGCTGGGCGGCGTGGATCGTGTGGCGGCAGTGGCGAGCACGCCGTTAATCCGGGTCAGAGTCAGATTTCTCAGCGTTAATGTGACTCTGACCCGGATTTTAGGTTAGTCGACGACCGCGCCGGAGGCTTTGACCACCGCCGCCCATTTCGTCGCCTCGGCCTTGAGGTACTTGGCGAACTGGTCGCGGCTCATCGGCTCGGCCTGCGCGCCCTGTCCCGCAAGCTGGGCCAGCGACTCCTTCTCCTGGAAGATCGTCGTCGCGTGCTTGTTCCACCAGTCGAGCACCGCGGGCGGCGTGCGCGCCGGCGCGAGCAGGCCGATCCAGTTGAGCGCTTCGTACTTCGGCAGGCCCGATTCGGCGACGGTGGGCACATCGGGGAGCAGCGGCCAGCGCTTGCTGCTCGTCACCGCGATCGGCACCAGCTTGCCCGATTTCACCTGGGGCGCGGCGGCGACGACGCTGCTGAAGTACATCGACACCTCGCCCGACAGCACCGCGACGAGCGCGGGTCCGCCGCCTTTGTACGGCACGTGCGTCATCTTGATGCCCGCCATGGTGTTCAGAAGCTCGGGCGACAGGTGCGTCGAGCTGCCGTTACCCGCCGACGCGAACGTCAGCCCGCCCGGCTTCGACTTCGCGAGCGCGATCAGGTCCTTCAGGTTCTTCGCAGGAAAGGACGGATGGACGACGATCACGTTCGGGAACACCGCGAGCAGCGTGATCGGCGCGAGATCCTTGATCGGGTCGTACGGCATCTTCTTGTAGAGGCTCTGGTTGATCGCCACCGACGACACGTTCGCCGCGACGACGGTGTAGCCGTCCGGCGGCGACTTCACGACGAGGTCGGTGCCGATGTTGCCGCCGGCGCCCGGCCGGTTGTCGATCACCACCGGCTGCGGGATGCGCTCGCCGAGCTTGGTCGCGAGGAGCCGCGCGATGGTATCGGTGCTGCCGCCCGGCGCGATGGGCACGACGATGCGGATCGGCTTGCTCGGGAAAGCGCCCTGCTCGGCGGCGCCGGCCGCGGTCGCGGCAGCGAGCGGAATGAGAAAAAGATATCGGTTCATGGTTCAGTCTCCGGTGAGTCGCTCGAGGAATTCGCCGACGCGCATCGCGCCCAGTCGCGCGGGCGTCTCGAACAGCTCGAGCAGTGAATGTCGTGTCTCTTCGCTCCAGCGCTTGCGGGCGAGCGCGTTGAACTTGTTGCGCACGTTGGGAAGCGCGTCGGCGCGACGCTGCGGATCGCCCGCCGGATGGGTCACTTCGATGCGCCCGGTCTTGGTGCCGTCGGTGAAAGCCACTTCCACCGCGCTCGCGCAGCTCATGATCGCGCGATCGAAATAGCCGCGCGTATAGGCAGGCTCCTCGACCACGCGCATGATCGAACGCAGCCGCTCGATCCGCGGATCGAGCGCGAGCGGCTCGTGGTAATGCTCCGACGTGATCTCGCCGAATACCAGCCCTGCGGCGACGATGAACTGGAGGCAGTGATCGCGCGCCGCCGCGTTGGGCAGCGGCCCGGTCTTGTCGATGCGCTCGATCGCCTCGGAATGGGTATGGACGACGATCTCGCGGATCTGCTCGAGGCGCGCCCCGACGCGAGGATGCAGCGCGATCGCCGCCTCGGCCGCGGTCGAGCCGTTCCGCTGGCACGGGACCAGCTTGAAGATGACGTTCTCCATCACCGACGAGCCGAGCGGCGGCAATGCCAGCGGCTTGCCGTCGAGCATCACGCTCTCGAAACCCCACGGCGTTGCGGTGAACGGCCGCGGATAACCCATCTCGCCTGCCACCGCCAGCATGGCGAACCACACGCCGCGGCTCGCAGCATCGGCGCCCGCCCAGCCTTTGCGCGTGCCGGTGTTCGGCAGTTGGCGATACGCATTCAGCGTGCCGCCGTCCATCACCGCGTTCGAGAAGGCGTTCGCCACCTCTTCGCGATCGCCGCCGAGCAGGCGCGCGCTTACGCCCGCGCACGCGAGCTTGACCCCGAAGACTGCATCGAGCCCGACCGCCGGCGAGTCGAGCTTCACCGTTTCGGCGATCACGCCCTGGATCTCGTACGTCCGCACCATCGCTTCGAAGACCTCGCGCATGGTGACCGCAGCGCCGCGGCGTCCGACGTGATCCGCGCACGCCAGCAGCGCGCCGATGCCGTCGGAGGGATGTCCGCCGCGCTGGGTGGTGTCGCTGAAGTCGAGCCAGCGGATGAGCGCGCTGGTGTTGAACGCGGCGCGCACCGGATCGAGCTCGTACGCAGTGCCCGGGACGCGGCAGCCGAGCGGCACGACCGTGCCCGGGACCAGCGGACCGAGAATCGGCCCGATGTCGGGCGCGTCCAGCGCACCCGCGAGGCAGCCCAGCGCATCCAGCAGGCACAGCCGCGCGGTATCCATCGCCGCCGCCGACGGCGCGGGGCCGTCGCAGACGTAGTCGGTGAGCTTCCGCAGAAGCTCGTCACGCTCGGCCATCAGCTCACTTTGTGCCGGCGTTTGAGCTCCGCGAACGCGCTGTCGAGGCGATGGCGCGATGCTTCGAGCTTTTCCACGCGCGACACGACGAACGTGCGGTCTTCGGCGACGTTCTTGCGCGCCGCGGCGATGTGCTCGAGCACGCGCTCGGGCGCCGCGCCCGAGCGGTATTTCCGCTCGCGCACGCACTCCATCGCGTCGAACAGGCGGTCGAGCGTCTCCTGCGTGACGCCGATCTTCTTCCCGGTGTACTGCTCGACCGCTTGCTCCAGCATGTCCGCCTTCACCTGCGACGGCGGGATATTTTTATCGGCGACCTCGCGCATCATGTGCGCCAGGACCTGGTGGCCGGTGCGGTACGACATGCCGTGCTCTTTCACGAGGAAGCCGACGATCGTGCTCGCCTGGCCCCAGTGGTCGTTCGCGCACTGCGCCATGCGCTCCTTGTTGATCTGCATGTCGGCCAGGGAATCGGTGAACGCGTCCATCGCGCGGCGCGATTCGTCGGCGCATTTCCAGAATTCGGCCGGCAGCATCGTGGCCATCTCGAGCTGGTCGGAGGCGGTCTTGGTGATCGCCAGCGCTTCCATCAGACGCCCGGTGATGAGGCCGCTGGTGCCGTGGATGAACTCGAGCACGTACGGGATGCGCATCTGCGGCGAGATGCTCGAAGTGATGCTGTGCCGCCCCGGAAGCCGGATGAAGTCGAACTCCGAGCTGTGCCAGATCAGGAAATCCATGGCGATGCGGCCGAGCGTGTTGTGCATCAGCGCGAGCGCCATGTAGGTCTCGATCAGGTAATCGTAGTTGCGGATCGAGTCGCGCGCGTTCCACGGCGCCGCGTCGAAGCCGAGCAGCGCATCGAAGCGCTCGAGGTCGAGCGGGAACTCGATGCCGTACGCCGCGCCCGTGCCGACCGCGCTGATGTTGGTGTTGCCGTAGGCGAGCTCGAAGCGCCTGAAGTCGCGCTCGAAGGGCTCGACGAACGACATCAGGTAGAAGCCGAAGGTGCCCGGCTCGATGTGCTGGATGTAGCTGTAGCCGGGCATCAGCGTCTCGACGTGCTGCTCCGCCACGTCGATGATCTTCGCGCGCATGTCGAGCGCGGACGCCATGATCTGGAGCTGGAGGTTGCGGAACGCGATGCGCGACGCGACCACGCGGAGCGACGGGCTCGAGCGCCCGAGGTGCAGCCAGCCCGACTTCTCCTCCTCGGCGAACTTGCGCATGTATTCCTCGCCGCCGTGGATCACGTTCCACAGCGCGGTGCGCGCTTCGACCACGCCTTCCTTCTCCATCTCGCCGACGGCTTTCAGGAGCGCGGCGATCGCCTCGTCCGGCGCGATGCCCTGCTCGCCGAGGACGACGACCTGAGCCTTGTCCCATTGATGGAGCGCCTCGAGGAACAGCGGCTCGCGCATGGTCTCGGCGTAATAATGTTTGAGGAGATCGCTCGGCTTCTCGCCGAGACGGCCTTGCCAGAAGAAACTCATGAGGGGTAGTCCTGTACAGACGCGGCACGCGCGCCGCGGGGGAGGCGGGGATAATAGCAGCGAACCCGGGTCGAATCGATGAAAGGACAGCATGCTCCGAGCGATCGTCGTCTTGCCGTGTCTTTGGCTGTGCGTCTGCGCGGCACACGCGCAACAGCCGACCGCCGACAGCGCACGCGAAGACATCACGCGCACCTACGGCTTCGACCCGTCGAAGATGTCGTTCGACGAGCAGGCCAAGCGCGCGCCGACGCTGTCGGCGCTGTGGGATCGCTACGACAAAGCGCCCCAGGCCTACGGGGCCGCGCTGCGTGCGGCGCTCGCTGCCGACGGCGCGACCGAGATGCTCTACTGCGACGGCGGCATGCTGCTGCTCGCCAAGTCTAAGCAGGCCGCCGATCAGGCCCTCGGGTTGAAGTCGATCGAGAAGTGCTCGCTCAGCGAGATCCAGCACACGCCGTATTTCTACACGCTGCACGCGCTCGCGATGCGAGGCGTGGACACCTTCGATCTCCAGTCGAAGATGCTGGGCAAGCCTAAGTACTCGGTCTTCGTCGTCCCGCACGCCCTGCGGCTGGGCCAGAACTACGCCTATACCTATCCGCTGCTGGTGCAGGAGGAGTCGAGGTACGTCCCGCGGCTGGTCGAACGCCTGAAAGCCGAGCAGGATGCGACCGCGCGCAGTACGCTGCTCCGCGCATTGTTCTACGCAGCTACTCCGCAGGCCGAAAAAGAGCTGAGGACACAGGCAACGGCGCAGTCATCGCCTGCGGAGATCCGTGCGGAAGCGAAGAAGCTCGTCGAGCAGATCGACTGGGTTCGCGCGAAGAGCGCGAACGACGCCGACCTGTCGAAGATCAGAAAGCTCGTCGCCGCAACGACGGGAGCGACCGAGACCGAGCTGCGCACGAAGCGCCGCGCGCGCATGCGCTCGATCAGCGACGAGGCCCTGTACGAGCTGGAGGCTTACACCGCGCTGCTGTATCGCACCTTCAAACCCGCCTGACGTGCCTTTCGGACGAAATGTGACTCCGACCCGGAATTCTAGTCCGCGTACTGGTTGCCGGCCTTCACCACCGCCGCCCACTTCGCGATGTCACGCCGGATGAGCGCGGAGAATTCTTCGGGCGAGGTGCGCAGCGGCGTGAGCCCGCCGGCGACGAGCTTGTCGTGCACGTCGCGCGCCGCGAGGACCTTCGGCGCTTCCTCGTTAAGCCGCGCGACGATCGCCGCGGGCGTGCCGGCGGGCGCGAAGAGGCCGTACCACACCGCGAACTCGTAACCGGGAACGCCGCTTTCGGCCACCGTCGGCAGTCCGGGGGCCGCCGGCACGCGTTTCGCGCTGCTGACCGCGAGGCCGCGCACCTTGCCGCTCTTCACGTGCGGCAGCGCCGTCGACATGGTGACGACCATCATCTGCACTTCGCCGCTCATGAGGTCGGCGAATGCGGGGCCGGCGCCTTTATAAGGGACGTGGAGCACGTCGATCTTCGCCGCGTGCTTGAGAAGCTCCGCGCCCATGTAAGGGCCGCTGCCCGCGCCGCCCGAGGCGTACGCGAGCTGGCCGGGCCGCGCCTTCGCGAGCGCCACGAGCTCCTTCACCGAGCGCACCGGCAGCGACGGGTGCACCGCCACGATATACGGCTGCGTCGCGATCAGCGTGATCGGCGCGAGGTCCTTCACCGTGTCGTAGGGAAGCTTGCGATAGAACGTCGCATTGAACGCGAGACTGTTGTGCTGGAGGAGCAGCGTGTAACCGTCGGGCGGCGACTTCGCGGCGAGCGTCACGCCGATGGTCGTTCCGCCGCCGCCGCGGTTGTCGACGATGAACGGCTGCCCCAGCGACTGATTCAGACCGTGCGCGAGCAGGCGCCCGACGAAATCGGCGCCGCCGCCCGGGGCGGTCGGGACGATGATGCGGACGGGTTTGGAGGGATACTGCTGGGCGATTGCGGGACCGGCTACAGCGAGCACCACTGACACGACAACGACTTTACCGAACATTCAACGTTACCTCGGGTTATCGAACAACCACGGCCGCTCTTCGCGATACACGTCCTCGAACATCGCCAGGCGCTCCGCATACTGGTGCGTGCGCGCGATGTCGTCCAGGCCTTCGAGCAGGCACTTCCTGCGCACCGGGTCAACCGTGAAGCGGTGCACGCCGCCTGCGGGATCGGTGACGGTCTGCGCGTGGAGATCGACCGTCATCGCCGCGCCGGGATCGGCATGGATCTGCGCACGGATCGAAGCCACCGCCTCGTCGCTCAACACCACCGGCAGCAGCCCGTTCTTGAAACAGTTGTTGGCGTGGATGTCGCCGAAGCTCGACGCGATCACGCAGCGGATGCCGAACTCGTAGAGCGCGTACACCGCGCTCTCGCGCGACGAGCCGCAGCCCCAGTTGCGGTCGGCGACGACGATCTGCGCGCGGCGATACGGCTCGCGGTTGAGCACGAAATCCTTCTCCTTGCCTTCGGCGTCGAAGCGCAGGTCGTGGAACAGCACGCGGGCGTACGCAGGACCGCGCGGCGTCTTGTTGAAGCGCGTCGGGCAGAGCTGGTTGGTGTCGACGTTGGGCTCGTCGATCGGCGCGGCGATGCCGGTGAGGGTGGTGAACGGCTGCATGGGGACTCCTACGAAAGCAGGTTGCGGACGTCGACGAGGTGTCCGGAGATCGCGGCGGCGGCCGCCATCGCAGGGCTCACGAGATGGGTGCGCCCGTTGGTGCCCTGCCGGCCGCGGAAGTTGCGGTTGGACGTCGATGCGCAGCGCTCGCCCGGCTCGAGCTGGTCGCCGTTGATCGCGGTGCACAGCGAGCAGCCCGGATCGCGCCATTCGAATCCCGCGGCCAGGAACACGCGGTCGAGCCCTTCGCGCTCGGCCTGGGCTTGCACCGTGCGCGATCCCGGCACCACCCATGCGGGCACTTTCGCCCGTCCGAGGCGCGCCACTTCCGCCGCCGCACGCAGGTCCTCGATGCGGCCGTTGGTGCACGAGCCGATGAACACGCGGTCGATCGCGATCTCTTCCATACCGGTGCCCGGCGCGAGCCCCATGTAGTCGAGCGCCATCGCATGCTCGGCGCGGCGCTCTTCGCTGTCTGCGCTGCGCGGATCGGGGATCGCGCCGGTGATCGGCAGCGTCTGTTCGGGGTTGGTGCCCCACGTCACCATCGGCGCGATCTGCGCCGCGTCGAGCTTTGCTTCCTTGTCGAAGGCAGCGCCCGCGTCGCTCGGCAGCGTCTTCCACAGCGCGAGCGCCCGCTGCCACGCCTCACCGTGCGGTGCGTAGGGACGGCCTTCCATATACGCGAACGTCGTCTGGTCCGGCGTCATCATCCCGGCGCGCGCGCCGGCCTCGATCGACATGTTGCACACGGTCATGCGCGCTTCCATGGTCATCGCAGCGAAGGTCGAGCCGGCGTACTCGATCACATGGCCCGCGCCGCCGCCGATCCCGATCCTGCCGATGATGGCGAGGATCACGTCTTTGGCGGCGACGCCGCGCGCGAGCGCGCCGTCGACGGTGACGCGCAGGGTCTTGGGCTTGCGCTGCCAGATCATCTGCGTGGCCATCACGTGCATCATCTCGGAGGCGCCGATGCCGAACGCGAGCGCGCCGAACGCGCCGTGGGTCGAGGTGTGCGAGTCGGCGCCGCAGATGAGCAGTCCCGGCTGGGTGATGCCCTGCTCGGGCGGCACGATGTGCAGGATGCCTTGCCGGGGGTCGTCGATGCCGAAGAGCGTAACAAAGTGCTTCGCAGTCTCGGCGTGCAGCTTCTTCACCATGTTGCGGATCTCGGGGACCGCGATGCCTTCGACCCCCTTGTCGCGGCCGGTGGTCGGCACGTAGTGATCGGTGAATGCGAACACCTGGTGTGGCCTCGCCACCCTGCGTCCCTGCTCGGTGAGCTTGTCGAAGGCGTGCGACGAGCCTTCGTGGATCAGCGCGCGGTCCACGTACAGCAGCACCTCACCGTCCTCGTCGGCGACGACGTGGCGGTTCCAGATCTTCTCGAACATCGTCAAAGCGGTCATGCATTGCTCCTATTTCAGGCGGCTCTCGATCCAGTCCCACATGTAGGCGGCGCCGATGCTCACGTTGTCGATCTGGCAGTGGTGATAGCCGCCTTCCTCGCGCGTGAAGACTTTCAGCGTCTTGTCTTTCGAGCCGACGTTGTCGATGACCTTGTTCGCGAGCGGCAGAGGGATCTGCTCGTCGCCTTCGCCGTGCAGCAGCAGGAACGGGCACGCGATCTTCTGCACCACGCCGTCGAGGCGGAAGCCTTCGAGCTTCTTCATCGCCTCCTCGCGCGTCTTCACGTTGAAGATCCACAGGAGGTGTTCCGAAGCGACCGAGAGCGACGGCGTGCGGCCGCTGTCGAGCGCGTCGAAGCGGCGCTTCCACGTGTCGTAGTAATCCCATTGCGCGCCCCAGGCGACGCAGCATGCGAAGCGCGGCTCGAACGCCGCGGCGCGCGGCGCGTAATAGCCGCCGAGGCTGATCGCCATGACGCCGATGCGTTTCGGATCGATCTCCCGGCGCCCCGCGAGATAGTCGTAAGCGGCGGTCGCGTAGCGCTCGGTCTCGTGATGGAGATAGAGATCGCGAAAGCGCGGGCTCTCGCCGTTGCCCGGACCGTCGACGATCAGGCACGCGATGCCGCGCGCGACGAGGTCGGGCACGCCCTTGAAGTACTGGATCTCCTTGGTGATATCGAAGCCGTCGAAGAACACCATCGCCGGCGCCTTCTCACCGCCGTGCTCCGCGTGCACCAGGATCGCCGGCAGCGACTTGCCTTCGTACGGCACTTCGACGTGCTCGATGCGCGGCCGCTTCATCAGCTTGGCCGCATCGCGAAAACAATCGACGCCGCGCTTGTAGTCGGCGAGCCCCTCGGTCTTCGGGATCAGGAAACGCTCGCCCACGTGATAGTAGTTCGCGGCGCGCAGGAGATAGCTCGCGGCGCTCGCGTGCTTGCCTTCGGCGAGCAGCCGCCGGCCTTCGCCTTCGACCTTCTGCGCCTCACGCGACCATTCGCGGAACCACGCCTTGTCGTCGCCGAGGTGCGGCTTCAGGCGCAGCCCGATGCGGTTGACCTCGCCGATCTCCGCCCCGCCCCACGGCGCGGCGTTGAGGCCGATCAGCAGGCCGTGAGACCAGCGGTAGTTCTCGGGGAAATACGTGAATGAAAGCTCCTCCTGCCGTTCGCTCATCGTTCCGCTCGCGTCGGTTGTTAAATGGGGTCAGTTAATGGGGTCAGGTCCACATTTTCCCTGAAAATGTGGACCTGACCCCACCCGGGCACGGAGGTTGCCGCCCCAGGTCATCCCTTCGGAGCGAGCTCGTCATGAAGAAGCCGTCAACCACACGCGCCGGAATCCCCGGCCACGTCATCGCCCTGTCCGCACTGGCGGCGCTCGCCGCGGTGTTCGCCTATTCGCTGTACGAGCGTGGCGACCCGTCCCGGACATTCAAACCCGAGACGCCGCGGTTCAGCGACCTCTCGCGCGTCGACGCCGAGTCGTGGAGGCTGTCGCAGCAGAGGGTGCTCGGCACCGGCCGGTTCAGCGTCGACGCGTCGCTCCCAGCAGCCGACTTCACCGCCGAGCGTCCGGTCACGCGAACGGTGACGCACGTGGGAATCGCGCCACGGCGCGCCGAGACGCCGCGCTGGACCCCGCGCGCGGCGTCGAACGCATATACCGGGCCGACCCTGGCGAGCCTGCCGCCGCCGGGCGACTGAGCGGCTACTGCGCCGCCGCAGTCACGGTCGTCACGCCGATCGTGAGCTCCAGGAATCGGCGCAGCTCCTCGGTGGTGACCGCGTTGTCGCCATTGATGTCCATGTCGTTGAACGAGGGAAGGAAGTTGAGATCCCCCGACGCTTCCGCTCGCGTCACGCGGCCGTCACGGTCGCGGTCCAGCTCCTGGAACAGATTCACGAAGCGCGTCGCGACGCGCTTCTGATAGTCCGCCTTGTCGTCCGCGGACGCGCCGGTCGCGTGAGACGCGAGCGCGATGACGCACGTCGCGAAGAGCAGTCTGATCGATGGTGCCATGTGCCTCTCCTGGCAATGAGGATGCCGGTGCGTATTGGACCACGTGTCGGCGGCAAAGTGGCGTCGCTCCGGCGCATGGCGCGCATCTACTTCACGATGCCGATCGCCTTCAGGAACTCGATCTGCTCGGCGCGCTGCACGACGAGCTGCTTCGCGAAATCGGCGCTGTTCAGATACGCGTCCTCGAACATGTTGCGGTCGGCGTAGTCCTTGTATTCCTTGCTGTCGTACACGCGCTTCAACGCCGCTTCCATCGTCGCCGCGGCCTCTTTGGGCACGCCGGGCGGCATGCCGAAGCCGCGCCCGGTCGCGACCACGGTCTTGTAGCCGAGCTCCTTCAGCGTCGGGACGTCCGGCACCTGCTTGAAGCGCCGCTCGCCCGTCACCGCGAGGATGCGCATCTTCTTCGCCTCGACGAGCGGCAGCATCTCGCTCATGTTCTCGGTCGTCACCTCGACGTGGCCGCCGAGCGTCGCCAGCACCGCGTCGCCGCCGCCCTTGAAGGTCACGTATCTGAATTTCGCTCCGGTGTCGCGCTCGATGTAATACAGCGCCGCGCGGCCGCTGCCGGTGGGTCCGGTGATGCCCGCCGTGACGGTCCCGTCCTTCGCGGCGGCGACGAGCTCCTTGTAGGTCTTGAACTTCGATTCGGTCCGCACCGCGACGACCTGCGGGTCCTGCGCGAATCGGACGATGGGCGTCAGCGAATCGAGCGCGAGCCCGGTATCGGGCAGCGCGGACTGGGTCAGGATCACGGTGACCGACATCGCGATGACGACGTGGGGGTCGCCTTTCTTGCTCTTGACGTACTGGTACGCGATCACGCCGTTGCCGCCGACGCGGTTGGAGTGGATGAACGGCACGTTCAGGATCTTTTCCTTCTCCATCATGCCGCTGACGGTGCGGTTGAAGAGATCGGTTCCCGATCCGGCCGACGAGTGCGAGATCCACTCGATGGTCCTGGATGGATAGGGCTGGGCGTGTGCAAGGCCCGGAAGGGCCGCGGCAAGACAGGCGAATACGAGGGAACGGACGACACCGCGCGACTGCGTGCTCATGAGTCTCCTCCTTATTGGATGGTACAGACTTCGACGGCAACGCTGCTCGGGCTAGCTTAACGCAAGTCCTGCAGGCATGCTTCGGGCACTGGAGGGATGGTCATGGAAGCGTTGCGCGTCTACGGAAACCTGTCACTGCTCGAAATGGCGCCGGTGCTGCTCGCGGCGGCGGAGATCTATCCGGGCAGGACCGTGCTGGAGCACGGCAGCGTGATGTCCTTATGGGGCGAGTCGAGCGATCTCGCGAGCCTGGGCTCTGCGGGCAACTCGCACCTCGCGACGAACTCGGAGACGCAGGCGCTGCGCGCGTCGGCGCGGCACCCGGACATGCGCTTCATCTTCACGCTGGCCGAATGTCCCTATCGCATCGTCGCGCGGCGCTCGGCGGGTATCGCTACACTGGCCGACCTTCGCGGCAAGCGCATCGGCACGCAGCGCGAATCGTCCGCGGAGTTCTTCCTCGAACGCATGCTGGGCACTGTCGGCCTCGCCATCGGCGATGTGCATCTCGTGCATTTCATGGCGCACACCACGAACCCCATCTCGCGACTGCCCGAGGCTTTGCAGGCCGGCGAGATCGACGCGGTCGCGCTGTGGGAGCCGCAGGTGCAGCGCGCGAAGCACCTCATCGCGGCAGACGCGGTGGAGCTCTACGATCCCGCCCTCTACACCGAGAAATTCAGCGTCTGCACCAAACGCGGGCACCTCGAAGATCCGGCGATCCGCAGCGAGATCGTCGCGTTCGTGCGTGCGCTGCAGACGGCGACGCAGCGGCTGAAGAGCGATCCCGAGCGCGCTCAGAAGCTCGTCGCGCAGACGGCTGGGCTCGACATCGAAGTGGTCCGCAACGCCTGGCACTGCTTCGATTACCCCGGCAAGCTCGCACCCGACCTGCTCGGCGTCTTCCAGCGACAGGAACCGTGGCTCGCGCGGGTGCAGCATCGCACGGCGCGCAGCCGCGACGAGCTGGCGACGCTGATCGACGACAGCATCGTCCGCGAAGCGGCTGCATAGCCTGTAAGAACAAAAGGTTGTCGCAGGTCCATGCGCCGGAGGAACCCTCCGGGCACGGTGCATGCTGCGAGCATGTCAGGTAAATCGGTTCAGGGACACCCGGAAACCTCTGAGAACAGGAGATTTGGGATGTCTCGATGCTTCGAATGCGTCGGCCTGCTCAAGGCGCCGACCCACATCGATCCTCACGACGATCTCGTCGAGGACATGCTGCCTGCACCCCGATTGCACATCAAAGCGTTTACCTGCCGGATGTGCGGCGCGCACTGGCGGCGCGATATGTCGCAGCCGATGGGCTATTGGCGCGTGGAACAGGTCGCGCACATGTGATGGCGAAGCTCAGTCATCCGTTCTCCGCCATCGGCATCCTGAGCGATTTCGCCGATCCCCGTTCGCCTGCCGACGGCAACGCGACGTTCTCGCTCCAGTTCGGGAACCTTTCGATCCCGTGCGGCATGCAAGCCGCCGCCGGAACCCCGCCGCAGAACGGCCAGCGCATGCACGTGATCGGCGCGTGGGTGATTACCGAGGACAGGTCGCTCAGCGTCGAGGTGCATGCGATGTATCCGGCGACCGAGTTGCGCGCCGAGGCGCGGCGTGTCGTGGGCCGGGTCACTCCACTTTCAGCTTCAGCGCCCTGACGAGCTTTCCCCAGCGCCGCATCTCGGACTCGATCACGCGCCCGAACTCCTCGGGCGTGCCGAGCGCGATCTCGACACCGACGTTGCGCATCGCCTCCTGCGCGCCGTCCTTCTTCATCGTCCTGTGGATCTCGGCGTTGAGCCGGCCGACGATCGCGCGCGGCGTGCGTGCGGGCACCAACGCACCGAGCACCGCGTCGGCGTGATAGCCCGGCACGCCCGCTTCGGCGATCGTCGGCAGGTCCGGATCGAGCTGCGACCGCTTCTCGCTCGCGATCCCCAGCGCGCGCAGCCGACCGCTCTGTATGTGCGGCTTCACCGTGAGCGCGTTGCCGAACACCGCCTGGCTCTCGCCCGCCAGCGTCGCCAGCAGCGCGGGACCCGCGCCTTTATAAGGAATCTCGCGGATCTTCACGTCCGCCATCTGCTTGAAGAGCTCGGCGGCGAGCTGCGCCGAGCTGCCGCTGCCGCCGGAGCCGTAGGAGATCTGATCGGGCTTGGCTTTCGCGAGCGCGATCAGGTCCTTCACGGTCTTCACCGGCAGCGAAGGATGGACGACCAGCACGTACGGCGACAGCGCGACCATCGACACCGGCGCGAAATCGCGCAGGGTGTCGTACGGCAGCCTGGGATAGAGGCTCGGATTCACCGAGTGCGGGCTCGACACGAAGAGCAGCGTGTAGCCGTCCGGGGCCGAGCGCGCCACGATCTCGGTGCCGACGATGCCGTTCGCGCCGGCACGATTGTCGACGACCACCTGCCGGCCCATCGATTCGGTCATGCCGGCCGCGACGTAGCGCGCGATCACGTCGGTGCCGCCGCCGGGCGCGAAAGGCACCACCATCCGTATCGGCCGGGCCGGGTAATTCTGAGCGAACGCAGCGCCGGTTGCGGCGAGCGCGATCGCCAGCGCCACCAGGATCTGGCCCCGGTTCAAAGCAGATGAAGGACAAGGACGCAAAGGAAAATCCAAAGGGCGCAAAGGAAAGCGAATGACTCGAAAGCCAAAAACCCAGGGGCGCGACGGTGAAGGGGATGGACGCCAAGCGGCTCGAACCCCTCCCGTGGGAGGATATCACTCGGGCCCTGCCCGACTGAGGTCCCGGGTGGGATCCGGGACGAGAAGAATTGATCTGACGATCGCCGCCGCGTCGAAACGGAAACCGTCGGATCAAGCCGTGACTACGAATGAAGCGGGTCACCAACAACGTCCCGCCCACGACCGCTATTCGAGCCGCCTGGCGACCGTGCCTCTCACCTTGGTCTGGATGTTCGCCTTGCGCTTTTTGATCGATCGGCTTTTCTTGGCGTCCTTTGTTTTCCCTTCGCGCCCTTGTCCTTCCCTGCTTTGATTTCGGGCTGCCCCATCACACCTCGCGAGCCGCGAGCTCCGCTTCGGTCTCGGCATACCTCGCCGCGATCGCGCGGAACTCGCTCGCGCCGCGCCTGAACGCGTCGACGACGTCGGGATCGAAATGGGTGCCGCCCGCCGCGGCGATGATGCCCGCCGCGTCCTCGTGGGACGTGGGCTCGCCGTGCGCGCGGCCGCGGGTGAGCGCGTCGTAGACGTCGGCCAGCGCGACGAGCCGCGCCGGAATGGGGATGTCGTCGCCGCGCAGGCCCTGCGGATAGCCGCTGCCGTCCCACTTCTCGTGGTGCGAGTACGCGATGTCGCGCGCCACCCTTAAAAATCCCGCGTCGGCGCCCATCCGACGCTGGACGCGGTCGATGACGTCGCGGCCGATCGTCGGATGCGCCTTCATCGCGTCGAGCGCGGCGCCGTCGGCGTCGTCGATGCCGTACAGGAAGCGGTCGGAGACGCCGACCTTGCCGATGTCGTGCACCGGCACCGATTCGACGAGTAGATCGATGTGGTCGGCGACGAACGCAGCGTAGCGCGGATGATCGTGCAGCGCGTCCGCCAGCGCGCGCACGTAGGCCTGCATGCGCAGGATGTGCTTCGGCGACTCGTCGTCGCGCATCGCGGCCAGCGCCGCGAACGCCTCGATCGCCGTGCTCTGCGCGCCGCTCAGCCGGTAGGTGAGAAAGCGCTTTTCGTCCTGGAGATAGTCGCGCGCCTCCTTGAGCAGCAGGTGCGTGCGCACCCGCGCGAGCACGATGCCGGGGCTGATCGGCTTGGTGATGTAGTCGACCGCGCCGAGGTCGAGCCCGACCTGCTCGTCCTCGTCGGTGTCCCGCGCGGTGACGAAGATCACCGGGATGCCGGCCGTCTCGGGCGCGGCGGTCAGACGCCGCAGCACTTCGTAACCGTCCATCTCCGGCATCTCGATGTCGAGCAGCACCAGGTCCGGCGGATCGTCCGAAAAACAGATCTGAAGAGCACGCGCGCCGGAAGGGGCGACCCGCACCTTGTAGTGCGGCCGCAGCACGCCGCTGATCACGTTGAGATTCTCCGGCACGTCGTCGACCGCGAGTATGTCGCGTTTGCCTGCAAAATCCAGCGCTTCGCTCATGCGGCTCTCCGTTCGGTCGTCACTGCAGGCGCTGCAGGCGCTCGAGCGCCTCGCGCAGGTCCGACATCGCCGTCGTCCGATCCTGCCCGTTGAGACGGTCGACGTCGAGGTACAGCTTCATGCCCATGCCGTGACGGCGCAGGATACGGCTCTGGGATACCAGCTTGCCCGCCGCGTCGACCACCGCGAACGCCCGGATCTCGCGGGCGATCCCTTTCGCGCGCACGGGCGGCCGCTCCTCGGCCTCGATCTCTTCCTGCACCAGCGCGTAGGTCTCGTACGACATGAGGATACCGCTCGGGTCCGCGGCCTGCTCGAGACGCGCGGCGAGGTTCACCTCGGGACCGATGATGGTGTAGTTCAGGCGGAAATCGCTGCCGAAGTTGCCGACGTTGCAGAACCCGGTGTTGATGCCGATGCGCTGGTGGAACGGCTTGTCGTAGCCTTTCTGGCGCCACTGCTCCTGGAGGTCGGCGAGCCTGCGCTGCATCGCCATCGCCATGCGCACGCACTGCAGCGCGTCCTCCTCCACGCCGCGCGACTCGGGGTCGCCGAAGAAGATCATGATCGCGTCGCCGATGTACTTGTCGATCGTGCCGCCGTACTCGAGCGCGATCTTCGACATCTCGGTGAAATACTGGTTGAGCAGGAACGTGAGGTCTTCGGGCGCCATGTCCTCCGTGGTGTCGGTGAAGTTCATGATGTCCGAGAAGAAGATCGTCAGCTTCCTGCGGCGGGTGCTCACCGCGGCCTGCTGCCGGCCCTCGAAGATCGACCGGTAGACCTGCGGCGCGAGATAGCGCGAGAGCTTGTCGGCGAGCCCGCGCAGCGTCTTGGTGCGCTCGGCGAGCGCGAGGTGATTGCGCACGCGCGCGAGCACGATCGGCGGGCTGATCGGCTTGGCGATGTAGTCGACGGCGCCCATCTCGAGCCCGCGCTCTTCGTCGCCGGAGCTCGTCATCGCGGTGAGGAAGATCACCGGGATCTCGCTCGTGCGCGCCTCCGCGCGCAGCCGCCGCAGCACCTCGTAGCCGTCCATCTCCGGCATCATGATGTCGAGCAGGATGAGGTCCGGCGGCGTCTCGCCCAGGGCGATCTGCAGCGCGCGCTCGCCCGAAGGCGCGACCTTCACGTTGTATTCCGGCCTGAGCAGGCCGGACAGCAGTGTGATGTTCTCGGGCGTGTCGTCGACGACGAGCACGCTGCGCTGGTTCACGGTGTCCATCGGTCGCTCGTCACGGCTGTTCCTGCGGTTGCTGAATGCGCGATCTCACGCGCCGGACGGCGGCGAGCGCGGGCACGAAGAGATAGGCGGCGACGCTCTTCTCGATCTCCGCCGCGTCGTCGCCGCACGCGGCGCGCAGCAGCGCCGCATGATCGGTGAAAACGTCCACCGCCTGCGCGTCGTCGCTTGCGAGCAGGGTTTCGATGCGCTCCAGCAGGCGCCCCGCCTCGGCCCAGTCGACGTCGGCCGGCGCGGCGGCCGGGGCCGCGCCGAGCTTCTCGCTCAGCGCCGCCGTGAGCCGCGCGAGCTCGGCCTCCATCGACGCGAGCGGCGGCGCGAGGTCCGCGGCGGGCGCGCCGGCGCGCAGCGCGTCCTCGACGGCCCCCGCATGCGCCTGCAAAGGGCCGGCGCCGATCGTTCCGGCGATGCCCTTCAGCGTGTGCGCCGCGCGTTGCGCGACTTCGCGCTCGCCGCGCTCGAGCGCGGCGCGGATCGCGGCCACGGTGGCCGCATGGTTCGCCACGAAGCCGCGCAGCAGCCGTTCGTACGCCGAGTGCTTGTTGAGCGTGCGCCGCAGGCCGGCACGCGCGTCCAGGCCCACGATCGAGATCTCGAATTCAGCGACGGCCGGCGCGGCCGGCGGGCCGACTGCAGGCTCCGCTCCGCGCGCGCGAGCCGGTATCCATTTCAACAGCGCATCGAAAAGCTGCTGCGGGTCGATCGGCTTGCCGACGTGATCGTTCATGCCGGCGTCGCGGCACTGCTGGAGGTCGTCGGCCATGACGTTGGCGGTCATCGCGACGATCGGCAGCGTGGCGCAGCCCGGCAGCTTGCGGATCTCGCGCGTGGCGGCGAGGCCGTCCATCACCGGCATCTGCACGTCCATGAGCACGAGGTCGTACGCCTGCGCGCGCAGCTTGTCGAGCGCCGCCTGGCCGTCGCCTGCGACGTCGATGACGAAGCCGCCCTCCTCCAGCAGCCCGCACGCGACCTGCTGGTTGAGCTCGTTGTCCTCGACGAGCAGGATGCGCGCGCCAGCGATCGAAGCGAGCGACGCCGTCGTCGTCTGCGGCGAGGCGGTCTCCACGCGTTGCGACTGCCCTTCCTCACCGAGCGCCCGCATCGCGGCTTCGAACAGCAGTGACGCGCTCACCGGCTTGAGCAGCACTTCCAGGCCCGCGTCGCGCGCGTCCTTGAAGACCTCCTCGCGTCCGTGCGCGGTGACCAGCATGACCTGCGGCGGGCGCTCGAGCCCGAGCGCGTCCAGCGCGCGGGCGGTCTCGATGCCGTTCATTCCCGGCATCTGCCAGTCGACGAACGCGATCTCGATGGGCCGGTGCGCCGCGGCTGCGTCGCGCACCGCATCCACCGCCTCGCGCCCCGAGGCCGCCGCCTGCACTCTGAAGGTCATCGATTCGAGCAGGTCGGCAAGCACCAGGCGCGCGGTCGCGTTGTCGTCGACGACGAGCACGCGCCGGCCGCGCAGGTCGGGTCTCGGCAGCAGCGGCTTCGGCGCGGCCGTGCCCTTGCCGAGCCGCGCGGTGAACCAGAACGTGCTGCCCTTGCCGGGCTCGCTCTCGACGCCGACCTCGCCGCCCATCAGCTCCGCGAGACGCTTCGAGATCGCGAGCCCCAGTCCCGTGCCGCCGTAGCGCCGGGTCGTGGACGCGTCAGCCTGCTCGAACGAACGAAAGAGCTTCGCGCGCTGCTCGGACGTGAGCCCGACGCCGGTGTCGCGCACCGCGAAGTACAGCGTCACCTCGTCGGCGGCCTCTTCGCGGCACCGCACGACGATACCGATCTCGCCGTGCTCGGTGAACTTCACCGCGTTGTTCGCGTAGTTGATCAGGACCTGGCCGATGCGCAGCGGATCGCCGACGAGCACGTGCGGGACCGCGGGCTCGACGTCGAACAAAAGCTCCAGGCCTTTCGCCTGCGCCTTGTCGGCGATCAGGTTCGCGACGTTCTGCAGCACCTTCTCGAGCTCGAAGGCGGTGCGCTCGACGTCGAGCTTGCCCGCCTCGACCTTCGAGAAATCGAGGATGTCGTTGATGATGCCGAGCAGGTGCTCGCCCGCCTGCCGGATCTTGCCCACGTAATCGCGCTGGCGCGGGTCGAGATCGGTCTTGAGCGCGAGGTGCGACATGCCGATGATCGCGTTCATCGGCGTGCGGATCTCGTGGCTCATGTTGGCGAGGAACATCGACTTGGCCTCGGCCGCTTCTTCGGCCTGCTTGCGCGCGGAGCGCAGCGCCTCCTGCACCGCGTGCTCGGCGGTGACGTCCTCGTAGATCACGAGCAAACCCTTGCCGGGGTCGGCGGGGTCGAAGGCGACCGCGCTCGCACGGATGTGCCGCCGCTCGCCGTCCCTGCACAGGATCGTGCGCTCCGACACGACCGTTTCGCCTTGCGCGAGCCGCGGCTCGATTTCGGCGAGATACTCTTCGTACGCATCGCCGCTCGCGAACGCGACCGCGCCGTATTCGCCGGTGAGCGTGCCCGGCGCGTAGCCGAAGAGGCGCTCGGCCGCGGGGCTGGCGGTGGCGAAGCGGCGCGCCTCCACGACGCAGATGCCGACGGGCGAGGTGTCGAAGATCGCCTTCTGGCGCGCGAGCGCGTCGGCGAGCCCGGCTTCCGCACGCTTGCGCTCGGTGATGTCGTTGGCGATCGTGACGGTCGCCTTGAACGCGCCGTCGAGGTCGCGCAGCGCGCTCACCGTCACGTCGGCCCAGCGCTCGCTGCCGTCTTTCGTCGTGTAGCGGCGCTCCAGGGTGTACTTCGGGATCTCGCCGCTCGTGAGCTTCGCGAGCAGGCGCTGCGTTTCCTCGTGCCCCGCCGGATCGGAATTCGAGTAGGCGCCGAGGCTGCCGATGTCGTCGCGCGTGTAGCCGAGGAAATCGAGGTACGCGTCGTTGACGTCGATGATCCGCCGCTCCTTGTCGCGGTTGACGATGCCCACGCCGCTGTTCTCGAAGATCGCGCGGAAATACGCTTCGCGCTCGGCAAGCTTCTCCCGGCTCTGGCGGAGGATGCGCCGCGAGCGCAGCGAATATGCCGTCAGCAGCGTCAGCACGAGCGTCGTGGCGAGGCCCGCGGCGAAAGCCCATTCCGGATAGCTGCTGCGCAACGTCGTGAGCAGCGCGGGCTGCGGCGCCACGGTCAGCGTCCACGCGCGGCCCCCGATATCGAGGCCGCGCGCCACGTGCGTTGCCCCCGACGAAGCGCGTCGGATGAGCGGCTCGTTCGCACCGTCGGTGACGTCGCTGATCGCGATGTCCACCTGCGCGGCAGCCGCGGCCTTGCGCGCCTGCGCGAACAGCGCGTCGAGGGGCAGAAAGGCGACGACGTGCCCTCTCACCTGGTCCTCGCGCCGCACGTTCTCGTTCAGCTCGCGGTGCACGAAGATCGCGTAGCCCAGCGCGATCGCATCGGGATTGCGGACTGCCGCGCCGCCCGGATCCATGCGGATGCTGGCAAAAGGCGCGGACGCCTGCGGCCGCATCGTCGTCACCGAGCGGTCGATGACGTCGCGCTGCACCGGGATGAAGCCGGTATCGAGACCGAACGGCGTGCCCTCGGCGGGGACGGCATACTGGATCGGCGAATAGTACGGCCGTCGCGCCGCGGGATGCAGCGTGCCGTCGGCGCCCGGCTCGACGATGCGAAACCCCGGAAGCTGCGCCGCCATCTCCGCTTCGAAGCGGTCACGGTCGGCGTCGGTGACGCGCGGGTGCCATTCGAGCTGCTTCATCTCGGGCGCTTCGCGCAGCCCCTCGATGGCGATGTTGATGAACTCGACGTCGGGCCGGCCGACGTTCGTATAGAACAGCCAGCTCGATGCGCGCACGATCTCCGAGATCACGCTGATGCGGCTCTCGATCGATTTCTCGAGCTTGTCCGCCGTCGCGGACAGGGCGGTGGCGATCTGGGCGTCGCGCTCGCGATCGAGCAGCGTCCAGGCGAACGCGCTCAAGCAGACGCCGGCGGCGAGGACGCCGGCGATCGGCAGGTGCTCTGACAAGCGTCGCAGCAGCGGCACGGGCGGCACTTCCCGGGTTGCCAGCCGCCGACGCTAGCACGCGAGCCTAGCCGGACCTATGCGACCAAGGTCCCATCTAAAACGGGGTCAGGTCCACATTTCTCCCGGAAATGTGGACCTGACCCCGATTACGATTACTTTGCGCTGATTCCTGCCGCCTTGACCACCTTCGCCCACTTCGCGACTTCGGCACGCATGAATGCCGCAAAGTCTTCGGGCGACTTGCTCGACACCGGTTCCGCGCCGTCGTCGATGATGCGCTTCCTGACCTGCGCGTCCTGGAGCGCGGTCTGCGAGACCTGGTGCAGCTTTGCCGCCACAGGCCTCGGCGTATTCGCGGCGGACAGCAAGCCGAACCACTGGCTCGCTTCGTAACCTTTCAGTCCCGCCTCGGCCAACGTCGGAATCTCCGGGGCGCCGGTCGCCCGCTTCGCCGACGTGATCCCCAGCGCGCGCAATCTTCCGTTCTTTACGTGCGGCAGCACCGACAGGATGCTGCCCATCATGACGGTCACCTCGCCCGACAAGGTATCGACGAGTCCCGCGTTGCCGCTCTTGTAAGGCACGTAGGTGATCTTTACGCCCGCGGTGCTCAGCAGCAGCTCCATCGAGAGGTGGCCGTTGCCGCCCGGCGCGCCGGCGGCGTAGTTGAGCTTGCCGGGCTGCGCTTTGGCCAGCGCGAGCAGGTCTTTCAGGTTACGCACCGGCAGTGACGGATGCGTCACCAGCACCTGCGCCGACTCCACGACCTTGTTGATCGCGGTGAAATCCCTGATCGGATCGACGCTCAATTTGCTGCGCATCGACGGCAGGATGGTCATCGTGCTGTTGCCGATGAGCAGCGTGTAGCCGTCGGGCGCCGCGCGCGCGACCGCTTCCATGCCGATCAGCGTGCTCGCGCCGGGACGGTTCTCGACGACGATCTGCTGGCCGAGCAGCTCGCTCATCCTCGGAGCGAGGATGCGCGCCGAGGTGTCGGTGCCGCCGCCCGGCGACGACGGCACGATGAGCCGGATCGGCTTGACCGGATAAGCGTCCTGTCCAAACGCTGTGCCGGCGGACAGCAGCAGTACGCCGATCATTGCCGCCGAGCGCCTCGGGATTGCGTAGCCTGCCCTGAGCCTAGTCGAAGGGTCGCTTTGCTCTTCGCAATGACGGTGTTGGTTGTCATCGCGAGGCGGCTCCGACAGGAACGCCGTGGCTGCCTTCGGCAGCCACACGGCCGACATACGACCGATGGGAAACTGGCGTTTCCCATCGTAGGCGCGGCGCGCGTTCATGCCGCCCCCGACGCGCGCTCGCGCTCGAGTCGCTTCTTCAGGTACTGCTTTTCCCCGCCCGCTTCGATGATGCCGCGATAGATCTCGGGAAGCTGCCGGCCTTGCAGCGTCTTGCCGGTCCGCACGTTGCGCACGACGAGCGTATCGGTATCGATCTCCATGGTGTCGCCCGCCTCCACCAGATCGAGGATGCCCGGACACACCACCGGCCACAGCGCGCCGCCGACGCAGTTGGAGAAGAAGAGCGGCCCGAACGATTCGGCGATCACGGCGGAGATGCCGAGCGCGATGATCGAGAAATGCGCGGGCGTCGACGAGCCGCAGCCGAAGTTGGTGCCCGCGACGATGAAGTCACCGCGCTGCGCTCTGGACGCGAACTCGGGGTCGAGCGATTCGAGGCAGTGCCTGCCCTGCTCCTCCGGCGGCAGGTGGTTGTACATCTGCTTGCGGATGAGACCGGTGTTGATGTCGGCCTGCGGGAACTTCCAGACTTTGCCGGTCAGCTTCAAAGCAAAGCCTCCTTCAGATACGAGAGCGGGCTTGCGATGACGCCTTCGATCGCCGACGCCGCCACGGTCGCCGGCGACGCGAGATAGATCTCGCCGCCCGGCCCCATGCGCCCTTCGAAGTTGCGCGTGATCGAGGTGATCGCGACGTCGCCCGGCGCGAGCAGTCCGCCGTGCAGTCCGGGGCACGCGCCGCAGTTGGCGCTGGTCACGATCGCGTTCGCTTCGTGCAGCGTCTGGACGTAACCCGCCGCGGTCGCGGCCTTGAGCACTTCGCGCGAGCCCGGCGTCACCACCAGCCGCACGTCCGGATGCACCTTGCGGCCTTTCAGCACCGCAGCCGCCGCGGCCATGTCTTCGAGCCGTCCGCTCGCGCACGAACCGATGTACGCCTGGTCGATGCGCCGGCCGGCGATCTCGCTCACCGGGTGCACGTCGTCGGGCGCATGAGGCACGGCGATCTGCGGCTCTATGCCCGAGACGTCGACTTCGTGCACGCGGTCGTACTCGAAGCCCGGGTCGGTCTCGTACACGGTATACGGCGCGGCGCCGTGCGCATTCACCCAATCCAGCGTCTTCGCATCGGGCTGGAGGTACGACGTAACCGCGCCCATCTCGGTGCCCATGTTGGCGAAGGTGAAGCGCATGTCCATGGAAAGCGCGTCGATGAACGATCCCGCGAACTCCACCGCGTTGCCGTACGCGCCGCGCTGGCCGAGCTTGCCGTTCACGTAGAGCGACGCATCGCGTCCCGACACGCCGGGCTCGAGATGGCCGCTCACGCGCACCAGAGTCACTTTCGGCGCCTGCATCACGTAGCGCCCGATCGCGTAGAGCGTGAGCCGCCCGCCGCCGAGCGAGCTCGCGTACATGCCGATCGCGCCCATCGTCGGCGCGTGCGAGTCGATGACGACCGCGAGCATGCCGGGCCGGATCAGTCCCTCTTCCGGCAGCAGAAGGTGAGACACGCCCGCGCCGCCGTCGAAGATGCGCACGCCGTGCTTCTGGAAGAACTCGCGCCAGAGCTTCTGCCCCTGCGCGATGGCAACGGTCGGCGCGGGAGACGCGTGGTCGGAGACGGCATAGATGCGCTCCCTCAGAGGAAGCTCGGTGATCCCCAGCTCGTCGAGATCGGCCTGGAGGCGTTTGGCTTCGGTGCCGTTGATCGCGAGGATGACGCCGAAGGCGTCGGGCTCGACCTCGACGAAGTCGCCCGGCGCGACATGATCGCGCTTCGGGCGCGATCGGTTCGCCAGGATTTTGTGCAGGGCGTGCATGGGACCCACGAATCCTCCTCGGCTCGTACTTGTATTTGTCCCGATATTAACCGGGCGCCGGCGCGCCGGATGCGCCGCGGGACAAGTGCCGTAAATCGAAGGCCGTGCGCTGGACACGGCTGCGCATGGCATGCTACTTACAGCATGCCTGACAACGCCGCTCCGCTCAGGCGTGTTTCCGTAACGCACCCATAGACTCCGACTGCGAGAAATAAAAATGGATGCACGAAACAACAAACCGCGTGCACGCAACGACGACCGCATCATTCGCCGCGAGGTCGACAGCGAGCTCATCGTCTACGATTCCACCGCGGACAAGGCGCACTGCCTGAACGACACCGCCGCGCGCGTGTGGCGCGTGTGCGACGGCCGCAATACCGTGACCGAGATCGCCGCCGCGCTCGCGACGGACCTGAAGACCGACGTGCGCGAGCACACCGTATGGCAGGCCCTGATGCAGCTCGAAAAAGCCGAGCTGCTCGAGGAGCCCGTCGTTCCGCCGGAGCTGGTGCAGCAGCTCGCGCGCCGCGAAGCGGTGCGCACGCTGGCGTTCGCCTCGGTCGTCGCGGTGCCGCTGGTCGCGTCGATCGTCGCACCGACGCCGGCCCAGGCCGCCTCGCCGCCTCCGCCCTAACATGCCGGAAGGCGTCGCCGGCGCGGGGATCGCGTCCCTGCTCGCCGGCGCGTGGCGCCACAAGCCGCCTCCCGCACCGCACTTCACCGCTACGCGTCTCGACGCGCTCGTCGCGCATCTGCGGCGTTCGGGCTCGGCCGCGCTCGCGTGGCCGAGCCTGCGCGGCAGTGCGCTCGAGGGGTGCCCGGCGGCGCGCGTCGCACATTCGGAGCTCGTCTACCAGACGCTGCGCGGTGCTGCGTATGAGCAGCGCATCGCGCAGCTCTTCACGCTGTTGAGGGAGGCGTCGATCGACGCGCTCCTCCTCAAAGGCCGCGCCTCGGCGGCTTACTATGCGCATTCAGGTTTGCGGCCGTACGGCGACATCGACCTGCTGGTGCGGCCCGAGGACTACGCCCGCGCCAGGATGTGCCTGCGTGCCGCCGCCGCGGGCACCATCGACGTCGACCTGCACGACCGCACGCTGGACCTGCCGGGGCGCTCGTTCGACGACCTGCATCGCCGCTCGCGCGTGCTCACGCTCGAAGGCGTCGACGTCGCCGTGCTCGGCCCCGAAGACCATCTCGCGCTGGTCGCGACGCACTTCCTGCGGCATCCCACCTTGCGTCCCGTCTGGTTGTGCGACGTCGCGGCCGCGCTGGAAGCGATCGACGAGCGTTTCGACTGGACCGTGTGCGCCGGGACCGACACGCTGCACGCGCAATGGATCGCGGTCGCCTGCGCGCTCGCGCGCGCGCTGCTCGGCGCGCACTCGCCCTGCCTGCCGGAAGCGCTGCGGCGTCCCGCGCCGCCGTGGCTGGTGCGCCGGACGCTCTCCGAATGGGGCGTCGATCTCACCGAGCCGTTGAAGCCGTTCTCGGACGTGCTCCTCCTGCCGCGGCAATTCGTGCATGGCGTGCGCCGCCGCTGGCCGCTCGCGTACGACGCGGCGAGCGTTTACGGCAATCCGCCGGACGCCTTCCACGCGCCCTACCAGTGCGCGCTGATGCTCACGCGCGCCGTGCGGTTCTGCGGCCGCTACGCGCGCGCCCGCCTGCGCGCGTGAGCGGCGGGATAACGCTCGAAGCCTTCGGCGTTCGCGTCGCCATCCGCGCGGACAGCGCCGATGCGCTCGAGCGCGTGCGCCGCAGGTTTCCGTACGCGGTTACTGCGCGCGCCGAAGGTCCGGTTACGGCGACTTTTGCGTTGGGCGGCGAAGAAGAGATCGACCGCCTCGAGGCCGCGGTGCGGCTCACGATCGCCGAGCACGCGCCGGAGCGGGTGTTCGTGCACGCCGGCGTGGTCGCATGGAACGAGCGCGCGATCGTCGTCCCCGGCCCGAGCTTCTCCGGCAAGTCGACGCTGGTGGCGGCGCTGGTGCGCGCGGGCGCGACGTACTACTCGGACGAATACGCGGTGTGCCTCGACAGCGGCGCGATCGAGCCTTTCGTGAAACCGCTCGAGCTGCGCCGCGAAGGCGAGCACGCGCAGTATGCGGTCGACGTGCCGATGCCGGCTCACGGTGCAATGACCGCGGGGCTCGTCATCGTCACGCGTTACGTCGCGGGCGCGGCATGGCAGCCGCGCGCCATCTCGCGCGGCGCCGGCGTGCTGAGGCTGCTCGAGAACGCGGTCGCCGCGCGCAGCGCGTCCGAGCGCGCGCTGCGCGCGCTGGGCGCCGTGGTGAGCTCCGCGATCGTGCTCGAAGGCGATCGCGGCGACGCGGACGAGACGGCGGCGGCGATGCTGGCGCGCGCCGGTGCATACTAGCCATGATCTGAGGGGACACGTCATGACAAGCGGATTCAGAGTCGTCAGCGCGCTCACTGCCGCCATACTGCTGTGCGGCGCGGATGCCGGCTCGCAGTCGGCCGCGCCGGCGACGAACGATCTGCCGAATCCATACAAGACCACCGCGCCGTGGGGCAAGCTGCCCGACGGCCGCACGTGGGGCGCGCTCAACGCGGTGGCGATCGACCGCGACGGCGAATCGCTGTGGGTCGCCGACCGCTGCGGCGCGAATCCCAACGCGCCGCCCGGCGAGTCGCCGTTCCAGTACGACAGTTGCGCGGGCTCGAAGCTGCCGCCGGTGCTCAGGTTCGACGCGGCGGGCAATCTCCGGACAAGCTTCGGCAGCGAGATGTTCGTCTTCCCGCACAAGATCCATGTCGATGGAGAAGGCAACGTGTGGGTCGTCGACGGGCGCGGCATCAACGCGCGCGAGCGCAAGGAGCACCCGCAGGACGGCGGCAAAGGGCACGCGGTGATGAAGTTCAGCCCCGAGGGGAAGCTGCTGATGACCATCGGCATGCCGGGCGTCGCGGGCGATCCGCCGGACGCGCTCACCGAGCCCAACAGCGTCGTCGTCGCGCCCAACGGCGACATCTACGTCACGGAGGGCCATGGCGGCGCGGCCAACCCGCCGGCGGTGTCGCGCATCTCGAAGTTCACGAAGGACGGCCAGTTCGTGCGCTCGTTCGGCAAGCTCGGCGCCGGGCCGGGCGAGTTCAGGACGCCGCACGACATTGCGATCGACGCGCAAGGCCGGCTCTTCGTCGCCGACCGCGGCAACAACCGCATCCAGATCCTCGACCGGGACGGCCGCTTCATCGCCGAGTGGAAGCAGTTCGGCCGGCCGAGCGGTATCGCCATCCGCGGCGATACGATCTACGTCGCCGACTCCGAATCGAACGGCACCGTCCCGCACGGCGACTGGAAGCGCGGCATCCGCATCGGCAGCGTCAAGAATGGAAACGTGCTCTACCGCATCCCCGATCCGCTGGAGCTCAAAGGCACCAGCGCGGCCGAAGGCGTCGCGGTCGACGCCAAAGGCAACGTCTACGGCGGCGAAGTCGGGCCGCGGCAGCTGGTGAAGCACGTAAAAAACAATTGAACCGCCAAGGACGCAAAGGACGCAAAGGAAAGCAAAAGAGTCATTGCGAGGAGCGGTAGCGACGAAGCAATCCCGTGACGGACGGAGCGCCGTGCGCCACGAGATCGCCACGGCGCCCGGCGGCGCCTCGCGATGACGTATTCGATTTTCCTTTGCGTCCTTGGCGTCCTTTGCGGCTAAAAATCGCTTTTGACGTTTCCGCAGGAATATCCGTCCGGCATTCCTGTTATCGTTCGTGTCCGCCAATCAAACGACCCAAGGGGGCTCGATGGAACGCAAAAAGGCCAGCGATTTTCACCCGGAAGTGATGAAGCTCTTCCAGGGCTACGTGCACGGCAGCGTGTCCCGCCGCCAGTTCCTGGACGGCGCATCGAAGTTCGCGGTCGGCGGCTTCACCGCCGCGGCGATGTTCGAAGCGCTCAAGCCCAACTTCGCGTGGGCGAACCAGGTGCCGAAGGACGACGCGCGCATACGCACCGAGACGGTGAGCTACACGAGCTCGCAGGGGTCGGGCAAGATCAGCGGCTACCTCGTGAAACCCGCCAAAGGCGCGGCAAAGCTGCCGGCCATCGTCGTCATCCACGAGAACCGCGGTCTCAATCCCTACATCGAGGACGTCGCGCGCCGCCTCGGCGTGCTCGGGTATCTCGCTTTCGCGCCCGATTCGCTGTCACCGTTCGGCGGCTATCCCGGCGACGAAGACAAGGCGCGCGAGATGTTCGCCAAGCAGGACCGCGCGAAGATGATCGAGGACCTGCTCAACGCGGTGCCGTACGTGAAGGCGCGCAACGACACGACCGGCAAGATCGGCGCGGTGGGCTTCTGCTTCGGCGGCGGCGTGGTGAACCAGATGGCGGTGCGCTTTCCCGACCTCGCGGCAAGCGCGCCCTATTACGGCGCGCAGCCGAAACCCGACGACGTCGCGAAGATCAAGGCGCCGATCATGGCGCATTACGCGAGCGAGGATCCCGGCATCAACAAGGGCATCCCGGCGTTCGACGAAGCGTTGAAGGCGAACAAGGTGCGCCACGAGCTGCACACCTATCCCAACACCCAGCACGGCTTCCACAACGACACCACGCCGCGCTACGACGAAGCGGCTGCGAAGCTGTCGTGGCAGCGGACGGTGGATTTCTTCAACAAGAACGTCAAAGCGACGTGACGGCGGGTCACGTCGTCCCGGACGAGTCCGCGCG